>JAYTXD010000023.1:0-10547 GCA_043743105.1 Candidatus Saccharimonadota bacterium | reverse complement strand
AATTACAACTACAGTCGAGCCAGGAATCGAGTGCGTAACGCGCACAAGTTCTACAAAAAATTCCCCGACTTTTAATTTCTCGTGCGTATCTTCGTTCATAGTGACAGTTTTAAGCTCAAATCCTTCTGGGAGTGGCGCGCCAAAGTTTTGGAAGATTTCTTGGACACGGCCAATTGTAAACTTACTACCATAAATTGGTGCTGGGAACAGCGGAACAATGTGTGGCAAACCACCGATGTGATCAAGGTGTCCGTGTGTGATGACGTAGGCACGTAGTTTGTGGCGGATAGTTTCTAGGTAGCTGGTGTCGCAGATGCCGTAGTTAATGCCTGGCAAGTCAACGCCAAGATCATTACCGCAATCGATAATTACGGCATCGTTCATATATTCGATTACCATCATGTTTTTGCTACCACCGCTGTCCATGCCACCTATACCAATCACTTTAAGTACTGGGCTATCATCGATAAAGTTGGCGCGCGGGCGCTCGCTGCTCTCAGATGATTTTGGCGCTTGTAACACGCTGTTTATCTGACGGGTTGCGTCATCAATTGTGCGTTTTTGCGCACGCATAGCTGCTCCTCGGGAGCTTTTACGAAGGCCATTGCTGACAGGTGCGCCTGCATTTTGTGCGCCCTGGCTGTCACGAGGACCACCACTGCGCTGATTGTTGCCGCCAGCTCCCGGGCGACGGCTGTTTTGTGGCCGTGGACCTCTTGGAGGCCGTCCGCCTGATTGCGGGTTTTGTGAATTGTTATTGTTATCCATATGTTTGTTATTCCTTTCTTAAGAATTATTATAATTTTGGATTTCTTGAATGATTAGAGGGATTTTGACAAAGTCATCAATGAGGGTTTGCCTCATGCTCCCGTTATATAAGGCCGCCGCTGGATGGAATAAAGGTAGATATACCCGTCCTTTATACCGTTGTGGTTGCCCGTGCACCTGTCCAATTATAAGGCCTGGCAAGAAGCAATTCATACTGTGCCGTCCAAGTGTTACCACTACTTTCGGCTGAATTACCTCTAGCTGTGCCTCCAGAAATGGGAGGAACGCTGCTTTTTCGTCTGGTGTCGGATCGCGGTTTTCCGGCGGCCTGTACTTGACGATGTTGGTTATGTAAATGTCCTCTCGTTTCAGGTCTATAAGCGCTAACATCTCGCTTAAAAACTTGCCGCTGGCACCGACAAACGGTCTACCCTGTATGTCTTCGTTCTTGCCAGGCGCTTCGCCTATAAAAACAATGTCGGCATCGGGGTTGCCGTCACCCATAACCAGCTGTGTAGCCGTTTTGGCCAAATCCGGGCAGATATTTTTAGCTAAAATATCTGCCTTAATCCGGTCAAGCAGTTGCTGTCTAGTCATGCGCTATAAATTCTTCTATTTGTTTTTCAAAATCTACAAACTGTTCATCAAAAGGTATTTGTCCATCAAGAACGATTACTTTTTCCATCGCATCGGGCTCATCTGTAAATTTTTGGTGGCGCGCCATGACATCTTTGGCATGCTCCTCGTCCATTTGCCTTTGGTCTATCTGCGGTGTGCGTGTCTGTATGCGTTTAAGCGCGATGTCGTAAGGTGTTTTTATCCAAACTAATACAGGGACTGCGCCATACTCTGAAGCTAGTTTTTCCAAATTAGTTCTGTCAGATCGTTTATTGTGATGAGCGTCATATACAACATCTAGTTTCCTCGATAGCACTTGCCCAGTTGCATAATCTATCGCGTTAAAGACATAAGTATTTACGGTTTCCCTGCTACTTGATTCGTAGACTCTATGTATAGCGTCTAATGACCCAAAAATGGAAAGGCGCATAGAGTCACCATTGAAACGTACTGTGTTCATCCTCTGTGCCGCTTGTCGTGCAAAATAACTCTTACCCGAACCCGGTGAGCCTAAAAACATAAGTAATACTGGTTGTTTGAAATAACTCATATTATTTTCTTACCTCAAAGTTTTTTATGAGGAATACCAAACGGGGGTATTCACTTAGGAATACCAGATTAGCAATGATAACCGGAATTATGATGTACAAAGCTACTTCTTTAGTACGTAAGCTCGCATCTGCCAATACCTTTATAAGTTCAATGTCGAAGAATAGAACAGATCCTGCAATAATGAGCGCAAGTATTAATAGCGACACTTTCGTCATCTCTGACCATGCAGCCACTTCCGCTTTTCTAGATAATCCAAGCCTTTGGCTAAAATATTCAGATTTTTTAAAGGATTTAAACCCTGGCCCTGTGTAATCTCGGTATCTTACAGCATCGTATGACGCTGAGTTATCCAAATAGAAAAAGTGTTTTAGATTTGAAGTTAGTTTACCCATCACTTCTTGCTGCTTTCTAAAGATTTTGCGAATTTATGCAGATCTTTTAAATTATCATCCGCGGCTTTTTTGGTAGCTTTTAATTCTGCCATTATTTTTTGCCTTTTAGATACCCAGCCAGCAACCCACTGAATAACATCATGAATCCACCTGTGACCGTGTAGCCATTGTTAGGGAAACTCCCTTCGTTAGAAAAAGCCAACATTTCTGCTGCAGTCAAACGCGATCCGATCACAAATAAGGCGTAAGCTAGGAAATATCCCAACACCCTGTAAACCTTTGTGGTTTCTGGATTTTTGCGTTGGCGATGTAATGCATATGCAAGTACTGCGAAGCCAAAACTTAAGGGGGCCGCTATGCCAACAGCCATTTCTTTGGGTATGTATATTCCAAAAAGTGTTTTCATATTCCCGACCATGACAGCCGCAAATATGCACAGTAACACTCCAGCTGAAACAGCCATGCCAAACTGATGTTTCTGCATTTTGTTCATTACTACTTCTTGTCCTTTAGTTCACGTGCAGCTTGCTTCATACTGAGGTTCAAGCGGCCGCGGTCGTCAACGGCCACTAGTTTAACATCTACAAGGTCACCTTCTTTTACTATATCAGATGGCTTTTCGACGCGGTCTTCACTCATTTCAGAAACGTGTACCAAGCCATCTTTGCCTGGCATAATCTGCACAAAAGCACCAAAGTCCATAACATTTACCACAGGAACTTGTTCGTAAATGGTGCCGACTTCCGGTTCATCGGTAATGCCTCGAATCCACTTGATGGCGGCATCAATTTTCGCCTTGTCAGGGCTCGATATCATCACGATACCTTCGTCTTTAATGTCAATTTCGGTGCCAGTCTCGGCAGTAATTTTTTGTATGACTTCGCCGCCTTTGCCGATAACTTCGCGGATTTTATCAGGGTTAATCTTGATAGATATAACACGTGGTGCATATGGACTCATCTCGTTTGGCTTTGAAATGGTTTCCATCATGTGCTTCAAGATGTGAGCGCGGCCTTCTTTACCCTGCATCAAGGCCTTCTTCAAAATTTCTACTGGCAAACCGTGAACCTTCATATCCATTTGCAGCGCAGTTATACCATTAGCGGTACCCGCTGTTTTAAAGTCCATGTCACCGGCAAAATCTTCGGCATCGGCAATATCACTCATGATATACGGCGTGTCGCCGTCCATCATAAGGCCCATAGCAATACCAGAAACCATGTTTTTAAGCGGTACGCCAGCATCCATGAGTGCCAAACAGCTACTGCAGGTTGCAGCCATAGAGGTCGAACCGTTTTGGGACATAATCTCGGTAACGCTACGGATTGCATATGGAAAGTCTGCTTCACTTGGAAGCACTGCATCAAGCGCGCGTTCTGCAAGGTAACCGTGACCAATTTCGCGGCGGCCAGGACTGCCGAGGCGCTTTACTTCACCAACGGTGTAACCAGGAGCGTTGTAGTGGTGCATATAGCGGCGTTCGCCTTCTTTTTCCATGGTGTCTACCATTTGAGAATAGCTGAGCGGTGCTAGCGTCACGATGTTAAGACCTTGGGTCATACCGCGGGTAAACAAACTTGAGCCATGTGCACGTGGCAACAGACCGATTTCTGAGCTGAGCGGACGGATGTCAGTCAGCTTCCGGCCATCAGGACGGGTCTGGTCTTTAATAATTCCGGCACGCACGTCTTTGTGCAGTGCCATCTGGAAAGCTTCTTCATATTCGCTTTTCAGTGGTGCAAATTCATCTTCGCCAGTTTCTTCTTTGAAGTACGTCATAGTCTGCTCACGCAAAATGCTGACCATTTCGTTGCGTTCTGGATATGGCTTACGGAGGTCTTCGCCAAGCTTGTCGGCAACATATGCATCAACGGCTTTCTGGATGTCTTCGTTCGGCTTGATCAGTTCAAACTCTTTCGCCGTGACACCAACTTTTTTAATAAGTTCCAACTGCGCTTCAATCGCAGGCTGGTAGGCCTTGTGGGCATATTCCAACGCCTCAGCAACTTCTTCTTCGGTAACTTCGTTCGCACCTGCTTCAACCATCATGATTGCGTCTTTGGTTCCAGCGACAACAAGGTCAAGCTTGCCCATGTCGAGTTCTTCTGCGGTAGCGAATGCCTTAAACTTGCCGTCTACCATACCAACACGAACACCGGCTACTGGGCCGTCAAATGGTTCGCCCGTTAGGCTTAACGCCGCACTCATGGCAATCATAGCGACCATATCCGGTCTAAAGCTTGGGTCCATTGACAGTACTGTCGCAACACCTTGGACTTCCTTACGATAACCCTTTGGCCAGAGCGGACGGATTGGGCGGTCAATCAACCGGCCTATCAAAATTGCATCGTCAGATGGGCGGCCTTCTCTTTTAATGAAACGTGAGCCACTCATCTTGCCAGCGGCATACATTTTTTCTTCATAATCAATGCTCAGTGGGAAGTAATCCATGCCGTGCACACTTTTGTTGCTGACCATGGCTGTTCCAAGCACGACTGTTTCGCCGTAGGTCACCAAAACAGAGGCGGAAGTACGGAATCCTACTCTGTTAACTTCTAGTTTAAGCGGACGGCCGCACAGTTCAGTCTCGACAACTATTAAGTCTTTACCGAACGGGTTAATGGTACTCATATTAAGAACTACCCTTTCTTTGGAACGTTTTAGTGACAGGGTTCAGATATACGCTGAAATGCGGGTAGGTATAGCTGTGCTCCGTCACTGTTAAGCGTTCCCTTGCTTAGTTTTATGCATTTCATTCGGTGTTATTTAAACAATAACGCCTGAGTAACAAACAAAACTATTTGCGGAGGCCGAGGCTGGCAATGGTCTTGACGTACGTGGCAGTGTCTTTTTCTGATGTGTAGCGAAGAAGTCTCTTACGCTGGCCAACCATCTGGAGCAGACCACGGCGTGCCGCGTGATCCTTCTTGCTGATCTTAAGGTGTTCGGTAAGTTCAGTAATGCGAGCAGTCAAAATAGAAGCCTGCGCTGGTGCGCTGCCAGTATCAGTCTTATGTAACTGCGTCTTGGCGATTGCCTCTAATTTCTTCTCACTTGTAATCATCTTGTGCACAATTGTATCACCCCTGTCAGACTTTTTCAAGTGTTAAATCAGCCATACCTTGCGCATCAGCTACTACATACTCGCCCACCTCTGTTCGCCTCAGTTCGCTCATGTATGCTCCCGTGCCAAGCTCTTTGCCAATGTCCTCTACTAACGAACGGATATAGGTGCCACTGCTAACTTTGGTTGTGAACTTTACCTCTGGATATGCATAGCTAACCTCGGTAATACTATAAATTGTTACTGGCCGAGATTCTAGTTTAACCTCTTTGCCTTCCCTGGCGAGTTTGTAGGCCCGCTGGCCGTTGACCTTAATGGCGCTGTATATCGGAGGTGTTTGCATGACATTGCCCGTAAACCGGCTCAAAACGGCCTCAAGGGCCTCTTCGGTCGGCTTTTCTGCCGAAATTGCAGTCTTAATCCCCTCGTTATCTCCTGTTGTGCTGGTTTCGCCAAGCTTCATCGTGACTTTATAGACCTTATCCATGCCGCTAAATTCGCTGGCTCGTTTGCAGTAGCTTCCCACGACAATAATTAAAAGCCCGGTTGCAAGCGGGTCGAGTGTGCCCGTATGCCCTACTTTTGGCTTTTTGAGTCCAGTTTCGCGTTTTATCTGACCACGCACACGTGCCACCACGTCAAAACTGGTCCAACCAGAAGGTTTGTCGATGAGTAAAATGCCGTCCATGAGTTGCTAGTATACGACACTTGACTATCGAACTGGCAAAAGTGGTGGCGGGACCGGCGGTGGTGACTGGCCACTAGGGTCAAGTGTAAGCGGTTCCGTCTCTGGTATTCTCGCTTCAGGCTGTGCGGTAGGCGCGGGCGGCAAAATGTTTACTTGATCTGTTAACCCAAGCCCTGCAAGTATAGGGTCACTAGCTGGCAATGACGGTGCTGCAAACTGGAGGTCAAGCGGCGCGGCGTTTAGCGACTGGAGTGGTTCTGGACGAGTACTGTCGTAGGGAGTAGCATTGATGGCCGAAGTTACGGCGTCCCTTGCGGTATCAACACCTTGAGCCATCTGCTCTGCTTCGGCAAGATGTGGGCTGTGTTTTACCTCTTCTATCTCATCTATAGTGCTGCTCGGGTCCTGGACAATATGGGTGCTGTCAAAGGTCTTTTCGATGCTACGTAGGGTGTCTGTATCAAAAGCAGGGGGCAATGTAAGCACCGAGTCTGGCAACGGTATATCAGGGGTTGGAGCTGGGGTTGGTTCGGGGATAGGTGGTAATGTTGAGCCTGCTTCAGTGCTATGCGACATTGTGGCACCGAGCGGCGTGGCAGCTAGCGCATCAATATGCGGCTCGTTAATGCCATCATCCGACCCAAACCCTGTCAGGGGGTGACCTTCAGCATCTTTGCCTGCCATTGGGTCTGTTAAAAACTTTCGACCCTTTTGTTCAGTGGGTTCTTCTAAAATAGCATTAAGGTTGCCGTGTTCATCTATTGTTATTTGATTCGTTTTTTCTAGGTCTTCTTCTTCGTCTTTAATCTCTATATTAAGGTTAAGTCCAGATTCGGTTGAAGGGTCTGACTTGGCCATCTCGGTAACTGGTTCGGGAATTGGGTCGGCTATGGTTACAGGGGCTGGTTCGGCTTCAGGGACAGGGCTTGCTTCGTGTTCTATCTGTAACGCACCATCAGGATTTTCGACTTTTGGCTCATCAACAGCTTCTGCAGCTTCAAAATCTGGCCCTGCTGTGGTAGTAGGTGCAGGAGGAACCTCTGGAGTCGAGTCGAGTGCAGCGGCAATAAGTTGCTGATTAGCGCCAGCAGCCATCAGTTGGGCAGACATTGTCATTACTTTTGGCGTAGTTTTTTGGTTTCTAAAGCGTTCGGTTTCGGCCACAATACCTGTTAAATATGCCGTTGCGATCTGACTATCAAGCATACCAGGCTGCAACGCCTCACCCACGCTCACTAACATTTCACATAAAGCACCTGCCGACGCATCTTGCCAATTTATGGCACCGAGTGAAGATACTTTGTCGCCTGCGCTCACCGTAATAACGGTCGCGTCGTGCAAAATTCGGCCATGGGCAATAATTGCTTGGTCCAGCTCTTCCCTCTCACTCACGCCAAGTGCCACAACTGCATCAACATTAAAGTCGCCTTGGCTAAAGTTAAGATCTTTTTCGCTGAGAGACGTACGGTATGGCGTAATAAAAATCTTGACGACGTTATCTTCAACTTTATAACGCAGCTTGTCGGCTTTGCTTTTGTCTAAAGACACAATAAAGTCACGGAGCGAATCGATGTTTTTTTCAAGTGTCGCGGCAGGTGTTAAAAATTCGATTGTTGATGGTGTGTCGCCGCTATAAACAGCAGTTGCGTGCTTGCCCATCTTGTTCAGTATCAAGGTAAATCCAACTGCGGCAGCCAGCTGATCAACACTCGGGCTGTTGCTTACTGTCACTAAGACATTGACAGCCGTCTTAAGCCGTTCTATGACCTGTTGTTGCGGATTGCCTGGGGTGGGGTCTTGTGGATTCATGTTTTTGTTTTATGTTATTTGTCGGCATGATAGCATAAACGCTTTTCCCTGTACAATCATATTAGTGCGTTCTCTTTACAACAGTGTCGGCAATCATGTATAGTTACCGATTAGATATAATAAACCACTAGAGGAATCAAAAATGCCAATCATCAAATCAGCAAAAAAGCGCGTCAAAACAACTAAAAAAGCAACAGCCCGCAACGCCAAGACCAAGAAGGGTCTCCGCGCAGCATTTAAGCTCTTTTCAAAGAGCACCACTGCCAAGAACCACTCTGCAGCACAAAGTGCATTAGATAAGGCTGCTAAAAAAGGCCTGCTCCACAAGAACAAAGTTGCCCGCAAAAAGCGCCAGTTATCTGCTGCTGCTAAAAAAGCTGGTACGAAAGTAGAGAAGAAAGCTGCAGCTCCAAAAAAGGCCGCTCCAGTTAAGAAAGTTGCCGCCAAGAAGCCAGCTGCTAAAAAAGCTCCAGCAAAAAAGAAGTAATCCCCTTTTAGCTCTTTAAAGACCGCTCTCACTAAGAAAGCGGTCTTTAATTAATCACCTCTATAGCGCTCACGCATCGGTCGCGCGATCTCGGCTAGATGGCGTCCTAAGGCAGCTGACTTAGCCCGGCGAAGGTCACCCAGTCCAGCAAGTTCATGCATGATATTACCCGACCAAATAGCACCCGTCTTTTCTCCCCAACCGTTAGCGATGTATGCGTCCGCAAGTTCTTTGGCGCGCTCCTGTGCATGCTGCGCGACTAGTTTAAGCGAATCGTGTGCATGTTGCGCATTTTCTACTGAGTGCATAAATTTTTCAAAATCTACCGCATTAAATCCAGTAGATGCTGTCAGCTCCTGAAATAATAAGACCTGCTTGAACCATTCCTCGTTAGCAACACCTACCTGTTCTTCGTATTCCAATCCCTGCAGCTTCTTGAAACCTTGATGCTCCATCCAGCTGATCACCTTGATATCATCAGGCTCAATACCAATCTCTCCAGCTTGCACCTTTTCCAATAGTGAATGGTTGAGATGCGCAAAAGCTTCACCCAAAGCTTCAGGTTCACCGGCATCAACGCGCTGCAATATTTCGTGCATTATTTCGTCTTTTGTGTCAGGAACTTGGACATCTATAGAGCGGGTATTCCCTTCTACACGGCACACAACATCAATGAGCGTTTCATCCCCATTTCCAGAATCTTTGTCATAAGACTCAAGGTTTAGCACCCATTCACGTGATCTTTTATCGGTTTTTAGATAATCTGTCCTATCCATTGCCACTTCAAGCTCAGACGGGTCCTTTGTAACATAGTAATCCCGCATAGCAGCAACGACATCGTTTACACCTGGGCGTTGGTCATGTATCAGGTCAAGTAAAATGCCGAAATCACCAGCTAGCAATAATGCATCTTTGCGGTTTTGTTCCAGACGCGCGAAATCACTGGCAGGAAGTCCGCGAGATATCATCACTAATGCGTTAATGTGCGCCGGCGTAACTTCTGAGCCATAAGCATGCACGATATAATCCAGGATTCCGAAGTCTCCGCGTCTCATACCGGTAATATTTCCACCACGTACCAAAGTCTCAACTTGTGGATCACGACGAAGCATAGCGGGAAGTAAATTTTTGGTCCAGCCAACGAGTGATTTATCGTTAATAACATGATTTCGTGCATACTCGGATATGGATTCAACGTAGCGCGTCACAACTTTAGGATCTTCTGTTTCGTACAATGGCAACGTCTGCTTCAGAACATCTATGCCAACTTTGGCATTGTGCGTATCTCTCCAGGATATCGCTCCATCCTTGAAGCGTTCCGTTGCGTCGTACAGCATAGGACTATTTTCCCCTGTAGGTCCGGCGTATTTAGCCTCGCTCAAATCCATAAATACGGAATTTAATGCGAGAATTTCCTCACTAGTAAATTTTTTAGGAGTATCACTACGACCTTTTCCGCTTAAATCATAAATTAATCTTGTTGCTTCTCTGCTTGCAGCTATAGCAGTTGGGGCACTGTTACCTTCGACGAATCTGCTACCCCAGGCTCTCAACACTTCGTTTGCCGTCGCTAATTCTTCAAGAGTATCTGCAATGTTTATGACATTTCCAATTTCATATGTGCTTATAACTTCACCCGATGAGGTAATCGCCCTTACTCCCTCGTACGCTGCAGCGATCCATGTGCTTGCGCTGTCGATAGGAATACCTTTGTCGGCTAATGTGTTAGCAAGGCCAACGCGGTGCCTTTGTTCATTCTTCTTTCCCAGGTTCAGAAACGCATAGTATTTTTCTTGCGCTGTCATTCCATCTGTAAATTTACTGACAAGCCATTCTTGCGTTCTTTGTGCGGTAGCATGAAGCATGTCATCGGTTGGTAGAGGAATTACAGCTTCGATTACTCCCAGCATTGCCTGGGTGCGTTCTTCTCTGAGACGTTTATTCTTTGCGTTATCGGCCACTAATACTGCCTCTTGAGGAATACTCCACCACCCTGTTTCTGTCGGAAGTGTTAGCCCAGCGTCAACAGTTTCCCACCCATAAGGTGTGGGTGTAACAGCTTCTGTAGGGGCGGTGAATTGTTGAGGATCTTGTTCTGCCATATTTTTGTTTTGAATTAACAGATACATTGTAGCATAAAATTGCTAAATAAGCAATAGCATTATGTCT
>JAYTXD010000022.1:0-11083 GCA_043743105.1 Candidatus Saccharimonadota bacterium | reverse complement strand
TATAATGAGCAATTTCGAGCGCGCGGCCAGGCTTATGTCTGCGGTTAAGCCGTTCACCCATATATGTTTTAAAGGCCTTCATTTTTTGCTCATATGGCCAGGCTTGGGTCTCTTTTTTAATGTCGCGGAGACTCATGGTGCTGTGCTCGTAGAGCATATGCGGGAGGAGGTCTATTTCGTTGCGCGGCCAGTAATCAACAAGCTGAATATCTTCGTCAAGTGAGCCTAAGTTTTGTTGTAGCTGCTCATCAGCAAGTTTTTTCATGGCGTTATAGGTGTTAGAACGGTAAGCCACTAATGCGCCCCCACGGTCGGGCTTGTCGGCTCGTTCGAGGAAGGTTGGGATGGTTTTACGCGCCTCGCGAAGCAAATCATTGCCAACTTTGCGGGCTTCTGGTAGGTTGTCTGACTGCAAGTGCATAATAAGGCTTTCGAGTGCCTGACCGGATGCATATATCCCCACCGTGGACTTTACGGCAACCGGCAGTACGGCCCGAATAGCATCACAGGCTTGGGCGCGAGTTGCCCCATTAAAAGCGGCGTCACGCTCAGTTTCTGGGACCACTGAGCGGTCACGTACATAATCGGTAAGTTTGTGTACCATATCTGAATAGATGTCAAAAATTTTGTTCATGACCTCTTCGTAGTGATCTTTGATTTTAAGTGGCAGGTCGGGGGGCGTAAAGTAGCGATATTTGCCTGCTTCATCCTTTTGATCAAAATAAATATAGCGTGTCGACTGCTCTAGGTATGCTGCCATGCGACCCCATTCAAGCTTTTTTGTAAGCAGATTGCTGGCGTTTTCGACCACCACGTGCAACCCCACAAGCTGCTGGACCGAGTCATCACCATAAGCAGTAATAACGCGCTGTAGTAGCTTGGCATCTTTGCCGGCACTGGCTGCAAATTCGTCGAGTAGTGTGATGCGCATATCATCACCGCGGCGACTTAAACGCGCCATAGCGGCGGCAATTGTCGTAGGGCTCAGCTTATCAGTAAAGGCATAGACATCACCATCGCTACTGGTTACAGCGTCGCTTAAGAACTCTTTGCCATCTGGCGTTATTGTGTAGTGCCCTTCTATATTTTTTTTAACAAATTCGAGCTCTTTTTTTTCTTCCAGATGTTCAATTTTAGCATCGAGTACTTCTTTGATTGATGCTATAGGGGTAGTAGCAGACGCAGCACTTATTATTGGGGGTTCATGCGGCCCAGCCACTTGTTTTTTTATAGTACCGTTAAGGATCTTCCAAATTTCGTCATTTACAGTTTCTGCGGTATTAATGGCAGTAATAACAGGATAATTACGTTGTTTTGCCTCCCACAAGTATCCCGCCCTGATACGCTCAAGCATGGCTACATCGAGGTTGTCGAAGCGCTCGCCAGCACCTCTTTCTTCGGCTCTTTTTTTCAGATCCTGCACTGGAGCATCAAGGACAATGGTGATATCCGGCTGCATGTCTCCAACCGCAAAGCTGATAATGCTATTAATGGTGTTGTAGTCTGGCACGTCCCCCCGGCCATAAAACTGGATAGCTAGAGTAGTAAGATAATTGCGGTCACACAAACATATCACACCTGCTGCACGGGCACGGCGAATAACTTCGAGCGATTGGCTGCGCGCCGCGTTATATAGCAGTACTTCTGTGCGGGTATTCATAGGGTAGCGCGGGTCTTGGGTAAGCATGCGGATTGCGCGTGCAGTAAGGTCGCTCTGGCTATCTGGCTCACGAAAGAGACGTACGGGGTATCCTGCTTTTTCGAGACGCTCGGCCAACAAGCTAAGTTGAGTTGTTTTACCAACTCCCTGGGCGCCTTCCAGTACAATATAACGCCCTCGGGTGTTTACACTATTCATAGCTTAATCCCTCTATTTTTTGTGGCAGTTCTCGTTTGTCCAAATATGCCCTCGGTAACATGAGCGCTGGTGACCAAGTAGCCATTAAGGTCTTGAGGTCTGTACCAGATTGATATTTGCCGCTAAAGCCTCCATCGCGTCCGGCACCGTAACTGCCGTCAACTTGGCCAGTTTCATGAAACACAATTTGGGCTATGCGCTCCCCAACTGGCAGTAAGACCGTCTCTCGCTGGTTGAGGTTATAGATTTCAAGCGTAAGACGGTTAATGTAGCCTGGGTCAACCCAGCCGGCGTCAAAACAAACTGCAACGCCGTTACGGCCCCAACTACTGCGACTTTTTACTTCACATGCTCCTGGTGGCAAAATGCCAAAAAACTCATGTGTATGGGCCAAGATACGCTCGCCAGGCTTTAAGGCGATTACAGGGTGATCGAGTGGTATGTTCTTAAGAGGTGTCACGCCGTTAAGCTTGCACCATTGTCCGTGAGGCATTGCTTCGTATGGGCCATCAAAGTAACGCTCTACATCTTCGCGCTCAAACGGGTTATAAATGTTGCGCTCATTAGTGCGCTCAACACGGTAAAAATAATAGCCAAGCGTAACATCGAGCGATGCTTGACTCACATGCTTTGGCTGAAACGGTGTGCAGACAATGTGCCCATCATCTATAGCGGCACGAATTTGTGTATTACTAAAAACTCCCAAGACACACCTCCTTTGGTACTAACAATAGTGTACTAGACCACGGCGTTGCCCTACAAGCATATACATGTTGTGGTTTTTAACAGTCGGTACAAATACCTATATTGACAAATAGCATAAGTATGATACTATGATCAGATGAGTGCATATTTTAATTTAGAATTACCCCCATCGTGTGGCGCAGGCAACATCCTAAACCCGCAAGCCTTGACTGAGTTAGGAGCAAATGTATGCGTGCCTGTGAAAGAGCATGTAATGCGCCCTGCTGACGCTTTAGCTATCGGTGGCGCAATACTTGGCATAATGATTGCAGGAGCACTCTTTGCAGGCCGTAAAGGTGGCGCGTCGTAATTCTAGCCTGTAACAGGTGTATTTGAAAAGCCCCCTGATTCCAGGGGGCTTTTCAAAAAAGATACAACTTTTAGATTTCGCTGAGCGCTACTTTGATGGCAGGGCCCATAGTAGTGCTAATGTTGATAGCGCGAACATAATTACCTTTGAGGCTGGCTGGCTTATTGCCTTTGATTGAGCTAAAAACAACCTGTGCATTTGTAAGGAGCTTGTCGCCACCAAATGACACTTTGCCGATGCCCATGTGGACGATACCTGTTGAGTCAACGCGGTATTCGACACGACCAGCTTTTGCCTGTTCGACAGCCTTAACGACATCTGGTGTTACGGTGCCGCTCTTAGGGTTTGGCATAAGGCCTTTTGGACCAAGAACACGAGCGTGCTTGCCAAGGCGCGCCATCAAGGCAGGAGTTGCAATCAGGGTATCAAAGTTAATGATGCCTTTTTCGATGTCTTTCAAAAGGTCGTCGGTACCAGCAATGTCGGCACCAGCTTTTCTAGCGGCTGCTGCGTCATCAGCTTCCGCTAAAACGGCGATACGAATTGTCTTACCTGTTCCTGAAGGGAGCACAACATTGTCGCGGACGTTTTGATCTGCTTGACGAGGGTCAACGCCAAGGTTTACGTGCAGTTCTACAGTTGCGTCAAATTTAACAGGACTTGTTTTAACAGCAAGATCGAGAGCTTCTTTAATGGTGTAGAGTTTGTCTTTTTCGACGAGCTTAGCAACTTCTCGGAGCTTTTTGCCAGCGCGTTCTAGTTTGGTGCGGCTTTTCCTAACAGGAGCTTTTGGCTCTTCGGCTTTTTCTCCTGCGTGAGCTTTGCGCTTTTCTTTAGCAGCAACGGCTTCTTGCTCGGCAATAGCTTTGGTACTGCGTTTGCCGGCCTTAGCAACAGTCTTTTTTTCTACTACAACTGTTTCTAATTGCTCCTGAATATCTGATTGACCCGTAGTCCCACTAGTTTCCTGAATATTACCTTCTTGAATTTCCGTCTCTTTTACCTTTTTCTTGGTAACTTTTTTAGCTTCCACCATAAGATTTGTTCCTTTCGTGGTGCATGCGACCTTTTCAAAAGTCTCCCACAAGTTAATTTATTAATGATATTATAGCAATTTATCGGTGTTCTAGCAATGCTGCACGCCAATATTTTCTGTATGTTGGCTTAGTGCTTTGGTAATGAGTACATCTATCGGCACATCCATGCCTCTCGCTTGTTGGTCTACGATCAACCATGCCGCAGCCGGATAATGCTCTTCGCCATTCAGGTCTGCTGTAACACATGCTTTCGTAGCCTCTGCTAAGGTTATTCCAGTAGGAGCTCCAGTATTCTCTGGTGTCTCTGACATAATTATTTAGACTTCGATTTCAACGCCCATTGAACGAGCGGTGCCAGCAACCATTTTCATAACCGATTCTACTGAGTCCGCGTTCATGTCCTGAATTTTGGTTTCTGCAATTTCACGGAGCTGAGCCTGGCTCAATTTCTTAGAAATCTTCTCCTTGTTAGGAACGCCAGAACCTTTGTCAATCTTAAGGGCTGCACGGATGAGGTCGTCAGTCGGGACACCAACAAAGCGCCAAGACATGGTCTTGTCAGTGTAGATGGTAATGTGTACTGTAAGGTTTTTGCCCATCTGGTCTTTGGTTGCGTCGTTGAATGGTCCAATAAAGTCCATCATATTAACACCGTGCTGACCGAGGGTGCTACCAACTGGAGGCGCTGCCGATGCTTGGCCGCCCTTGATTTTCATTTTTAGATTCGCTTTTACTTCTTTTGCCATGATAATTAGTCCTTCTTAGGGTCTCGGGTGTGAAGCTCCCTGACCGATTTATGCGTAACTTAAGAACTATTGTACTACAGTTTACCCCTGTTGTCTAGGCTCGGTCTCGCCTGTAGGTTCTTTTAAGCAATCACTAGCTCTTCTGTTCAATACAGGAATGCGTCGGCGCATTTCTCGTACACTCAGAGCTAATCCTAGCCCCACAGGTAGGGCGACTGCATCTGCTACTATTATATCTGGCATGTTGTGGTTTTCAATTCCTTTTATAGCTAATGCCTGGCCAATCGCTAAAACAACCATGCCGCTAACTACCCGTGCTTTGTCCCATGTGGTCATGCTTGGTGTTTGTTCGGGCTCAGGTAGTAGATTTTGCTCAAATAGAGGTTGATCGGACGACATAGAAATTATGTTTTCTTAACTTGCAAGCCGTCTAACTCAACAGGAGTTTCACGGCCGAACATGTTTACGAGTACCTTTAGCTTGCCCTTAGTCTGGTCAATTTCGTTAATGGCACCATCAAAGCCCTTGAATGGTCCATCGACGATGTTTACGACATCACCAATCTTGTAGTCCATCTTGTGCTTTGGTTCGTCTTTGCCCATACGTTTCATGATTTTTTCGATTTCTTCGTTCTCAACAGGAGTTGGTTCTGTGCCAGTTCCTACAAACCCAGTAACAGATGGCGTGTTGCGGACAATGTACCATGCGTCTTCAGTCAGCTTCATTTCAACCATAACGTATCCTTGGAAGATGCGTTTTTCAACAACTTTACGCTTGCCGTTCTTGATTTCGATCATCTTTTCTTTTGGTACCAAAACCTGATAGATCTTGTCTTTCATGTCTAAAGATTCCGCACGTTGGCGGATGCTTTCGGCAACTTTTTCCTCGTAGCCGCTATAGGTGTGAATAGCGTACCACTGCTTGGTTGTGTCATATCGTTTCATTACCTTAATACAATCCTTCTCATTACTTTATCGAGGCCGTAATCAGTTACGCTGATTAAAAAGCCGAATACTACTGCGAAAATGAGTACTGCAAACGTAAGTTTCCAGGTTACGCGGCGCGTTGGCCAGGTTACTTGGCGTAGTTCTTTAAACGCATTGCGGAAGTAGCGAGGTACCAAAATTAGGCTAACCCATTTAGAGACAAAACGCACTGGACGGATCTTAAATGGTTTTGCGATAAATCCTAACGGCTTCGTAACCGCTCCTGCTACCTTACGTACGGGACGTTTTTTGACTTTACTAGCGTCAGCGGTTGCTTTTAGAGTGGCTTTTTCGTTTCGCTCGCGAACAGTCTCTATTTTTCGAACACGCGGCTTCTTGTCTGCCTTGTCTGCCATTGTTATTTCACCCTTGCAATTAAAAAACCTACGATATTTGTAGGTCAATATTGTCAATACTACTCTTTGATGGGCTTTTAGTCAAACTTAACTAGTGATGTCTCTAATTAGGGATAACCGATGTTTTATATGTTTTTAGTTCGTTACGGATTTTTTTTGCCCTGGGCAAAGCTTCTTCAAACCGTTGCCAAAATGCTTCAGAATGATTGAGGTGCTCGGTGTGTACCAACTCATGAATAAGCACGTAGTCTATTAAAAGCCAAGGTAGCTGCATTAGATAATAATTAAGCGTAATTTCGTGATCTTGGTTACAGCTACCCCATTTGGTTTTAAGCTGCTTTACGGTGATGTTACTAAATTTAAAACTATGTTGCTGGGCCAAAAGTGTAAGCCGCTGAGGTAACAAGCGCTCGCCCTCCTTCCATAGGGCTTTTTTGGCACCGCGTTCGGCTGCTGCTTGCACGCCAGGATCATCAAAATTACAGCGGCCAGGATATTTGACGATTATCTCGCTGCCCTTCAAGCGTACCTGGGTGCTTTTGACCGCCGCATCTGGCACTAACGTCATATGGTGCGCCTTGCCTATTCTGTCACCAGAGCTAAAGAGTCGCGTTGTACTAGGTTGATGTTTGGCAATCCAGTCGGCTCGGTCCTGAGCAAATTTAACGCCAGCTAGATATGGCACCCACGATGGGATGCTTACGCGCACACCGCTTTTGCTATCAAAACCTAGGCGAATAGACTTACTGCCGCTTCTTTTGATGATAGTAACAGTACCAATACCGCTGACTTCAAATTGCTTTGCGGACATAATTAGCTAGCTCAGATTAATATTTTGGCGGCCTTGCGTATCGTGACTGTGGCTATTGTTAGGCACTAGGTTAACTAGATGGGGTTTGATCATTTTATGCATCGCGTCACTTTTTCTGATAACGTGTTGGTCTGCTAGCTTTTTAACAACACCGCTGCGCTGTGATGGGTAGTTGTGCTTACCACTAATAACAATAAAGTCCTCGGTAGGTTCTGGCTGCTGCATGTATGCCGCGATTGATTTAAACCGTTCTACGTCGTAACCAGCAGCATATCGGTCGTCTAGCTTACGGCGATCTCGTGTGTTATTACGCAGGTATGCCGTGTCGGCATCGAGCTGGAACCAAACAATAAGAATTTCGGCGTTTCGCTTGCGGGCAATTTCTCGCAAGGTACGGCGCTGGCTAATGCGCATGGCGTTCATATCATAAATAACACTAACGCCTGCTGTCAAAAACTCGCTAGTCATGTATTCCATAATTCGGTTGAGGGCAAAGTTTTCTTGTTTACTAAAGCGTGGCTTTTCAAACAACTCATAGCGGATACGATCTTCTTCTAGATGGGCCGACTGTACTTCTTCACAAAATTGACGGGAAAAGTATGTTTTACCTGAACCAGGAAATCCATACATCAGTAGGAGAACAGGCTTTTCGGGCACAATTTTTTCCATATTTAAATATTGTATAACAGATGTAATTATTTTCAAATTAATAAATGTCGATAAATCGCTGTAAGTACTTATAAAAATTAGTTGCTGTAACAATAAAATATATTTCGCAATATCAACAAGTCTACAGATAGGTTTTATGAAACTATTTTGGTTAGAGTTGACATATATTTCGTGGTAAGTTAATGTTAAAGCTTGTGCTTTTTTCATGTGAGGTGAAAAAGTGCAACAACAAACCCTTTAGACATCTAAATTTTTGCGACGCTATTTATAAAACGCAGGGGTGTTATTGCAGGGGTATAAGGAGGTTAAATGCAGGTACGTTTATTAAGTGCGCTCTTATTTTCGTCGGTTGGTATCGCAGCCATCAATGTTACTGGCCAAGTACAAACTAAAGCAGTGGGGATACAAAAGGACGGCACAGTAGTTACAGTTGCTAAAACACTAAGTGACGTAAAAATACCAGGTGTAGTGCCTGTTGCTGCACCAACGCCACCACCAGTAGTGGTAGAGGTTGCTTCGGGAGATACTTTAACAGCAATCGGAGATGCCCATGGAGTTACCTATGTACGGCTTTTTGACGCCAACACTCATATAGCCAACCCAGATATAATTAACCCAGGCGATAAAATTCGTGTTCCTCTTGCTGAGGAAGTTTTAGAGAGCCGTGAACTACCTGCAGCATCAGCTGTGGTAAGCTCGGTTGTTGTGTATGCGCCTCACCAACAGAAATACGTAGTTGCACCAGTAACATATGCTTCTGATGGTAGTGCATGGGACCAGTTAGCAGCTTGTGAATCGGGTGGTAACTGGGCTATCAATACGGGTAATGGTTTTTACGGTGGTGTGCAGTTTGACTATGGTACATGGCTTGGTAACGGCGGCGGTGCTTATGCAGAGCGTGCAGACTTAGCCTCGCGCGATCAGCAGATAGAAATTGCTTCACGCGTCCAGGCAGCTCGCGGCTGGGGCCCTTGGCCAGCATGTAGTTCTAAGCTCGGCTTACGCTAGAAAATAATTTTCTCAGGTAAGAAATGTTACGCCTCCATCCTATCAAACATTAGAAAATTAATTTAACTCACTGTTAAGCTCCCAAATTCTACAAAACCATATCTTGGCTCAAACAGTTATGGCCAGTCAAGCGCGGTCAAAAAGACATGTTTTGATTTGGGATGGCTATACTGGACTTGCGCAAAATCGCTCGTTCCCAGGGTAAATATGGCCGAGTGAAAACTGTTTTATCTGAATATGATATACCTATGGATACATCGAGAGAAGAAAAACAGTTTTTACTATGGTCAGATTTGGCCTGGGGGTGAGTGAGCTTTGAGTAAGTCCAGTATAGGTGTAGATTTGTGATGAGTTACGGTATAATCCCTACCTGATACATATGTATCACTTAGGAGTGTAGCTCAGCTGGTAGAGTACCGGTCTCCAAAACCGATGGTCGCAGGTTCGATCCCTGTCACTCCTGCCAAATTACGATTCAACACTTTAGCTTCAGAAACCTCAGTCATTAACTGATATGATTCTGCTAATTTTACGGTTCCAAATCCATTGTCAAAATCATAAGTAACTCCTTCGGGAAATATAGCATCCTGTACTCTTCGGCGAACGCTTATATCAGATAGGTTCCAGAATAAACCAGCGTCCGACATAAAAAGTAGTGCACCATCGATAATAGCTTCCTTTTTAGTAATGTATTTGTCGGCTTCTATACTTTGAATTTTTATCTGCGCTGTCGTTTTATCTACTTCTGATAACTTTTGAACTTTCTCTGATTCGGATAGCTTGCCGTCAATAAAAAGATCAATAATGCGTGATTTCTTTTCATTGATAGCTTCCAGCTCGCGATTAAGATTCGCATTATGCTCTATAGCTTCTTTATACTCATTATTCCATCGTTTAAGTACGACTTGCTTAAATAACATCTGGGTTGGCTCATCGGGCTTTATTTTAGCTAGCAGAGCCATGAAATCATCATGTACTTCTTCACGCCGCTTACTTATGTGTTTTATGCTCGTTGCCTTACAGGTAGAGCAGTGATAGCGAGGACTTGGACCATTTCGACCTCGTGGTGCGCTACCAGTAGCAGATAGACCACAGGTATGTTTTAGAAATCCTCCTCGTAATGGCCATTCTAATTCAGCATGTTTACTATACTTTTTGATATCGCCATTTATGATAGCTAGAATTCTAAAGTGAGTTTTTTCAGTAATAATAGATTCGTGTAATCCTTTGATTAGTTCGCCATCAGTAAATTTTGACTTAACAAACCCAGCGTACAAAGGATTAGTAAGAAGATTCTTCATTGCTTCCCAACTACGTTTGCCACCATTCTTTTTACGCATTCCCATTTTGTAAGCCATATCAGTTATTTGTTTAATGGTGTAATCGCCAGTTGCAAACTTTTCAAGGAGTTTTTTCATCAAAAGAGCTTCAGATTCTACAGGAGCTAGGGTTGCACCACCTGATGCTGAACGTATCTTTTTAAGTCCGTATGGTGCAGCATGAGGCCAGCCTCCTTGTTGGGTACGTGCTTTCATTCCAGTTGTTGCACGTAGAGTACGGATATCATTGTCAAACTGAGCAAATGCTGCCAGCATACTTTCCATTAAGTTACCTGTCGGGTCATCCCCTATTGGTTCCGTTACTGATATAAGCCTTACACCAAACTTAGCAAGTTGAGCTTTGATGATATGGTGATACTCACTCCTGCGAGCCAATCTATCTACTTTCCAGACGATACAATAGTGAATCTTACCTTTATTCTTAGCGCAAAACTCTAGCATCGCTGCAAGTTGTGGGCGGTCAATGATTTTGGCTGAGACACCTTCTTCACTAAAAATATCATTTTTATCTAACTGTAAACCTTGCTTTTCTGCAAATTCAAGACATGCTTTGATCTGACTACCAAGACTCGTTCCGTGTACTTGCTCTTCGCTAGATACTCGAACATATGCGATAGCCCTCATCAGTGAATCATTCCCTCCTGTATTAAGTTTAAGTGTATCATTCATATGTCGTATTTTGGAATCGATTTAATGTATGATTCGGCAATACTATCTAAGGAGAGAATGAGTCGTTCTATATACTCATCACTGTACTTATCATATGTTTTGCCTAAAATCTTTCTAGCTTCTTTAACGGTAATTATTAAATTACCTATATTCTTTACTGATACGGTCATCTCATTCCTACTAACGGCGAAATGTAATCAAATATCAAAGTTATACCGTAATCATTTACATATTGCTTTAGAGGTTTTAAGCCTTTATGCCATGCTGGTGGGTTATATTCCACAATCGGTAATGCCAGCTCACTTGAGCACATATAGCGATGCTTATTCGGAAAACTTACCATATCCTTAGTTATATATTTGCCTAAATAACTGCCTACCTTTGCATGGCTTTCTTTTGTATCCTTAATCTTTTTTAAGTTTGAGAATCCTGATCTGTAACTAGGTATACTGTAAATACCACGTAGAATTCTGCCATTTTTAGGATTAACTGCTTGCTTGATGTTCCCCCTAAAACCTTTTATCAAGGCATGGAAGTGCAAGGACTTCT
>JAYTXD010000021.1:0-9248 GCA_043743105.1 Candidatus Saccharimonadota bacterium | reverse complement strand
CCACGCTTAGATATGTATATTAATGTTACTGCCATCCAGAGCAGACCAGATATGATGTGAAGACCATGCGTCCCTACGAGCGTAAAGAATGATGAGAAGAATGCGTTACTGCTGATAGTATGGCCCTTATGGATAAATTCTGTAAATTCTTTGAGCTCCAGGCCAAGGAAGCTGAGACCCAACACAAAGGTCATACCAAACCAGTTAAGAACTTGTTTTTTATGCCCGGCCCGAGCGGCAATCATACCAATTCCGCAGGTAAAACTACTTGTAAGTAGTATCAGCGTTTCAGTTAAGGCCAACGGCAAGCTAAACAGATCCTTATCTCTTGGGCCCCCTAACGTATTGTTGTGCAGCACTGCGTACACAGCAAACAACACAGCAAACATTAGTAAGTCGGTCATCAGGTAGACCCAAAAACCAAACATCGCCCTGTCATTTGATGCTTCTTCGTGGGCTGCTACGCTGTGCGCTACCATTTTCGCCACTGCCTTTCCTTGACTATTGTAAGTGCCCACGTAATAACAATCTTTATAAATTCGCGGAGAGTCATATCTTCTTCATTGGACATATCGTGTCCTTCTTGTGCGGCACGCAGTTTTTTATGGCGTGCTTTTTCACGGTCCTCAACATCAGAAGCAGTAATAACATATTCGGTATCTTCGTTAAATGTGCGTGTAATTATACAAACAATAATGCCTAAGATACCTATGACTGCGAGCCAGATAAGATGCCATACAAATCCAAATCCAACCAAAAAGGCGAAGCCTGATATATAAATACCCGATGCAGTATTGCGCGGCATAAGAATATCTTCGTACACGGTTTTTGTGGATAAGCCTTGTTGCTTCATTTCCCAGAAGGCGTCCCGCGCGGTAACCTTTGGAACTACTGCAAAATTATAAGAAGGAGGTGCCGATGGAGTCGACCATTCGAGGGTGCGCCCATTCCATGGGTCACCTGTCGTGTCGACAAGCCTTCTTTTTTGCATAACACTGGCTATAATTTGCACAATTTGTAGAGCAACCCCAGTCGCTATAATAAGCCCTCCTACGAAAGCCATAATAAAGAATGGTTGATATCCTGTTGATGGTTCGTAATGATCGAGCCTTCTGGTTGCCCCCATAAGACCTAAGACATACAATGGCGTAAATGCCATTAGGAATCCAATTAACCAGCACCAAAATGCGTACTTGCCAATACGTTCGTTTAGTTTAAAGCCAGTAAGTTTTGAGAACCAGTAAGATAATCCAGCAAAAATGCCAAACAGTACACCACCAACAACCATGGTATGGAAATGCGCCACCAAAAATAAACTATTGTGTAGCTGAAAATCAATTGGCGGTACCGCTAAAATTACTCCAGCCATTCCCCCCACTGCAAATAAGCCAACGAAGCCTAAGAACCACAGCATTGGCGTATCAAATCTAATGCGACCCTTATACATGGTAGCAATCCAGTTTAAGAATAAAACAGACGTAGGAATCGCAATTATCATGGTCATAACGCCAAAGAATGCATTAACATCAGCGCTTGAGCCCATGGTAAAGAAGTGGTGCAACCAAACCGAAAGTGCAAAGGCCGAAACACCAATCATACCTGCCACATTTGTAAAATAACTAGCAGTTGCCTTACGGCTAAAGGTACTCACTATTTCTGAAAACACGCCAAACGATGGCAGCATGAGTATATACACTTCTGGGTGCCCCCACATCCATATAAGGTTAGTGTACATCATGGCATTACCGCCAAATGTCGTAGTAAAGAAGTGCGCACCAAAATAGCGATCAAAAAACATCAAAAAGAGTGTTGCAGCCAAAAGCGGGAAAACCGTTACTGCCATAATCATGCTACAGAGGGACCCCCAAGTGAACAGAGGCATTCTACGAAGTGTCATACCTGGTGCTCGCATTTTAAGGATTGTCATAATAAAGTTAATAGCACCAAGAGTTGTGCCGATACCGGAAATCTGCAAACTCCAGATCCAGTAGTCTACTCCTACTCCTGGACTAAACTGTGTTCCTGATAACGGTGCCACTGCCAACCAACCGGTTGCAGCGTACTCTCCGCCTAAAAAGAAGAACATATTGACCATAAGAGCTCCAGCGACAAACAACCAAAAGCCAAGCGTGTTTAAGAAAGGCGAAGCTAAGTCACGTGCTCCAATTTGAAGTGGCACAATGTAGTTTATGAGTCCAAAGACAAATGCCATGGCAACAAAGAAAACCATTATATTGCCGTGGGCGGTAAATATCTGCTGAAAGTGATTAGCGGTTAGGTAACCGTGTGAAGAGCCAGAGGATATAGCCTGCTGAAGCCATATCATCAGTACTTCTAGGCCGCCTCTTAGGAGCATAAATACTCCAACAATAAAATACATAATGCCAATTTTTTTAGGGTCGACGCTGGTGAGCCATTCTTTCCATAGCCATTTCCAACGTTTCATCCGGGTTATAACTATCACTGCAAACACTGTTAAACCCAAAAATGCCACACTACCGCTAATAGTGAACCATTCATGTGGGAGCGCTTGCATGTTAAGCCTACCCAGTAAAAAATCTCTCATTTACCCTCCGTGTGATGGTCGTGAGACCCCGTGTATTTCAGAAGCATAGTATCATAAATAGCTGGTCCAGCCTTAGCGTAGAACGCGGTTTTATTATATTCGCTTGGTGCGAGTAACTTCTGGTATTCTGAAGCATCTAAGAATGTAGATGATGATTTGACGTTCTGCACCCAGGTATTAAAATCTTCGCTAGAACTAGCCCGCGTTACAAACCGCATACCGGCAAATCCGGAACCATTAATTTCGGCTGTACTGCCTGTAAAATCTCCGGGTGTATCCGCCATAAGGTTGAGCCGGTTAACATGCCCTGTCATGGCGTATAACTGACCTGCAAGGTGTGGTATCCAAAATGAACTCATTGGTATTTCATCTGCTGTTAAGTCTAACTGTATGGGGGTATCGGTTGGTATCTGTACAAAATTAATTGTTGCAATTTGTTGCTCTGGGTAGATAAATAGCCATTTCCACCGAAGTGCTACTACCTGAATAGCAATAGGCTTATTGCTACTTATAATTGATTTTTGCGGTGCAAGTTTATGAGTAGCGGGCCACATTATTGATGCGAGTAAGACCATGACACCAAATGGTAGCGCCCATATGTTAAACACCAAAAATTTACTATGACGGGCATTAGGGCTGTAGGTTGCTTTAGTATTTGATTCCCTGTACTTCCAAGCTATGTAGTAAAACGCGGTAAGTGTTGGTATCGCTATTTCGAGTAGTATGACAACAGAAACAATCAAGAGCCTACGCTGTTCATTAGCTATAAGACCCTTAGGGTTAAGCAGCGCTACATCAGAACCCCGCAAAAGGACAGTTACAAGCAAAACAAGGATGACTAATATAACCAAAAAAAACCCTACGGGCCACTTATTGCTCTGCTTTTTTTTACGATAAGTCATTAGGACAGCTTTATAATAATTATTTTTTTGATAACCATAACTAAGATAACTATAGCATGTTGTAGCCGGGGTATATAAGTAGGGTATGTAACAAAGTCTGACTGTTGGTTTTTTATTTGTTAAACAAAGCTATAGCCAGCAATAAGCTACGGACTAAAAACGCAGGAAGGGCCTTTATTATTGGGTGTATTGTCGGCGTAAATAAAAGCCGTATGCTGTATTTGATGCACAAGATTCAACGGACTGGCAGACTCCACCGTCATGCTTCGCATAGCTTAAAAATACAGAGGTTTTGTCATCAAGCTCATTATCGAAGACATTTTCGGACATAGCGTGAATCGGATAACCAATGTAATGTTTTATTGGTATGGTGACGCTGTTGTTGTACTGGTTTAGCTCATACTGCAGGTACGCCCTTTCAGTAAACCGAGACACGGCCATGTGATCGCTATGATCAGGATACTGGGTGCTTGCCAGAGTTGCCATCGTGCGAATTTCAGCGGGTTGATAGGCATGCATTATTTCTGTAAGTGCCGTTGTAAGGCTTTCTGCAGTATAAACTGAATTCCCATAGACAGATTGGATACTTGGGATAGCGCCACTATACAGTTTTTGCAGACTTTCTCGCTTTGATGCGTCATAACCTTGCCCATGTATATTCCCGTCTGGTAAACGTATAAAAATTAACGAAATTTTAATGTTTCCTTTTGGGTTTGCAATGGTTATATATTGATTATCTCTGAGTTTTACAATTCTTTGTATCCATACTGTGTCATTGCCAGTCATCCTAGAGTAGGCAGATTCGGACCCCTGTTCTCGTCCAAGCCAATAAAATTGATTTGCGCCAGCGTCACCTGCTGTCATGTAGATTGTACGTACGCACCTACCGGCACTTATATCTTTTTGGACGTCGGGGTTCATGAACAAAAGGTCATCATCTTGATGGGCAACAATATTAAGTGAAGTTGGCACCGAACACACGCCGATTGGTAGATTTTGTAGAGGTATTGCTTCAACGGTAGGTGCAATCGGCGACATACTGCCATTGGTTGGTGCGCTCTTTTGCGCACCATGGTCATAAAATAAAAGTAGTTCTTTTGGATTGTCTATTGAACCGTCAATTACTACGCTGGCATTTGGCTTGCCATAGTTTTTGTATACGACGTTGGCGCTACAAGTCGGATAGTTGGTCTGACTTTTATCAAGCGATAATATGTACGCAAAACTATTGGACTGCAAGTCTGGTTGCCACACAGTACTGCTCAAGACGCCCCTTGGTGTTGTACAGTCCTCCAACGGCATAATGGCTATAGGTTTGCCCCCCATCTGCTTTATAGGTACGACTCGCCAATAATCACCAACTAGGAGGTTTACTTTGTGGCTTGTGATTGCTTGGGTAATAAGCTTGTTGCGGCTATCTGCTACAAATGATGCATCACGTTCAGACCTGTAGTTACCCAATACCATAGGTACACTTAGCGCAATCGCGCCGATCATAATAATTGCCAGTAGTAACAGCCGCCTGGCATCCCATTCCTTGGTCCGTACAAATGATGCCATAGTAATAAAAAATGCAAACAAGCCGATAGTTAAATAGCGTGCGTCAACTGGGTAAAAGTGATCAGTGGTAATGTAAGCACCATAAGCGGCCGCAGTAGTCCAAAGCATGATAAGCGCAAGTTTTTGACTTTGTGAAATTTGATTGTCTGTCTTTTTGAGATTGCGGTTTTTGAAAGTCTTACCTATAAGTTGCAAACTTGCGGCCAGAGCACCAACAAGTAGTAAGCCATTTATAACTAAGATTGGGCCTCCAAAACTAAAAACATGGTGTACGATCTGGCGCGCTGTATCGTGCAGTTTAATAGTGTTAAAGGCAGGGTTGGCACCAAAGTTACTCAATAGCCCAACGACGGCGCCTAATATACCGTGGGTTAGCTGTCTAGAATTAGAAATAAATTTGTATGGTGCACTGCCCTGACCCGCTATCTGCGTAATGCGCGATGCATTTATAATGGCTAAAATAACAAATGAGCCGATAGTTCCTACGAGTGCTGTAATAAACCACTGCGCTGTAAAAATGGCAAGTCGCCAACGCTTGCGTAGAGTGTATGCAACACACGCTACGAGTGCAGAACCTAAGCTAAGTGTTAAAAATAGTTTGTCAGTTGTTATAAGGAGTGCAAGCCCTAAGCAAGCCCCAATCCATGTATTGCTACGATACCGTTTTGTCCGAACAATTGCCCAAGCACATATAATGTATACAATGTATTCAATGTTTCTTGTGGCAATCATGGCCATATTTACAGGCAGTAGGCCTCCTGGATACGGCTGAGCAGGTATTACAAAAAGAACCGAAGCAAGTGCGATAAATAGGGTACCTTTAACAATAGGACGCCTATCGATACGGTGAATTACATAAGCGAGACTACCAACAGTGATAAGACTTAAAGCTACAGTGGCTACCTCGTAGGACGTAGTTGACTCGCCATATAATTTAGTAATAATAAAAATCGGCCATTTTAGTAAAAAGGTATGCTGCCCTGGTAGCAACGCTCCGCGCATTACGCTTGCATTATCAAAAAGGTACGGATTAACAAGCTGGTCGGCATTACCCGAGTGAACTCGAGCACTAAGTAGCGACCAAAATACTGTAGTACCAAATAAGATTAATAATGATAATACGACATATGTTTTTGAGAACCACTGCTTACGAACGATTCTCCCTAGTATATCTGAAGATTTCTGTGACGTTGCCACGTTTTTAAAGCTGGTCTTATTTTGAGCCATAATGATTATGTATAAGTATCTCGAAAAAACTACTATTTAACAACTATATTCTCAGCCTTGGTTAATCTATAAGTGGTGCAGTGCCTGTTTTGAAGATGCGTTTACGATAAAGATAGAAATTCCAGATAGTGGTAACCCCCAGCGCTATGGTGCGCGTGCCTACCGCGGGCACATGGTTACGTAAGAGACGCGTAACAACAATGGTAAAGCCAAAGTTAAAAAGCACTAGGCATGTCACTGCAAGTAATTGCGGTACGAGAACCTTGTGATGCATGCGTGTATCGCCAAAGGTAAGGATTTTTTGTAGAAAAAAGGAGATCATCAGCCCTAGCCAAAAGCTTATGCCTACGGCAACTGTGTCTCTGGCACCATAGTGTTGGGCAATAACAATAATAACGAGTTCTATCAGATATATACCGACACCGATGATAATGTAGCGACTTGTAGTGTTCTGAAGAAGCTTTTTTAGCTTAGCTTTCATGCTTTACACCGGCAGAACTAGCCTGATTGATTACGTATAGCGGTCGTTTTTTACTTTGTGTATGAATGTGCGCTATATATAAGGAAAGTATACCCTGCGACATTAGTACAATACCCACGAGAAAAATAATAAGCACGCCGAGCATGGCGGTACCGGTAAAGTTCCAGCTTAGGGGGTCTTCTAGAATAAGTTGCTCAATAATAATTGCAGTACCAAGTAGTAGTGACGCAACTGTGATAAAAACCCCAAGGTACCCGAACAAGAACATTGGTGTTGAGGTTAGTGACACGAAGCTGTTAGCAGCCAAAGCAATAAGCTTACGACGATTGTAGGTAGCAGTGCCATGTAAGCGCTCTTTAGTGACAAAAGGAATATATGTTCGTTTAAAGCCAAGCCAGTCTATAAGTCCACGGGTAATACGGTCGTTCTCTTCAAGACCTAAAAAGGCCTTTTGCACCTCTGCATCTATCAAACGAAAGTCTGTTGATCCTGGTATGAGCGGTTGCTCCGCAGCCCTGTTAAATGCCTTATAAAAAAGGCGTGACCCTATTCGTTTAAAGCTCCCCTCGCCTTGCTTATCTTCGGATATGCCAATTACTACTTGAGCGCCGCTCTGCCAAGCCGCGATAAACTGCGGAATAAGCTCTACTGGATGTTGCCCATCACTATCGAGCATGATAATCGCTTTGCCTTTCGCCTGTGCAATACCAGCTGCTAAGGCCGACTCTTTGCCAAAATTACGACTTAATGCAATAAGGCGAATGTGGTGGTCGACCCGAGCCCAGTCGTTTACGAGGGCATTACTGTTGTCAGTGCTGCCATCGTCTACATAGATAATTTCATAGGTTTTATCGAGTGCATCCAGGGTATTCTTGAGCTGTTGATGTAGTGCTGTAAGCCCCTCGGCTTCGTTGTGCAGAGGGATCACAACAGAAATTAGACTATCTGATGTATGTGTCATAATGTTGCAATTATTATATCAGTTCTACTTAAAAATAGTGTGTTAAACGCCACCAAACTGAGGGGCTATAGATAGCAGAAGCAAGAACAATGTCGTAATTCTGCTCGTAGCCACCATCATTGAATGTAGTAATGAGCCCTACTATTGAGCCTGCTTTGGCGGGTGCTTTTATCTGCATAGGTTTTGTAATGGCTTTTCTTGGCATTGCTTTCCAGCCGTATGCTACAACCGCAACACTAGTTTCAATGGTACTTTTATTCCCCCACGGTGTTTGTATGATACTAATTGCCGTGTGTTTTGGAATTACCTGATTGGTACCAAAATTTTTCTGAGCGTTAGTAACAAGTCCGTCACTAATTACAAACGAATCTTCAGCTGTACTAGCTCCAAGAACAGCAGTGATAATGCTCGTCGTGTAGGTTGCGCTAATCTGATAATTTTTTATAAGGAGCAGACAATACCCTGCTGTTGCAGTATGGCCTGTTTTAATACCGCTAGCACCACTATTTAGTAGCTGATTTGTATTATTGATAATTCCTACGGTAGGTAAGGTAGTGGATTGCTCTTTTACTATTTGGGCAAGTAACGGATCTGCCATAAGTTTTTGGCCTAGCACAATAAGCTCAGAAGGAGTGCTCAGAACGGTATCATTAAACCCGCTTGCCTCACCCACTGATGTTTTAGTAAGACCAAAGCTCCGTACCATGTCATTGGCATACGTAGTATAGCTATCCAGTGACCCAAAAGCCCAGATAGCCAGGCTGTCAGCCATGTTATTAGCAGAGGGCAGCAACATTGCCTCCAGCGCCTGGTATTCACTTAGCTGGTCACCTGTACTAACAGCAATATTTGAGCCGTCTGAAGTCGCGTATTTTTCGTATAGAGCTTGGTCGGCATTAGTAAAAGTAATGATGGTTTCGGTCGTTGAAGTAATTGGTTTTTTACGCATGACGGCTATGGCAGTAATTACCTTAGCTATACTTGCGATTGAGCGTGGCTCCTCGACAGTTTTAGATTGTGCTAAGACACCGGTTGTAAGTGAGCCAACGGCTGCATCAACCCCTGTAGGCCAATCAACCGGAACTACCGTAACCTTAGACGATAAGCTGACGCTTGGAATAGTAAAAACGCGCAGTGGTTTATGAATTGCAGCGTACGCATAAGTGTATGATAGTACTCCAACAATAAAAATACCCAAAGCAATAAAGGTAGTTTTTTTGGAAAGTTTTTTACGCTTTGGGGGTAATACTCGTACTGTGTTAGTCGGATAGCGCATGCGTGAAATTTCCATAGCATTGCAAGCATAGCAGTTTTAGAGATAAGAACGCCACCGCCATAAACAACTATTCTATACTCGACTTACGCAAAATAACAAAATGTCGTTTGGACCAACCATTCGGTTGCACATCTAAAAACGAAAAGTGAAATTAGAGCCATCCAGAAATCAAAACATGTCTTTTTGACCGCGCCTGACTGGCTATAACTACTGGTTTGCTTCGCACCATATCTATGGATATGCTTTGTTACAAAACCAGTAGTTATGTCTCAGTC
>JAYTXD010000020.1:0-4972 GCA_043743105.1 Candidatus Saccharimonadota bacterium | reverse complement strand
GTCAGGCTATGCGTGTACTGGCCGCATATCGACAGGCGCAAGAGTTCTCGCATTTTGGCTCTGAAATGGCGCTTGCAACAAAAAATGACCTTGAGGCAGGCAAGCGCTTGATCGAAATTCTCAAACAAGTGCCCGGAGACAGCTTTACTATCTATGGGCAGCAACTCATGCTGGATCTGGCACTCAACATAGTAGCAGGTGAAATGCTCGATATTGCCCGCATGAAGCAGGCCATCAAAAATATTACTATTGATGTGAGTGAAGGAAATTATGAAAAAGTTAAGGCAGATATTCGCTCGGCTAGCCTGGTGGAGATCAAAAAATGAGGCGTCCAGGTGATATTGCTTTTGATCAGCGTTCGATGGGCACCTTGGTAGAGCTCACCAGTGTGTTCGAAGGTCTCGCCAGCATGCGCATAGCCCAAATTAAAAACCAGGTTTTACAAGCACAGTCATTTTTTGATGTACTTTGGACGCTATACACACAGCTACGTGTTGATAGTATGTTTCGCTTCGGACGAAGTCAAAATATTCACCCTGTCATAGACAAAGAGCTAATTGTTATTATTACCGCCGAAGGTGGATTTAGCGGAGACATCGACCAACAACTTATTGCACTGATGTTAAAAACCTATGATAAAGAAAAACAGGACATTGTGGTTATTGGACATCACGGTGCTGTGCAGCTAGCCCAAAGTGGCATTGGCTTTAAAAAATACTTCAAACTGCCAGAACGTGACCAAAACATAAACTCCGAGCCAATTATTGCAGAAGTCCAAAAATATCGCACGACTACAGTGTATTACCAAACCTACGTTTCTTTGATGGTGCAGGATGTAAAGCGCATCAGTCTTGCCACCGCCGTACAGCAAAAGGGTCACACCGTAAATATAGCGGAAGAGATAATTTCCGAGGATACCTACATATTTGAACCAAGTACCTTTGCTGTCGTCGATCACCTTGAGCGCTCAATGCTACAGATTGCAGTCAGTGAAGTTATTTTGGAATCTAAGCTTGCTCAATATGCCAGCCGATTTAGGGCAATGAGTAGCTCGCGTAACCTTGCCGACGATTTGTATAGTGACCTTACATTGTCATATCATCGTTCGTTACGGTCTGTTAAAGATGAGCGTTTGAAAGAAATTATCAATGGATTACGAAAAGTAGGAGCCGTCATATGAACAAAGGCATTATCAGATCGATTCGTCAGCTGATTGTGGTTGTCCGTTTTGACGAAGGACAACCACAGATTGGCGAACTCCTTGTAGCTACAAACCCCGAACGCAGCTTGTTGCTAGTGGAGTCATTGCAAAATGATGGTACCGCAATTTGCCTCAATATTCGAAGTGAGCAAACCATTCAGCGTGGTATGGCCGTAGAACGAACAGGTAAGGGCATCGAAATTGCCGTAGGCCCACAAACAATTGGCCGTGTTTTTGATGCGCTTGGTAACCCTCTTGATGAGCTGCCATCGCTACTTGGTGACCCAAATGTTAAGACAAAGAATATCTTCAAGCTGCCGCCTCGTAACGCGACATTTGCTGACAAAAAAGCCGAAATACTCGAAACAGGCATTAAGGTTATCGACTTTTTTGCCCCGTTTGTTAAAGGTCGTAAAATTGGCATTATTGGTGGTGCGGGTGTGGGCAAGACAGTCCTTACGATGGAGCTTATCCATAATATTGCCAAAAGCGGTGCCGGGCTTAGCTTCTTTACGGGTATTGGTGAGCGTATCCGCGAGGGTCACGAACTATTTGAGACGCTTAAAGAGCGTGATCTACTCAAAAACACGGTCATGTTTTTTGGGCAGATGAACGAAAACCCGGTTCAGCGCGCCTTGGTTGGCGTCAGCTCGGTTGCGTTGGCAGAGTATTTTAGAGACGAAGAAGGCAAAGACATATTGTTTTTTGCCGACAACATGTACCGTTATGTTCAGGCTCGCAACGAACTGAGCACCATTTTGTCACAGATCCCTTCAGAGGGTGGCTATGAGCCAACAATTTTCTCTGATATCAAAGTATTGCAGGACCGTTTAAGCTCAAGCGACAAAGGCTCCATCACGGCTGTGCAGACAATTTATGTGCCAGCTGACGACTTGAGTGACCCTGCGGTGCAAATGATCCAGCACGAGCTGGACAGTACTATCGTGCTCTCACGCGCAGTTGCCGAGCAAGGTATTCGACCAGCGGTAGACTTGCTACGCACAAGTTCATCACTCTTGACACCCGAAATTGTCGGTGAGCGCCACTACGTTTTAAGTGTACAAGTCCAAAATTTGCTGCAAAAGCATGAGTCGTTAAGGGGCATTATTGCAATTATTGGCGAAAACGAACTAAGCCCTTCTGACCGTGCAGATTATGCCAAAGCACGTAAACTCATTGCTTTCTTTTCCCAGCGTATGTTTGTGACAGAAGACTTAAATGGCCAAAAAGGCGAGAGCTTTACAAGGGAGATGACGTTAGCTGGAGTTGAAGAAATCATCGTATGAGTGATGTTGTTGCACAGCCGACCGCCGCTTCTGTAGCTGTTTCTGAAGATAAAAAAAAGACACTACATATTAAAGTATACTCACCGTTTAAGACTTATTTTGACGAAAACGCCTTCAGTGTAACTGCAATAAATGGTACGGGACCATTTGATGTTTTGCCTATGCACCATAATTTTATAACTTTATTAAACCCATGTGAGTTAATTATCGAGCGTGAAAGTGGCCAGATTAAAATTCGTATTGCACGCGGCGTTATGCATGTCAAAGCTGACAAAGTTGTTGTTTTCCTAGACGTTTAAACTAAATACGCTTATCCGACAACGATATAGTCAAATGCCATGCCGGCGGTATTGTCTGGAGCATCGGCAGCAGTGCAAATGCTAAAGTTGGCAGCAGTTTTGTTGATGTAATATGCCACACCACCAGCGGTTGAGCTTGCAGGAGAGATAATAACATGTGGAATCGTAGCGTAGGCGCGGTTATAGGATATCGTAACAAAACATCCGGCGGGGGCGTTGTTGCCAGTGTTAATGACAACCGTACCTGATGTGTCGGTGCCACTGTTGCTTGCAGTCCCGCCGCCGCCAAGGGCGCTACCATTAGTGTGCCCTGGTGTACTGCCACTGGTGACAATATGGCTGCTAAGCTGGAGTTCTTTGCCAAGCAATAATGAATCGGCGCTAATCTGTGAAGCAGTTACAGTACCGCTAAATGATGCACTGCCCGTAACACTTATCCCGCCTTGGATAGTAACCTTGCCTTGAATAGATGCATCGCCTGCATCGGTAAGTGATTTTACGGCTGCCTGGTCAATATTGGCGATGCCACCGACATTAAGCCCAGGCAAAGAAAGTGCTCCACCAACCTTAAGGGTCCCTGCTATGTCTGTATTGCCGCGGATAATAACGCCGCCAGCAAATATGGCGTTGGATTCGACACTCAGGGTTTGCTTTGGGTTACCCACGGTTGAGTCGGTGCTGGCAAGTTTGTCTAAAGCATCTTGGTTAAGTTTCTGGGTGTTTAGCTCGCCAGCTTTGGCATTTTTATAGTTCTGCACAACGGCGTAGTAAGAAATACCACCTAAGATAAACAAGATAGCAATCAAGGCAGCTGTATAGATGTTAATTTTATTGATGAGCTTTTTAACACCGCGGTCAGTAGATGGGCCGTCGAGTATTAAATTGAGGTTTGAGGCATTGGTCGTATTATCGCTTGGCATTTGGGGTGCACTTACAACCCCTGTTTGCTCAGGAGAGTCTGCAGGCGTTTCAAGTGAATCGCTCTCTGTAATCGGCTGATCTTTATTATTCATTGAAGTTTGCTTTTTTAAGCCTAATTATATGATACAGGCTTAGAGACAAAAGCGTAAGCATAATTGTATATTATGGTTATAAAACATACCAATTAAGACATAAAAGTAAGTGGCTATAGAAGCAAAAGCGCTATATAATAAAACGGCCATGAGGATACGTACACTATTTCGTCCAACTGCGCTTTTAATCGGCGTACTTTTATTTTTAGGCCTATTGTCAGGAGTTGGATATGCTCAAACGACTCCTACATCCGTGCAATACTCAACGAAAGAATATTATTTTGGTACTGGTGGCGACACGAACCTGACAAGCACGCAGTATAGTGCTCGTACAGCTACTGGAGCACTGGGTATCGGCGATACAAGCGGAACCACAAATAAGTCAGCTACAGGAACTATAACTCCACAAGATGAATATATTGAATTTGTTGTTACCGGAAGTACAGTCAGTTTAGGCCAGCAAACAACGTCTACTACTACTCGAGGTACGGCGACGTTTTACGTCAAAGCATATGTAGCGCAAGGATACGTAGTTAGAAATGCTTCCGCTCCATTAAGCATCCCATCTCATACAATGGCAGCACCTTCATCTCCAGTAGCATCGGCAGTTGGTACTGAACAATTTGGTATTAATCTAGTAGCAAATACCTCACCCGCCACTTTCGGTGCCAACCCAACACAGGTACCAGATAGCACGTTCAGTTTCGGCACAGCTGCAACAGGATACGATACGGCAAACGTATATAAATATGTAAATGGCGATATTATTGCCCAAGCTACAAAAAGTTCAGGTGAGACAGACTATACCATTTCGTATATTTTAAATATCAGCAGTGTTACACAGGCAGGATCATATTCTATGAACCATAACCTAGTAGCAACAGGGACTTATTAATTAGTACGGCATATATTTGATCTAGTAAAGTGCTTGTGATATTATTCACTGGAAATTGCAAACTTTAAAATAAAAAGAGAGTGTCGTGGGAAAAAAGAAAAAATATTCTTTTCATACAGTCAATTTTAAGCAGCTTTTTAATATAGGAGTAAGTTTATTAGTGCTGTCGAGTCTATATATAGCCCTGCTGCCCCAAGCCGCATCAGCTACAGCAGGATCTCCGCGTCTAATAAAAATGAGTAATTCGTCGAACGGTGCTGCGACTGCGACAACTTCAT
>JAYTXD010000019.1:0-21168 GCA_043743105.1 Candidatus Saccharimonadota bacterium | reverse complement strand
GTGTAAATTTTGAGTGATGAATGGCTATAACTCTTGACCCAGTCAAATAAAGTTGAAAAAAACCTCGATTATAACCACTCCTGCAAATAAGTAGTAGCTTCTATCGAAACATGGATAACCTTCCTTGACTTGTGGGTACTATAAAGCATAACCTGTGTATAGGTAATATAAGGAAAAAATATGAACATAATAAAACGGATAAGCATCGCAACCATCAGTATGGTGGCAGTATTGCTGGCAGTTGGCCCAACTTTAAGTGTTTATGCGCGAGGGTCTGATAGCACAGAATCTACCAATGCAACTAATACTAGTAGCACCACCACGCACAGAGAGAACGAGACAACGACCGAAGATCAAACGACCAATACCCACGAAACAGAGAACAGCACTGAGCAAAAGAGCGCAAGTGATAAAAAGAAACTATCTACAGAGGCCAAGCTTAAGGCATGCCAAAAGCGAGAGACAGTAATAAATAATTCGCTAAGCCGTATGAGCGATCGAGGCCAAAAACAGTTGGATTTGTTTACCTCCATCGCTACTAAAACTAAGGCATTTTATGTTGCTAAGGGCAAAACATTAAGCAATTATGATGCGCTTGTTGCTGTCGTTAATGCAAAACAAGCAGCCGCCCAAGCAGCCGTAAATGCTATAAAAGCTACAAGTGTGACATTTAAGTGTGATGGAAGTGATCCAAAAGGAGTTGCATCAAGCTTTAAAGAACAGCTCAAGAGCGAAATCGCAGCCTTAAAAGAGTACAAGACAGCCGTTAAAAACCTTATAAAGGGCGTAAAGTCTGTACAAAGCACCGAGGCTACTACCGACAACACCAAAACGGAGAGTAACTAATCATGCGTATTCGTACCAATCAATTAGGTTTTTCAGTTATCGAACTGGTAATAATATTGCTAGTGGTGTCTATAGTAGGTGTGTCAGGATATAAGGTATACAACCGAAATAAGTCAAAAACTACTAGCTCAGATTCAAGCCAAACCATAAACAGCTCGGCTAAGGCAAATGATGTGTCAAAAGCACCAAGCATTGTTAAAACCACCGGTGACCTCGATAAGTCTACTAAAGCCCTGGATGCAACCGACCCAAGTGGTAGCAATAGTATTGACACAGCTCAGCTTGACTCTCAGATGGCTGCATTTTAAATAGCATAAAAGTTAGGATATTCTAACAGCAATGAGCTCGGCATTTAGACGGGAGTCTTCGCCCATACCGTAATACTCATATGAGGGAGTGGCGTTATTGACCAGAATACTATAAAGGATAGTACGAAGGCGTAAGAACAAGTTGGACTGCTGGGCAATAATGCGCTCACGGGCTACGCTAATAATCCAATCTTTCATATTGTCGTTAGGAGTGAGGTTTTGGTCGCTGGCAATGTCGCGTATGACCTTTTCGACATCTGGCTGCTCTAAAAAGCCAAACTTTGCAGAGATAGAAAGCAGGCTGGCTCCTTTTTCATGGTCGTTTTCGAACTCAGTTATACTGTAGCGTTCTTCATCGCTGACATATGGGGTACGGGTACGCAGAACTGTGAGGTTAATAATATGCTCGGGTAAAGTGTGGTAGCGGTTAATAAACAGCTCTAGAAGTGGTGGTACTTTGTCTGTAAGTTTGGTGGCGTGGTGGTTGGTCAAAATCAGCAAGCTGCGTTCTGACGAGTAGCTCTGGTGCTGCTTAAGCTCTAAAACGTCAGCCATAGTAATGGTCGAAAAGTCGTCAAGTGTGGCGTTCCAGTAGCGTTTGCCCCAACGCCAGGTGACCATAATAATGTATAGCGATAAACCAATGCCGAATGGAACATAGCCACCGTCGAAGAATTTGAGACTATTAGCAGTTAAAAAGAGTAAGTCGAGGCCTAATAATGGTACAAATAGTGCAAGGCTGGCAAGTTTTGACCACCTCCAGAGCTTTTGGGCGATTAAGATCATACTTAGGGTCGTTATAACCATTACGCCCGAAACGGCAAGTCCATAGGCACTGGCCAGCCGAGCGCTGCTACCAAATGCTATAACTAGCAGTACGCAGCCGACGTATAACGACCAATTAACAAAAGAAATATAGATTTGTCCAGCGTGAAGTTCGTGAGTGTGCTGAACGCGTAAACGAGGCAAAAGCCCCAGGTTAACGCCCTGTGCAGCAAGGCTGAAGGCCCCAGAAATTAAGGCTTGACTGGCAATTACGGTGGCCATGCTGGCTAATAACACGACTGGTATTAGTAGCGAAGAAGGCACAAGGCTATAAAAAAGATTGTCGCCCACAATTACATTACCACGTAGTAAAAAGGCCCCCTGACCAAGGTAATTAAGCATAAGGCACGGCATAACAACGCTAAACCAGCTAACGCGAATTGGTAGACGTCCAAAGTGACCCATGTCGGCACACAGGGCTTCGCCACCAGTAACGACCAACATTACAGACCCAAGAACAATCAAGAGTTTTGCGAAAGGAAAAAGCGTAAAAGCGTGGACTGCGTAGACGGGGTTAAAAGCTTTTAAGATCTCTGGCGCAACCAAAACTTGTCGGGTGCCTAATAACGCAATAGTTACAAACCAAATAAGAATAATTGGGCCAAACAGTTTCCCGATCTTTTGAGTACCGCGGGATTGTATAGCAAATAGACCAGTTAAAATAGCGAGCGTAACAGGGATTATAAACGGTGCCATTCCTGGGCTTACAACTTTGAGGCCTTCGACGGCCGAAAGTACACTAATAGCAGGGGTTATAATGCCGTCGCCAAACAAAAGCCCCGCAGCAATAATTAACAGTGAAGAAATTAGCAAAATAAGCTTGGTTTTTTGGGCTTTTAGTAGGGCAAACAAGGCAAACACACCACCTTCACCCTCGTTATCGGCCCTTAGGACCCAAAGGATGTATTTAAAGGTAACGACCAGTATAAGTGACCATAATACTAATGAAATAAGACTCAAGACGTTGCTAGTAGAGTGCACGATATGTGCGCGCCCAAAGAAAATTTGGTTTACTGCATAGAGGGGGCTAGTGCCTATATCCCCGAAGACAATGCCGAGTGCTCCTACAGATAGGCCGAACAATCCAGCTTTTGATCGGTTACGTACACGTGATGACATACTGTATAGAGTACCTGTACTGCTTGATTATGCAAAATATACGACAAAAATGTCTTACGATCAGGCAATACAACTGGCAGATATCTGTCAGAGACAGTATAATATTCCTGTTGCTGTAATGGCGCCTTGGCCGAGCAGTTAGGCAGAGGTCTGCAAAACCTCGTAGATGGGTGCGACTCCCATAGGTGCCTCCATTTATTACATTTACAATTATAGGTATACACGAGTATGGCTAGAGGTATAATGTTCGCATTATGGGAAGAAGAAGGCGCTGGACAAGTGAAGAGCTTACAGCTGCAGTAGCTGAGTCAAAGAACATAAGAATGGTTCTGATTAAGCTTAGTCATATCCCTGCGGGCGGTAATTATGTACATATAACAGATATAATAGGATTAAAATTTACGAATACTTTGTCCAAATTGTCGTAGCCTTCAGCCTACACATCGTGGTAAAAATAAGAAGGTTGCACATGCGAGAGTGGCGGAATGGTATACGCGCAACACTTAAAATGTTGTTCTCACAAGGATTGAGGGTTCAAGTCCCTCCTCTCGCACCAACTAAAAAGTCTAGGCATAAGCCTAGACTTTTTAGTTGGTGTCTATGTACAACGAGGCTAGAACCTATTTTGAGAAAAACTGCTGAATGAAACCCCGCCGTTTGCCAGCCAAAGGCTGATCCGCCCCGCCAGCCCTGGATTTTGATTGTCCGGAACTTCCCCCACCGAATCTTTTTCAGAACAATATGGTTAAAATTCAGGGCTGGCGGGTCGGCTGCCCAAGAGGGCAGAAACGGTGAGGTTTGACTGATTCTTCTAATCATTGGCTACAGTAGTTGTTTGCCGTTTCTTTCGACTCAGATATACTCTGCCAAATGCACTGATTGTGGCTCTAGTGACTGCCGATGCTTGACCAAACTTACCGCCATACTCGGGCTTCGACAGCTCTGTTTTTACAACCGTCGCAAAAGCAGTAGTACTTCTCATGAACGAAGCATACTTAAAATCTAGTGTACTTTGGTGTCGTATACCCATAGCCATGACAAAGCGTTGAATCGACTTATTCTTGCGTATGCTACCGTTAGGCGTTGATTCAAATACATCATGTGCAATTAATGCGACGGCTTCATTATCAACTTGCTCGTAATCATCACTTTGAATACGCTGGTAGGCTTTTGCTACTTTCTTAGGTTTTCCTGTAGACACAGCTCTGACAAAAGATACTATATCCCGCATAAATTTTGGGGACAGCTCTATAGGTTTTGCCCAGTCGTAAACAACGATAGTTCCATCAGTGCGTGCTTTAATATTCCCAGGGTGTAGGTCGGCATGCCACATTTTCTTTTTCCACATCTGAAGACCGAAGACCATAAGATTTTTCAAGGTTTGAGGATTTGCAGGTAATTCATCAATGCGTTCAGCTGGCTCGATGTCCATAAATAGATGTCGATTATCAGATATATCTTTATATACTTTAGGTATTACAATCTCTGGTAGTTGTTGAAATTTATCAATTGCCAATATTTGTGCGTCTGCCTCTGCAACCGTATCGAGTTCCTTGCGAATATCATCTTCAAGCATGCGTAGAGCGAAAGGTAACGCCTTGGTAATAACGTCAAGATTTGTTGTGAATGCGCTATCGCCAGCATGACTTCGTACAAATGCTTCAGCAATATCAACTAGTAGCTGGTAAGCTCGTACATTATCAGTGATAGCTCCATCAATATTGTCTCTTTTGACCTTGACAGCCATCTCCATGCCCTGCGTATTATGTACTCGCAATATGTGCGCAATTGAGGCGCTACTAATCACATCGTCACATTCTATTCCTTGTGGTAGTTCTTTTCTCATTTGTGCAAGGTCTGAGTGCGTTGGTTGTGCTATGCCTTCCTGCAGAGCCCTCCCAACATTTGCCAAGAATTTTGATTGTGCTTCACTTGAAGCAGCACCAGACACACCAGCTAGTGCCTGACCTGTTTTTGCGAAAAGAGGACCTATACTAAATAGTTTTTCAGCTAGTTCCTTATGTAAACTCTCATCTGCGTCAAATCCATGCTCCACTACCGGTGCAATCGAATGATACAACGAGCCAAATATCTTGAAGTCCGCAGCAATTTTCTTAATTCCAGATAATGCAGATTTGTTTGATGACCAGTCAACTGCCACAATACGTTCAGAGAAGTACGGTGTAATTATTTCTGTTGCTACATGAGCACTCCGTAGCTTTGCGTTTGAGTCATCGCTCGGCTTAAATGCTGTCTTGAATGCTTCTACGAATTTATCGTTCATATCTTTATCTGGAGTATTTGGGTATGCTTCTGCATAAGATACAACGCCATTGATGATCGAAGCAGTTAGAGCCTCACCCTCTTGTTCAATTTCCGAAATAGAACCATCAGAGAAAGTTTCGTAAAGCCCATATGCTTGTCCGCGCAGACCTTTTAATGATTTTGCAACTCCTACTGCACGCTCGGCTTCGTCACCAGATGTATGTTTCAAATTATCTCTTAGCTCTTTAGCGTTATCTAGAGAGAAATTCTCAAGATCTAGAGAGAAATTCTCAAGATGCATCTCATCACTAATGATACGAAACATAGCTTGAGGTATTCTTTCGCCGGGCAACACTTCACCTTCAAGGGCTCTGAAAGCTGCATCTTGAACAATTTCTCGTGGTTTCATAATTGCCTTAAAACTCTGGCTTAAAATGTTTTTTTACATCTGCTATTGGTTTTGGTTTGGCTTTTAGCATTACGTCAGCTATGTATTGTATTTGGTCTTCCGTGGGTGCTATGTAATCGTGCGGGTAAGGATATTTTGCAGGGTCAAGCTTATCTTTGTTAAAAACTTTTTGAGTAATATCACTTAGTAGGTAGGCCTCTTGTACTTGGTATTTTGCAACATACTGCTTAGGCTCAAGTACTTCGCATATCTCGATACCGCTAATGTGTGGCTTGCAGGTCTGTTCAAACGCTTGTTTAATGGGTGCCATATCAAAAGCTGATGGCCCTTCGTCAGATTCGCCGAATAGGCCTGTTTTACTAGCTTGAATATAGTAATATCCGCCAGAATGATCAGAGTTCTTAGCAAAGCCACGTACCCAGTAAGAATTTTTCCAGCCTAGATAAGTTTGAAAACCAAAATCACTTTGCTCGGTCTGGTCGGTTACATACAGAGGTTCTGTAAAGGTTGAGAGTGTGGCGTTTAACCTTTGACGATGAAGAAACGTCCAAAGACTTGGTTTTAAGGGTAGCGGTATAGCAATAATGAAGACAAGGCTTGCCAAAATCACAAGCGCCCACTTTGTATTCTTATTTTTGATATTATATTTCATGGGTTGATTGTACCATTTTTTGTTGCAATCTGGGTTCTCAAACCTCACCGTTTCTGCCCTCTTGGGCAGCCGACCCGACAGCATTGAATTTTAACCATATTGTTCTGAGAAAGATTCGGCGGGGGAAATTCCGGACAATAAAAATTCAGGGCTGGCGGGGCGGGTCAGCCTTTGGCTGGCAAACGGCGGGGCTAATCGCTCTCGTTTTTTAACTTTTTGAGATAAAATAGGTTCTAACTTCGTTGTATAGCTCCACCAACTAAAAAGTCTAGGCATAAGCCTAGACTTTTTAGTTGGTTTTTTCAGCCTTCTCTCATAGAAAGTGCTATACTATATACGTAAACTTAACGGAGTAAAAACACAATGAAATTGGTTATTGTTATTGCAGTTGTCGTTGTCCTCGGCGCCATATTAGCCGCTATGTACAACGGCCTTATTAAATTGAATATCCGCGCAGACGAAGCTTGGAGTGACATTACTGTACAGATGAAACGTCGCTTGGACCTTATCCCAAACCTTGTTAATACCGTAAAAGGTTATGCTTCTCACGAAAAAGGAGTTTTTGAAGAGGTTACAGCTGCTCGTGCATCTATGATGAATGCTCAAGGTCCAGCTGACACCGCCAAAGCCGAAAACCAGTTCCAGTCAGCCATGAAAAGTATCTTTGCGGTTGCCGAGGCTTATCCAGACCTTAAAGCTAACGATAACTTCAGAGATCTACAAGCCGAGCTTGTAGATACAGAAGATAAAATTCAGGCATCTCGTCGCTTCTATAATGGGGTTGTTCGTGACTTTAATACCAAGCGCAAAGTCTTTCCAACCAACATTTTTGCTGGCATGCTCGGGTTTAACAAAGACCGCGAGTTCTTTGAGGTAGCAGAAGCAGAACGGGCGGCAGCTGAAGCGCCTGTTGAAGTAAAATTCTAGGCGATTACTTACTCACAATGCACACTTTGGCCGAAAACTTGCGTCAAAAAATCTCATCGTATTTGAATACGTCTCGAATTTTGAGCTCGTTTATCGGCCAAACTGCACTATTGTGCGAAACTAATCGGGAGGAGACGTATGTATAGTGCTATTGCCGAGAATAAGCGCCGAACAGTCATTATTATGGCTTTCTTTATCGTATTGGTTGGAGGTCTTGGGTGGTTATTTGGCAAGTTGTACGGTGGCGGCAACCCAAGCATTACGATAGGAGTGCTGATCGGCGCGCTAGTATATGCAGTTATTAGTTATTATGGCGGTTCAAAGGTAGCACTGGCCGTCAACGGCGCGCAGCCTGTTGAAAAGCGTGATAACCCCAGGCTTTATAGAATTGTCGAGAATCTTGCCATAACCGATGGCTTGCCAACGCCTGCGGTATATATTATGGATGACCCGAGCCCCAATGCTTTCGCCACAGGACGTGACCCCGCTCACTCGGCTGTGTGCGTCACGGTAGGCTTGCTGGACATCATGGACGACAGCGAGCTGGAAGGCGTTATTGCGCACGAAATGGGCCATGTTAAGAACTATGACATACGAGTAAACATTATAGCCTTTGCGTTAACGGCAGTTATCGGTTTACTAGCCGACATCATGTTACGTCTTAGTTGGTTGAGCGGCGGAGATAATGACAACAACAGCGGCAACAGCGGTCAAATATTATTTATACTTGGTATTGTTGCGGCTGTCCTTGCACCAATCGTGGCAACACTTATTCAGCTTGCAGTTTCTCGCCAACGCGAATATCTGGCGGACGCTACAGGAGCTATGACAACACGCTACCCTGAAGGCCTTGCGAGCGCACTAGCCAAAATTGCACAAACGGGCTCAACTATGAAAAAACAAAACACCTCCACCGCCCACTTGTTTTTTGCCAATCCTTTAAAAAAGCATGGAATTACTAATTTGTTTAGTACCCACCCGCCTATTGAAGAACGCATCAAACGACTCAACGCCATCGGCCGGAAAGCATAAAAATAGCGATGCCAACTAAAAAAGCATTAAAAAAATTGGGCAAGGCAAGAAAAAAGCCTCTGATAAAAAAGACTTTAGCGCTGTCTTCAAAAAAAGCAGGCCCGCGGCTTAAAAAACTCAACAAAAAACAGCATAAACTTGTCTATAAAAAAGAACAACAGCAAAAAAAGTTGCCACCTGCGTGGACGATATTATTCTTGTCGCTCAAACATCTTTATCGACATAAGTGGACTTTTCTAGGGATTCTGCTTATTTATGCTATTTTTTATATCTTGTTTATAAAGGGTATTAGCGCTAACTTTCAGCTTGGTAATTTACGCAAAAACCTTACAACGACATTCAATGGTAAGCTTAATAGCTTTAACACAGGCGTTGCTCTATTTGGCTTGTTGCTTGGTACCGCAGGCAGTGGCAATAGTGAGTCGGCCGGAATTTATCAGACGGTGTTGGTTATAATTGTAAGCTTGGCGTTTATTTGGGCGCTTCGGGCAAGTTTTGGCAATAGCAATAAAGTAAGTATCAAAGACAGTTTTTATAAAAGTACTGGTTCGCTTATTCCGTTTATAGTTATATGTGTACTATTGGTCGTACAGCTTTTGCCGGCACTTATTGTTGGGTCACTTTATAGTAGTGTGCAGTCCAGCGGTATTTTGGTTGGATGGTTCCAGAAAGGTGTGGCCATCGCTATTTTGGTTTCAGGTGTAGTTTGGACGCTCCGCATGATCAGTAGCACGTTGTTTGCACTTTACATCGTGACGCTTGCGGATGCTAAGCCGTGGGCTTCAATTAAGGCAGCACGGCAACTGGTGATTTTTAGAAGAACCATCGTAATTAGAAGAATACTGTTTTTACCTGTTGTATTACTACTTTTTTCTGCCATAGTCTTACTGCCATTAATTATTTTTATACCAACTGCGGCGGAAGTGCTATTTTTGATATTTACCATTTTGCTATTGGGTGTGATGCATAGCTACTTCTATACTTTGTATAGGCGACTTATTAATGACTAAGCAAGACGCAATTGAACGCATAAAAAAACTGCGGGTACTGATTAATGACTACCGCTATCACTATCATGTACTTGATGAGTCAACCATGAGCGAGTCGGCTGCAGATAGCTTAAAGCACGAGCTTTTGCAGCTTGAAGAGCAGCATCCAGAATTTATTACCGCCGACTCGCCAACACAGCGCGTGGCAGGTAAGGCACTCGATAAGTTTGTAAAAGTCGAGCACCGTTTTCCGATGATAAGCCTGCAGGATGTATTTACAGGGATGAGGTTGAGGCATGGATTGTACGAACTGATAAACTAGCTCCTGGACGGACAAACGAATTTTTTTGTGATGTGAAGATGGATGGCCTGGCGTGCTCGATAGTTTTTGAGGATGGAGTACTTACGCAGGCTGTTACTCGGGGTGACGCCCGTGTTGGTGAAGATGTGACTATGAATATTAGGACAATAGAAAACGTTCCACTGATTCTTCGCAAGTCAAAAGGATATGAAAACATGTTGGAGGGTCGCACCGAGATTCGTGGCGAAATTGTGATGTATAAAACTGACTTTGATGAACTGAATATAAAGCGTGCGTCCGCTGGACAGCCATTGTTCATGAATCCACGTAACCTAGCAGCAGGAACTATCCGTCAACTGGACCCAAAGCTGGTGGCTGAGCGCCCACTACATTTTCATGCCTATGACTTACTGCGCAACGAACCACTCGAAGTGCCAACGCATGATTATGCTTATAAAGCAATGCAAGCATTGGGCATTACCGCCAATAAAGAATCCAGCGTCTTCGATTCGATTGATGCAGTCATGCATTTTGTAGATGAATGGGACCAAAAGCGTCTTGGACTAAAGTTCAATACCGACGGCCTCGTCATAAAATTGAACGATCGTAAATTATACGCGTCTTTGGGAGTCGTCGGCAAAACACCGCGCGGTGCCGTAGCCTACAAATATGCTGCTGAAGAAGCGACTACTGTAGTTCGTGATATTGCCCTTAGCATCGGTCGTACCGGTGCAGCAACTCCGGTGGCAGTTTTTGACCCAGTAGTAGTTGCGGGTACAACAGTGCAGCACGCGAGCTTGCATAACGCTGATGAAATTGCACGCAAAGACATACGTATTGGTGATACAGTTATTATTTTTAAGGCTGGTGATATTATTCCGCAAGTTCAAACCGTTTTAACAGAACTTCGCCCCAAAAATACCCAAAAATTTGATTATGAAGCCGAACTTGCCAAGCAGTTTCCGGAGCTTAGTTTTGAGCGGCCCGCGGGTGAAGTAGTCTACCGCGTGAAGGGTGACGCCGGTACGTTATTGCTCAAAAAAGCATTAGAACACTTTGCCAGCCGCGGTGCACTTGATATTGATTCGTTGGGCGAAAAAAACGTGGTTGCTTTGATCGATGCTCAGCTCGTTCTTGATATTGCTGATATATACACACTGCGTAAACAAGATGTTCTGACGGTAGATAGATTTGCAGAGATATCGGCATCCAAGCTTATCGCAGCTATTGCCGACAAAAAACACCCGCCACTCAACAGGTTTTTGTATGGGTTGGGCATACGACACATTGGCTCTCAAACGGCGATTGACCTTGGCCATGCTTTTAAGAGTCTTGATAGTATTGGCACCGCAACATATAAAGAATTAATGGCGGTTGACGGTATAGGCGAAATTGTGGCTGACTCAACTTTGATGTGGTTTGAAGATGAAGATAATCAAAATTTACTTGCCAAGTTCCGCGCTATAGATGTGTGGCCTCAAAAAGATAAAGGGCTAACCGGTAAGCTGGTCGGTGTAAGTATTGTTATAACTGGCAGCCTTGATAGTATGAGTAGGGACGAGGCTGCCGAAAAAATCCGAGCGCTTGGTGGTACATTTCAGAGTTCTGTCGCCAAAGGTACCACCTATTTAGTGATGGGTAATAAAGCGGGTGATTCTAAAGCAGACAAAGCCCGTAAACTTGGCACTGAAGTGATAGACGAAGTAAAACTTAGGGAGCTTTTAGCATGAAAGATGTAGTTTTTGTCACGGGCAATGCGCATAAGGCACGGTATTTCTCTGAATTAGTTGGACACGATATTGATAATCAAAAAGCCGACTTGGTTGAGATTCAGAGCCTGGATGCGGAGGAGGTAGTTGTAGCCAAGGCTAAAGCGGCATATGCACAGCTAGGTAGGCCTGTAATTGTCGAAGATACTTCACTACAAATAGAAGCGCTTGGTCGTTTGCCCGGGACATTTATTAAATGGTTTATTGATGAAATTGATATGGGAAAGCTGTGCCGACTGGCGGATACCGATCCGAGTAGGAGGGCACATGCCTCAGCAATATTTGCGTTCTATGATGGCGCCAGTATGCAGCTTTTTAAAGGGAGTGTGGACGGAACAATAGCTGATTTACCGCGTGGCACATCGGGTTTTGGCTGGAACACACTGTTCATACCAGAAGGGACCACAAAAACTTTGGGTGAAATGGGGGACGAAGACTTTAAAGAGCATTATGGCAAAATTAAACGCTTTGACCTGATTAAAGCATTTTTAGACACAGTTAAGGGCTAACAAACCTTGACAATTATTTAGCATAAGCGTGTAATAGATTATGTTCTATTCGAGCGGATTCTCTTTAAAACAAAAATCAAAAAAGAGCATAGGGTGCAGCCCGCTTGAATATAAAAAATCCTTAACAGTTGTTAAGGATTTTTTATTGGTGGAGCTACAGGGACTTGAACCCTGGACCTCTTCACTGCCAGCGAAGCGCTCTAGCCAACTGAGCTACAGCCCCACAAAAGGTCTAACAGATTGTAACAGATAGAAAACTATAAATAAATCCCCCAAACGGTTATACTTATGTCTAATATGCAAGTAGTTGTCGACGACACACTCATAAACTATAGTGATACCGGCAAAGGTCCTATATTGGTCTGTGTACATGGCTGGATGCACGACAAGTCGTCATATAGCCAGTTGACCGCAGAGCTCGACGGCAGGTATAGGATTATAGCCTTAGATCTTCCTAACTTTGGCACCAGCCAGTTGAACGAAAAAGTTGAGAGCGTCGCACAATATGCCCAGTTTTTAGCCGCATTTTTACAGAAGCTTACTATAAGCAGCTATACGTTAGTAGGCCATTCGATGGGGTGCCAGATATCAATGTACGGCGTTGGCATGGGCATCCTTACGCCTCAAAAGCTGATTCTAATCGCTCCAGCAGGTGTAAGGAATGATCGTACTACATATAAAAAATCGCTAAAATATGTCTCGAAAATAGTGAAACATGTGGTGCCTAAAAGTTATAAAAAAAAGTTTTATGTCGCAATTGGGTCAGACTATGACCCGGATATGTCACCTATTCATAAAAGTATTATTACTAAGACACTTAATACTGATGTGCAGGCTGAGGCAAAAACTATACACACACCAACACTTATTATTAACGGCACCCTTGATCGCAATACACCAATTTGGATGGCGGAAACGTTAGCTCGTGAGATAAGAGGGGCTACCTTAGAAGCTGTGCCGCAGGAAGCACATCATTTGCACCAAAAATCACCCGCGCTTGTAGCGGGAATTATAAGGAAATTTTTGGTATGAAAAAAACAGCAGTACGTAACTATCTAACAATTTATTTGCCAACTGCTCCATATGTATTTGTATACATGCTCCAGCAAGTCGAAAACAACGCAGCAGAGTTTTTGAATTGGGTTAACAGAAACCCTAATTATCTAAAAGTTATAAAGCGCAAAAAACTTGTTTTAACCAAAAAGGCCCTCCTGCTAATTGGAATTGCCTACGGAACATCAGTTGCCGTAATCGCGTTAATTGTGCTGCTGGCAGTACACCATATGTATGCAATAGCTATTGGTGTATTTATAGCTCAGCCTGCCATTGTTGTTATGGAGCTTGCTTACAGTAATAAGCTGGGTGCTAAAGCTATTGCCTTCAAGCGTCGCAAGGACTATGCTGTTGCATCCGCAAAACTGCGCGCACACAAGGGTACCAAGATCGTGATCTTAGGTAGTTACGGCAAAACTACTGCCAAAGAACTGCTAGCAACCACTTTGCTACAGGGCAAAAAAGTAGCGTTTACTCCAGGCAATATGAATGTACCCATAAGCCATGCTCGGTGGATAATTAATAAGCTTACAGGTGACGAAGAGGTGCTTATTTTTGAGCTTGGAGAAGGAGAACCAGGAGACATTAAGCGATTTTGCGAACTACTCAGCCCAGACATTGCTATTTTGACGGGATACGCACCAAATCATTTAGACGGTTATAAAACAGTCGATGCCCTTAAAGAAGACCTACGGTCTATTGAGGATTTTGTGAAGCCAGAAAACTTGTATGTGGCTGAGCAAGCAGCAAAGGCAGTCCAATTTAAAAAATCGGTAGAAATATACGGTCCAAAAGGCACGGGAGATTGGGTTATTAAAAATGTTGAAGTGGCTATGACGGGTACGTCGTTTAGCTTAACGCATGGCGAAAAAACTGTTGAGCTCCACGGTAATCTTATTGGTGAACATACTGTGCCCATGCTGGCTCTTTGCTTTACGCTTGGCCAAAAACTTGGGCTAACCCAACACGAGGTTGTAACGGGCATTGCCCGTACCATGCCGTTTGAACACCGTATGGAGGCGAGAGAAATCAACGGCGCGTGGCTAATTGATGACACCTACAACGGCAACTTAGAAGGAATTAGGGCAGGCCTGGAACTTCTTCGTTCAGTTGAGGCGGCACGTAAGATGTACGTGACTCCGGGGCTCGTAGAGCAAGGTAGCGAAACAGAAAAAGTACATACAGAAATTGGTAAACTAATTGCCCACGCACAGCCTGACATCGTGGTGTTCATGCATAACAGTGTGAGTCATATCATGGAAAAGTCGCTTAAAGTTCACGGATTCAGCGGCATTATACGAATAGAACCAGACCCTTTAGCTTTTTATACCAACATTCAGTACGAACTTGCAGGGGGTGACGTAGTCCTGATGCAAAATGACTGGACCGACAACTATGCCTAGTCCCATTTGCTAAGTCTTAATATAATTCGTTCGCCGGTATGGTACAGTCCGCCATTCGAGTCTTCACGGTAGCCACGGCCTATAGCTCTTTTTAAATAATATTACAATTAACTACATTTAATTGTTGCTGGTAATTGTACGTATAAGCGTGTTATAATGCAAGTATGAAAACAATTGCAGTCATTTTCGGGGGACGCTCAACCGAGCACGATGTGTCGATTATTACTGCGTTAAGCAGTGTTATTAAGCCGCTAGAGGCTACACGACAGTACCAGGTAGAAGCAGTGTATATAGCAAAAGATGGTTCGTGGTTTTGGGATAATAAACTTAAAGATATAGCTCTTTACCAATCTGGTGATATCGAAGACTTTATGCGTAAAGCACCAAAAGTGCAGTTATCTTTGGATGACGGCTTAACACTTGTTAAATCCAGTCAGTTTGCAGGACGTAAAGCATATAAAAAGATCGATGTAGTATTTCCAGCCATGCACGGCACTCACGGTGAAGATGGCGAGCTTATGGGATTGCTCGACATGGCTAACGTACCGTATGTCGGCTGTGGTGTGGCCGCTAGCGCCATTTCTATGGATAAAGTGCTTGCCAAGCAGGTCACGACGAGTGCTGGGATTTTCACAACGCCATGGGTGTGGTTTACCTCTGATGAACTTGCACAGGATCACGAAGCGGTTTTAGCCCAGATTAAAGACCTGGAATATCCATTATTCGTAAAGCCTGCGCATCTTGGTTCAAGTATCGGCATCTCACGCGTCACGGCACCGGAGCAACTGATGAATGCGCTCGAAGTTGCTGCGCATTATGATGACAAAATCATCGTCGAACAAGCAGTGAACAATCTTATCGAAGTAACGCTGCCGATTATGGGTAATGAAAGTCCAGTGCCGGCTTTGCTTGAAAAACCAACTGTACAGTCAGAAGAGTTTTTTGATTTTGACACTAAGTATATGCGCGGCGGTAAAAAAGGCGGCGGTAAAAAGGGTGGTAAGAACGGCTCGCAGGGCTATAGTCAGGTTCCTGCGCAGCTACCTTCCCAAGAAATGTATGATAGGGCCGTTGAAACAGGATTGAATGTCTATAAGACGGTTGGGTGTGCAGGCATCGCCCGCGTTGATATGCTGATCGACGAAAAGACAAAAACTATATATTTTAACGAGATCAATCCGCTTCCAGGCAGCCTGTACGTACATAACTGGAACAGGGCAGGTATATCATCTATCGATTTGGTCCAAAAACTTGTTGGATTTGCAGAAGAACGCTGGCTGAAACAGCAGAAAAATACCATTTCGTTCAGTACTAATTTCTTAAAACAGTTTTAGACTGCGTAGTATTTAGAAATAAAAAACCAGCTGTTGTAACGGCATTTTAATACCATATCAGCTGGACCCCTCCACTTATCTAGCCCTAGTGTACATTGATATGCTGTTTGCTAGCTAATAAAAAATATGGTATTTTTTACACTATGAAAGTTATAGCTCCACTCGGTCACGTGCTATCTCTCCTCGCCTAGTCGAGCACTCCTTCTTATAATCAAAAAACTCTTGTAAACTTAACCCTGAATCACCCCTTATATAAAGGATCACAACGATGCTACGATATAATCCAAAAGAAATTGAAACCAAATGGCAACAGTACTGGGACGACAACCAGACGTATAAAGCCGACTTACGCAGTGACAAGCCAAAGTATATTGCTTTTAGCATGTTTAACTATCCGAGCGGTGCTGGTATCCATATTGGTCACGCGTTTACCTATACTATAAGCGACGTCATGGCCCGCTTTAAGCGCCAACAAGGGTATGAAAGCTATCATCCAATTGGTTGGGACTCTTTTGGGTTGCCCGCCGAAAACTACGCCATCAAAGCAGGTGTTTCTCCGCAGGCATCGATGGCTACGATTATTCCGGGCTATCACAAACAATATAAAGCGATGGGCTGGAGTAACGACTGGTCAAAAGAAATCTCAACCCATGAGCCAGGATATTACAAATGGACACAGTGGATTTTTTCACAGGTTTACAAACAAGGCTTGGCATACCAGGATTCGCGGTTCCAGTGGTGGTGCGAAAAAGATAACACTGTTCTTGCCAACGAACAAGTGATTGACGGCAAGTGCTGGCGCCATGATGCGCCTGAAGACCCTTTGGTTGATAAGAAAGAAATCAAACAGTGGTTTTTTAAAGTTACTGAGTATGCGGACGAACTGCTTGAGGCAACCGATGCGTTGGACTGGACCGAAAGTGTTAAACTTGCTCAGAAAAACTGGATTGGAAAAAGTAAGGGCGCGGAGATTACCTTTAAAGTCCAAGATTCGCATGAGTCTATTACTGTCTTTAGTACCGCACATGACACGATTTACGGCGCCACTTTCATGGTCTTGGCCCCTGAGCACGAGTTGGTTGCAGTACTTACTGACGCTGAACATCTGAGCGAAGTTGAAGCGTATGTGAAAATGTCGCAGAAAAAATCAGAGCTTGAGCGCCAGGCAGAAAAAACCAAAACGGGTGTATTTACAGGTGCGTATGCCATTAACCCGGCAAATGGTAGGCCAACCCCGATTTGGGTTGCGGATTATGTTTTAGTTAGTTACGGTACCGGCGCGATCATGGCTGTTCCTGGTGAAGACGAACGGGATTATGAATTTGCTCAGAAATTTGATCTGGACATAATTTATACGACAGAACAGCAAGAGTTTGTCCCATACGCAGAAATCAAGGCCGCACCTAAGAGCTTTAAGCTTGCCAACTCTGAGGAATTTGATGGTGTTGACTTTACTCAGGCGCGCATAAAGATTTTGGAAAAGTTGAAAGCGGACGGTTCGGCCAAAGAAGTAACTAATTATAAACTGCGCGACTGGAGCGTGAGCAGGCAGCGTTATTGGGGCGCTCCCATCCCGATCATTCACTGTAAAGAGTGTGGCCAAGTTTTAGTCCCTGACGATCAACTTCCTGTCGTCTTGCCAGAGCTGACTGATTTTCAGCCGAATGGCGATGGACGCAGCGCCCTGGCACGCGCATCAGAGTGGCTCAATGTGCCCTGTCCAAAATGCGGCGGTCCGGCCGAGCGCGAAACGGATACACTGGATACGTATATTTGCAGCAGCTGGTATATGTTCCGCTATTTAGGTCCACAGAATACCGAAAAGGCTTTCGACAGTGACGTTGCCAACAAGTGGATGCCAGTTGATTTTTATAATGGTGCCGACCATGCAACCGCTCATATGATTTATGCCCGTTTTATGACCCACTTCTTTAAGAAGCTAGGCTTGGTAGACAATCCAGAACCGTTCAAAAAGTTTCTTTTTAATGGCAAAGTGACAGCAGCAGACGGAAGAATGTTTAGTAAAAGTAAAGGTAACGGCGTCGACCCACTGGAAATTATTGGGCAGGGCTATGGGGCTGATGCGCTTCGGACATACCTCATGTTTGCGGCACCACTTGATTTATGGATTCGCTGGGATCCACAAGGTGTGCCGGGTACTTACCGTTTCATCAATCGTGTCTGGAACTTGGTGCAAGGCTTTTTAGAGGCTAAGGAGGGCCATGACACAGCCGAGCCATTGAAAGCCATTCACCCCGCTGTCCAAAAAGTCACAGCCGATTTAGAGGAACAGAAATATAACACCGCAATCGCAGCCATGATGAAAGCAACGAACGACCTCTACGAAATAAAAGCTAAATCAGGAATAGTGAAGAGTGAATCGTGGAGATTTGTTCTCGAGAGCCTGGTTATGCTGATTGGTCCGTTTGCACCGCATGCATCTGAGCAGATGTGGCACGATCTCGGTCATGAAGACAGCGTGCACAAGGGGCACTGGCCGGTTTTGGACGAAACGTACTTGGTCGAAGACACGATGACCTTGGCAATACAGGTAAACGGAAAGTTACGGGGAACGATTACCGTCAACAGTGAAGCCAGCAAAGAAGATATCATCGAAGCCGCTAAGGCAGACGAAAAAATAAAGGCCCACCTTGTTGGTGAGCCTTCAAAAACTATTTACGTCCCAGGTAAGTTGGTGAGTTTCGTGGTTTAAGGTATTGTAGAGCCGGATTTTTGTTGATCCGCTGCAGGGGTGAGCCCACCAGGAAGAACGAATACATCTCCAGCGCGTGGGGTGCGAATATTGCCACCATTAGGACTGGTCGTCATATTTTCGGCTGTCTCCATGCAGGTACCTAGTGTAACACCAGGTATCATGGTAAGAATTTTTGTTTCGGTGTCACCCGTTTGAACAGCATAATCTATTGTATTTATACCAGTTGTAACACAAGGTGGAACAATGTTAGAGCGCTCTGGTGACTGATTTGGGTTTGCGCAGGAACTTAATGCTGCAACAAGACCAATTGTAGCAGCGGTTAATACAGTAGCCCATCTTCCAGTACGCACGTTTTCGCTGTGAGTACCTGGATAACCATAAAGATGATTGCGCCAGTGCTTACCAATAGGCCCCATAATGCGACCATTAGAGGGCTTAAGCGGGGCATGTCGAAGACCGGTTGTATCGATTGATCCAAGCTGATTATATGTATTCATGACGGAAGCTATTATACGCTATTATACTTAATATGTCAAGTATTGGCGCATGAATATTGTCCAAACACAATACTATCATCTTGTTTTATAGATGTAAAACAGATATAATACATATGAATTTATAAACTAACTTAATGTTTCAATAGAAGGAGTTGTTTCATATGGGTAAGCCAAAGAAACGAACATCACACCGCGCGACAGGCATGCGCCGAAGTCACCTTGTTATCAAGTTGGCTCGGGCAGTCAATGGCCGTTCACCGGTCAAAGCTTTTACGACACGCAAAGAATTTGGTAGCAAAACTTCCAAAAGCGCCGGTGCGTCACAGTCTGAATAGGGTATACTGGTACTGTAAACTACCATAAGCGGAAATTAACAATTTTATGGCATCAAATCGTCACTTAGGTCGTATCGTTGCGTTACAAACGCTGTACGAACAAGATTTTCGCCTTGAAGCGGGAGATCCTTCGTTTGATCTTGATGAAGTGCTTGAACGTAATGTCGGGCGATATAAAGAAAGCATAGACGATATTACATTCATTAAGAAATTAGTGATTGAAGTTAGCAAAGAGGCAAGTAAGCTTGATGTCTTGTTGCAACCACTCGCACCCGAATGGCCAATAGATCAAATAGCGCGTATGGACCGAGTAATCTTACGTATTGGAGCCTACGAATTGCTGTACAGCAGCAAAGTACCGCCTAAAGTTGCTATTAACGAAGCAGTGGAGCTCGCCAAAGCCTTCGGCGGGGAAAACAGTTCTAAATTTATTAACGGCGTCCTTGGTACCTTATTCCGCCAAGAAACTCCCGATAAGTCCGAACCTAAGCCCGATAAGCCCGAACCTAAGCCTGCCAAGCAGTAACAGCATCATATATAGTAAAACGAGTAACCTTAGTTAAGTAATAGATATTGTAATTATGAAAAGACCTAAGCCAATCATAGGAATCAAAACGTTTGTCAACCGGCGCCGCCCGGCCATCAACGAGGTTGTCCGCGAACCAACTTCTGGTGGTGTAGTTTTTCGCCACACCAAAACAGGCGGCATTGAGTTTTTGTTGATTCAGGATGCTAAAAACCGTTGGACCATACCAAAAGGACACATCGAAGAGGGCGAAGATTCGAAGCAGACAGCAGCTCGTGAGATAACCGAGGAGACAGGCCTACAGGAGATGGATGTGTTAAGCTGGCTTGGCAAAATCAGTTTTAGGTATCGCCGCGTTCAGAGCTTAGTACTCATGACGACCGAAATATTCTTGGTGCGTGCCAAGGGTGATACTGACAAGCTTATGCCCGAAGATTGGATGAATGACGTTAAATGGCTCGATAGTAAAGATGCTTTAGAAAAGATTGAGTACGAAGATATTTGTAAGCTAATGTTAGTCGCTTTGTCGAAGATAAGGAAAGATAAACTATAGATGGATAACGCACATTATATTGAGTTTGCAAAAGATGTTTTGGGCCTTGAATTTAAAGATATCCAGTACCTTATAACCGCTTTTACTCATCGTTCTTACCTAAACGAACACCGTAAAACAGTCAGCGAGCATAACGAACGGCTTGAATTTTTGGGCGATGCTGTGCTTGAGCTGGTGGTCACTGAGTATTTGTATAGTAATTATGCAGAACCAGAAGGTATTTTGACTAACTGGCGCAGTTCTCTAGTGCGTACCGAGAGCATTGGTGCAGCAGCTAGCCGTCTTGGCTTTGAGCCGCAGCTACGACTTTCGCGGGGCGAAAAGCGTGGTACCGACAGAGCTCGCGCCCAGATTTTGGCAAACTGTTTCGAAGCGGTTATAGGAGCAGTTTATCTAGACCAAGGCTATGACGCGGCAAAAGGTCTGATTGATAGCGCTATTTTGACCACATTTGCCGCAATTCTTGCAAGTGGCTCATGGCTTGATCCCAAATCACGTCTCCAAGAAGTTGCCCAAAGCCAGCTAGGGTTTACTCCGGTCTATAAGGTAATGGAAGAAGTCGGTCCAGACCATGACAAAATTTTTACTATTGCTGCCGAAGTTGATGGCAAAATTTATGGTAGTGGAAAAGGGCCATCCAAGCAAGCTGCACAGCAGGTGGCTGCCGAAGCTGCTTTAAAAAAGCTTGTCTCGAAATAAGGTATAGCCCCCGCAAATCAAATACGCTGGTTTTGGCTAGATGATCTTTGAGGTTGAATGATTTGTCTTTTCTGGAGATATATCTGTAGATACATTGACAG
>JAYTXD010000018.1:0-9362 GCA_043743105.1 Candidatus Saccharimonadota bacterium | reverse complement strand
ATGGTCGTCATCATGGCAACTTTGTATCCAGCGCTACGGAGCATAGCAGTAATAAGCGTACAGGTGCTTGTTTTACCATCCGTACCAGTAACGCCAATTATTTTTAAATCTTTTGCCGGAAATCCCGCGAGCGTTTCTTCGACTACTGCTTCTAATAAATGACCATATGGCTCGATATCTCTAAACAGCTTAGTTGGAATAACTTTTTTAATGATGCTTCGTAAGCCCATACAACGTCACCTTTCTCTGTTATATACAGTATACTGTCTTTATGATAATTTTGGGAATCGAGTCAAGCTGCGACGAGACAGCCGTAGGAATCGTGCGTGACGGCCATGAGCTGCTGGCTAACGCTGTGTTTACTTCTATGGACTTGCACGCTGTTTATGGTGGTGTGGTGCCCGAAATTGCTGCGCGGAGTCACATCGAGTCTATAATACCTGTTTTAGAACAAGGCTTATCTGATGCCAAGCTTGGTTGGGATGAGATAGATGGTATTGCGGTAACTTACGGGGCTGGCCTAGGCGGTTCACTGCTCGTGGGTGTTATGACGGCGCGCACCTTGGCAATTGCCAAAAATAAGCCACTGTACGCTATTAACCATGTTGAGGGCCATGTCTATGCCAATTTTTTGACTAGTACTTCCCTGCCTGGCTATGTTTTGCCTGCAACCGGCCCTGTTTTTCCCTGTTTGGCTCTAATTGTGTCGGGTGGCCACAGCCAGCTTGTTTTGTTTCGGGATCATTTTGACTATACCCTGCTAGGCCAAACCCAAGATGATGCCGTCGGCGAAGCGTTTGATAAAGTTGCCAAAATTCTTGGGCTCCCCTACCCTGGTGGCCCCTCTGTTGGCAAAAAAGCACTCGAGGGTAACCCGAATGCTTTCAGTTTGCCCAAAGCAAAGATGCCAAACAAATACGACTTTAGCTTCTCTGGGCCCAAAACAGCCGTTTTGCGGCACGCCCAAGCCGCAGTTGGAAAAGACTTCACCTTTCCCTCTTACAAGCTTCCAGAAGCTTTAAACGAGGCTCAGAAGGCCGACATTGCTGCCGTATTCCAACGCGTTGCCATAGAAACAGTCGTCGACAAAACTATAGAGGCTTTTGAAGAGTTCTCGCCTGCCTCGGTCGTAATCGCCGGTGGGGTTGCAGCTAGCCAAGAGCTGCGCCGCCAACTAAAAGAACGCCTGCCGATTGAAATAAGCTACCAGGATACAAAACTCTGCACCGACAACGGCGCCATGATAGCCACGCTGGGCTGCTTTAAAGCCATGCTTAATCAAGCCACGGCCGACCCCTACTCTCTTGACATCCAGCCTAACCTCAGTATGTGACTTATACCGAAGCGGACACTTCTTTAAAGCAAAAATAACGACGGTTGCGATCTGACTTGTCGGAAATATGCTGTTCCGCTATTCCATCATTAACTAATTTTTGCCATATACTATGTTGTTCTGGGCTTATAGTACCTATTTCGCTTGAACGCAAACTTATACCAAGATATTGCAAAGACATCTTATTCATCGCAAGCAGGCGTTCGCGACCATACCCTTTATTCCTTTGAGCTTCACTGGTTTCGGTATAGACGACAAAAGGCATATACAATATGTTCCCTGCTACATCTTCAAAATAACCAATTTGACCATATCCAACCGGCTTTTCATGCACGTAATCAGCTATGAGTAAGCCGACACTACGCCCTCCAGTGCTTTGAATCGTACTTTCGACAGCAAAAGTATGGTGCATTACTCCTTCACCTTCTACTGTTCCAAGTGACAGCACCTTATTTGCATTATCAAACATTGCCAGATCATCATTTTCACTAATAGTTTGAAGATATGCGAGCGCTTGCCCTGCTTGTGTGTTTTCGAGGTTTTGGCTTAACGCTGTAAAAGATTCCATCGATTCTTCTTGGGGTTTTGGTTCTGCCATATTTGTTTTAATTACGTACCAATTCAAAATAACATTATTCTTATGTTTTGTCAATCTTGTGTCTTCAACAGTAAGGGCTTATGCTTAGTATGAAAACAAAAAGTTTAGGGCCGTTAACAGCGGTAGTACACAAAATAAAACGTCTTTCTTCGGTAGAGATCTCGGAGAAGATTGCCGATATTAGTAGTCATAATTACAACAGCCTATTTCACGTGAACGTGACTAGGTTTACTATAGTTTTGTTTCATATGAAATAAATACAAGAATTTAGCGCATAGCGTTTAGGGTTTAGCCGTTGGCTTGACCCCTGGACGCTAACCGCTAAACGAGGTAAGCTACTTGGATGAACTTATCAAAAACCTACGAGCCAGGTGAGTACGAGAAAAACATTTATGACCTTTGGGAGCAAAGTGGGGCGTTTGCGCCTAAAAACAGAGGTAATGATAAGACATTTAGCATTGTAATGCCCCCGCCCAATGCTAATGCCAATATGCATATTGGCTATGAGTTAACGGCCGTTCTTGAAGATATTCCGACTCGCTACCACCGCATGCGCGGAGAAGCGGCGTTATTGTTGCCAGGAGCAGACCATGCAGGCTTCGAAACTCAGGCAGTTTACGAAAAACAGCTCGTCAAAGAAGGCAAAAGTCGTTTTGATTTTAGCCGGGAAGAGTTATACAAACAGATTTGGGATTTTGTAGCGCTCAATAAGGACAACTTTGAAAGCCAGCTTAGGACTATGGGCGCATCAGTAGATTGGTCACGCTTTACCTTTACGCTTGATGACAAAATTATCGACCAGGCATACAAGACGTTCAAGAAAATGTGGGACGAGAAGCTCATTTACAGAGGTGAAAGGCTTGTTAATTACTGTACTTACCACCGCACAGGCTTTGCTGATATTGAAGTTGCGTACGAAGACGCAGTGACACCACTGTACTACATGAAATACGGTCCATTTGAGCTGGCGACAACGCGCCCAGAAACAAAGTTCGGTGACACCGCTGTTGCTGTGCACCCGGATGATGAGCGCTACCAAAAGTGGGTCGGCAAAAACGTGACGGTTGAGGGCGTTAATGGCCCGTTTGAAGTCATGGTTATTGCCGATGAAATGGTTGATATGGAGTTTGGAACAGGGGTCGTGAAGATAACTCCCGCGCATTCGTTTGATGACTGGGAAGTTTCGAAGCGGCACAATCTTCCGGCTGTCCGGGTCATAGAACACGACGGCACAATGAACGAAAAAGCAGGGAAGTACCGTGGCATGAGCGTTATGGATGCCCGCACAGCCGTAGCAGAAGCCATGAAAGAAAAAGGGCTGCTTATTAAGGTTGATGAAAACTACCATAACAGAGTAGGGAAGTGCTATAGATGTGGCACCATTATTGAACCGATGCTCATGGAACAGTGGTTTGTCGACATGCAGCCGCTGGCAAAACGGGCAATTGAAGCACTTCAGGCTGGCAAGATTAAGTTTTATCCAGAATCCAAAAAAACACAGCTTATAACGTACTTAGAAGGGTTAAAAGACTGGAATATAAGCCGCCAGATTGCCTGGGGCATTCCAATTCCCGCTTTTCAAAATGTTGACGACCATGACGATTGGATTTTTGACACAGCAACAAATAAGGAAATACTCCTAAAAGACGGCAAAACATATCGCCGTGATCCTGATGTGTTTGACACGTGGTTCAGCAGTTCTAGCTGGCCGTATGCCACGCTTAACTACCCAAGTAAAGAATTTGATACCTTTTATCCGCTCAGCCTTATGGAAACCGGTGGTGATATTTTATACCCTTGGGTATCTCGCATGATCATGCTGGGCCTATATGTAACAGATGAAATACCGTTTAAAGAAGTCTATATACACGGCTATATCCGGGCTGAAGATGGCACTAAAATGAGTAAGTCCTTAGGCAATACAGTGGATAATGGTGCCCTACTTAAAGAGTTTGGGTCGGACGCGGTAAGAATGGGTATAATTGCTGGCCGTAGCCCAGGCGAAAGTGCATCATTTGCGCCTGCGAAAATCCACGCTGCACGTAATTTTTGTAACAAGCTTTGGAACGTCGCCCGCTATGTCGAGGACACTATTGGTAACAACTTTGAAGCTCGCAAAACACCTGAGCTTTTAAGTATTGCTGATCACTGGATGTTGAGTAAGTTACAACATACAACAGAGAAGATTAGTGCGGATTTAGATAATTATAGGTTTTCTGAAGCCTACGACACGTTGTATCACACCGTCTGGGATGACTTTGCAGACTGGTATATTGAAGCCAGCAAGGTAGCACCCAACCACGGTATGCTGGCTTACTGTTTAGAGACGGTTTTAAAGCTTGCGCACCCTTTCGCACCTTTTGTAACCGAAACTATCTGGCAAACACTGAAATGGGAAGCAGATAGTCTGTTAATTATTGCTCAGTGGCCTAAAATCACTCTTAAGGCAGACCAGGAAAAAGTTAAAGACTTTGAAGCTGTTCAGGCGATTATTGTTGAAAGCAGGACCATTATTGCCAACATTGGCCTTAATAAGCCAATCCTGGGCTATAAGAGCTCTGAGTTTATAGAAATGCATGCAGGGCTCATTATTCGCCTCGCACGCCTTGGAAGCATCGAGGAAGGCCAACAGGCCACTGGGCTACGACTTACGGGTAGCACTTATAAGACTTGGATAATAGTAGATAGCGAAACCGCACAGAAATACCGCTCTAAGCTTGAAGAAAAACAAACCGCCGAAGCGCTAAGCGTAGAACGGCTCAAAGGGCGTCTGAGCAACAAGTCATACGTTGATGGTGCTCCTGAAAAACTCGTCGCCGAAACCCGTATGCAGCTAGAAGAATCCCAAGCCCGTCTTGCGCAGATTACCGCCGAAATCGATTCATTCAATTTGTAAATTGAATTCCAAGTGCAATACTTGCATTTTTGTAAAGCTTATGCTATTATGTGTGTAGTAAAGGTAAAACAAAAATGACAGAAAACAAAAACCAAGACCCGTTCGGCAACCGAAAAGGCCATATAGAAATGCAGAAGGATTTGCTACAAAGCCTGCAATACGAAATAAGTAAACGGCTATTCTTGTCTGGGGCTGCTTCGAGGATTGTAGGTTCAGTACCTCCTGAGATTGGTGCTAAAACTAATACTGAGGGGGTTGAACAACTCGACAAATTATTTGTCCCAACTATAAACAGAAAAAATATTGATGGCAGGGAAGAGAATGTACTTAGCTTAGCTGTCATAACTGAAGGCCCAAATAAAGGCCGTAGTTTTGGCTATACAAGATTAGGGGAAATAGACGAACAGGGGTTCTTGCATGTATTTCCTGGCATACCAGAAGACGAAGCGTGGGAAGTTTTTTACGAGTCTTTATCACTTGGAAAGTTAAGAGATGGAGATGAACAAAATCCACCACTTTTGCCAAATTTGGAATATAGCTTACTCGGCATAAATAACCCCTATACCGCTATACAGCGTGCTGACAATCAACGGCCAGCATTAGGCGAGTTCTAGGGCAGCCTTGACTCGTTCGGCTGACTCTTCCGGCCTAAAATCGTCAAACCACATGACATGCCACCCCAGTTTTTCAGCCGCCATGAGGTTGGTACGGCTGTCATCAACAAGTAGAATCTCTTCGGTAGGCACATCAGCGCGGTTACTAGCTATTTCATATATTTGACGCTCTGGCTTAATTGCCCCAACAACCGACGAATCAATAATAACGTCATACGAAAGAGAGGGCAGGGCACCATCAGCCATCATCTGATCAATAAACCCAGGCATAATGTTGCTGAGCAAGCCCACGCGGTAGTACTGCGCAGCCCAGGTAACCACTTCGTGCATCTCGCGAATAGGGTCAATTGCAGCCATATAATACTTTTGCCAGTCAATTGACTCAACGCCAAGCTGCTCAGCTAGTAAGCCGTTAAACTCAGCTAGGGTAATTTCGCCGCGACAAATAGCGTCGTTATAGTGCCAAAATGCACTTTCGATAGCGTCGGCTGGTGCGCGAGTGTCGCGGGCCATTTCGGTAAAGGCTCGATGAAAAAAGCGCACCAAGCAGCCGTTGATATCAAAAAATACAAAGCTGACCCCTGTTTTGCTGCGGCTTTTTTGCCCCATCGTCACGCCGTGGCTATTGCCCATAATGTTGTCGAGCGATAACCCCAGTACCTCAGTGAGGCGCTGCACTGTAAAGACCGATGGGGATTTAATTGCCCCACGTTCTATTTTTGCCAAAGTCGAATACGAAATATCCGCCTTTTGGCATAATTCCTGCTGTGTTAAACCCGCGGCCTGCCGTGCGGCCTGCAGATGCCTACCCAAACTCTGCTCATCCATAGGTATGATAGTACCAGTTGAAAGCTATAAAAGCGACAAAATTGGTACTAAACGGCTACTTTGGGATAAAACCAAGCGCAAATAAGGCTAATAAGAAGATGACGACTGCCGATATTGCGCTGGCAGCAAGGGCACTTTTAGTGTTGCCGCCAGTGCTACGCATGAGTTTGCTATAGATCCACACACTAGCGCTTAGGGCTACCAAAAAGGCAATTATTCCGTTACCCATGCTAGAAATGTAACCTTTCTGCCATTACGGTGAGTGCTTGATAATCTGGGTCAACCAAGTTGCTGGGATCAGGGTGTAGAACGTCAATATTTCCCAATGGTAGCACTTTGACGTGGGCATGATCTTTTATGTCGAAGCCGTCTATTTGTACAGATATCTTTTTGGCCTCAGGGAACACTGCGCGTTGCTTAAGCGCAACCTTTTTGACTGTTGCCCACATAGCCATATATGTATCATCATCGAGGTCTTCAAAGTTAGCAACTTGAACCTTAGGTATAACTAGCGTCATGCCAGGTGTAACAGGGTGAATATCTAAAAAAGCAAGTGTTTTATCATCCTCATATACTTTATGACAAGGAATTTTACCCGTAACAATCTGCGTAAAAACACTGTCTTCCATAATGTTTATAAGTATAGCACTCAGGTAATACTTTCGACGTATCCCAACTTGCCGTACAATTGTGCTCATGAATATATTAAGAAAAACGATTGTCGGCCTCTGTGCCGCGTTTTTAGGTACGACGTTATTAGCACTCGCAGCAACAAATACTAGTATTTCTACAATTCATAATCACCAGGTTGTAAAAGGCTGGTTTGAAAAAAGTGGTTTTTATACTGAGGTAAGCAACATTGCTGTTACAACCATTAAAAATGATGCTGGCTCATCGGCTATACCCATAGATGATCCAGCGGTACAAAAGATTATAGCCAACACGCTTAACCCAGACTTCGTAAAAACAAGCCTCACTAATGTGCTAGACAGTGTGTATACCTGGTTGGGCGGCACTCAAGACAACTTAGCGTTTAACTTAGACCTCACTTCTGCCAAAGACCAGTTAACGACCGGGCTCACCAAATATGCAAAGGATCGTGCTGTCAGTCTGCCAACTTGTGGCGCAATTGAGCGTAATAACCCCGTAGAGCCGTTTACAGCAACGTGTTTGCCACTTGGAGTAACTGCAGATCAGGTTGCAACAAAGGCGCGTGAACAGTTTTTGGCACAAGACTTCTTAAAGAACCCAGTTATAAAAGGGGGGGACTTTACAATAAAAGACAAAGCAGGGAACAGCATCCCTGTGACAAGCGACGAACGCGTACAACTAACTCGCAGAGCATACCGCTTGAGTGGGTCTATGCCGCTATTACTTAGCGTAATATGTCTTGTACTTATTGCAGGGGTGGTATTTTTGAGCAAAACTCGCCTGGCAGGCATCAGAAGAGTTGGGATAGTGTTTTTGACGGCCGGAGTTGGCCTGTTACTGTTGTACTTTGGCATTAAGTTCATCTATAACTGGGCTAGCAGTCACGTCATGACATCAAGTGGTGGCGTTGTGGCGCAGACTAAACTTGGGCTTGATTTCTTCCGTGTTGCACTGATTGATATTGAGCGAATATTACTAACCCACGCTATCGCTTTTTGTGTATTGGGGCTGCTAGCAATCCTAATAGTAACTATTTTGTTACGACGTTCTAAGCTGCATATCAAGAGACACGCAGAGGATATCGACAACAACATCCCTGAATATGTTGTGCCTGTTATAGAAGCCCCAGCAAGTCCCCTAGACCCTCGGCCACCTGTATTAGGCGCACCGCCACGGCCAAAAACCCCACGCAAGATTCAGTAGTTATAACAAAAAACTGGCGGAAGGGGAGAGATTCGAACTCTCGATGCCTCTTTCAAGACATACCTGTTTTCGAGACAAGCGCACTAGACCAACTATGCGACCCTTCCATTGATCCGAGTAATTATACGCTAGTATCACGCTTTAGGGCTAGCTTTTACAGATGAGAGATGTTAAGATTACCTCTGTTATGTACCCGTAGCTCAGCTGGATAGAGCGCCAGTTTGCGGTACTGGAGGTCGTAGGTTCAAATCCTGTCGGGTACACCAAGAAAAGAGTCTCTCATTTTTGAGAGGCTTTTTTCTTGGCTTTTGCATGATGGATTTGAACCTACGACCGTAGGCGTAAACAGCCTGTGGTTGTTTACGTTTTCCTTGCTTGACCGAGCGCGGGCTTTAGCCCTTAAGCGAGTACTGGAGGTCGTAGGTTCAAATCCTGCCCTGGTACACCAAGAAAAGAGTCTCTCATTTTTGAGAGGCTTTTTTCTTGGCTTTTGGGTTATTTTACTAAAAACGAACCCTGCGGCTAAAGTTTTCGATTAGGTCACGCTTATGTGCTTCGAGTGGTAGGTAGTCGGCAAGGGTAGTGGTGATTTTATCTTCATCGTCTGGCGAATAATGGATAGCAATAGGTGGTACAAAGCGCTTAAGCGGAAGTAATGAAATGTGATTAAATGCATCATCTCCAACTATAGAAAATGTTTTAAACGATCCATACGGAAAGAAGCGTGAACCAATGTAAATACCAGATCTGTCGAGACTATATTGTAATACCTGGGGCTGGCGAGCTGCAAAAACACCAATGATAATGCCAAGTATAATAATCACAATTACTGAGGTTATATCGCTGGTAATGAGATAGACGATAACTGTAACCGCAACAGTTGCGGCTGCTAGCATAGCGAACCAGCTTGTAGACTTGGTGTTGCCTATATATTCCGATGCGGTCCAAGTAACAATATTATCCTGTGCACCTGTTGCTACTGAGCCACTATTCGAATCTGGAGCTGAAGACTGAGAAGTGTCAACTTGATGAGGCGCCGCTCCCGGCGTAAAAACCCACCCGGCAGACGGCTGTGCTTGTTGCTCGCTTTGACCCTCTTCTTGCATACGCTTATTGTACATCAAATCAAATGCATACTACTATAGCCCCCGCAAATCAAATACGCTGGTTTTGGCTAGATGATCTTTGAGGTTGAATGATTTGTCTTTTCTGGAGATATATCTGTAGATACATTGACAG
>JAYTXD010000017.1:0-5395 GCA_043743105.1 Candidatus Saccharimonadota bacterium | reverse complement strand
GAGATATTGTCTTGCTCTCGACTGGATGCGCAAGTTTTGGATTATTTAAAGACTACAAGGACCGCGGGAATCAGTTTAAAGCTGCTGTTCGAGCACTCTAGTAAGTTGCTTAAGTACCGGTTCTTCAGGCTGCAATAGCTCGACAGAACGCGCGCCAATAATCGACCGAATCTCGTCCTCTATCCAGTGGTAATGCGTACAGCCCAGTACGATCACATCTGCCCCAGCAGCCACCGCTTCGTCAACATTTTTTTGAATTATATTTTGATGTATATTGTTTTGCTCGATCATTAAGGCCCATTTGCTACAATCTGGCTCTACAACAGTAATATTTTTGGCATATTCATTTTTGAGCCATACGTATCTTTTGCTGCGTAGCGTAGCAGGCGTCGCAAACACTGCTATTACGCCTGATTTTGTTATCTCGGATGCTGGTTTTATCATCGGTTCCATGCCTACCAATGGAACCTGCAACTTTTGGCGTAATTCGTCGATGACGTTGGTAGTAACTGTATTGCATGCTACTACAATGACTTCACATCCATCTGATATCATCTCTTCCAGAATTGGCAGGACAAGTACAAGCAGCTGCTCTGGTGTTTTGTTGCCATAGGGTAAGTTCTTTTTATCTTCACGTAGTACCACTTTTGCTTGTGGAATAGACTTTTCTATTGCGTTCGCAACGGAAAGCCCACCCACGCCAGAATCGAAAACACCGATTATCACTCTTTTATTGCCCCGTTAACTGCACGAATAACGTTATCAAACAGAGCGCAAACCGTCAGTGGGCCTACCCCGCCCTTTACTGGAGTAATTGTAAGATCATCTCGCTCGTATACTTCTGGCGCAACATCCCCAACAGTCTTGCCGTCCTCACTCGCAACACCAGCATCTACTACTACTGCTTTGTGCTTAATCATGTCCGGGAATAAAATTGCCGGACTACCAGCTGCAGTAATAATAATGTCAGCTTGCAGTGCCTCGGCTTTCAAATCTGGGGTCGAACGGGTAGCAACTTTTACGTTATATCCGTCATGTGTCAGAATCTTCTCTAGTGGCGCTCCGACCAGTTTGCCGCGACCAATAAGCAAGATGTTTTTACCTTGTAGATCAACATTATAGCCAGCCAAAAGCCACAGGATGGCAAGCGGTGTAGCCGGCTCATAGATTGCGTTTTTACCAAGCGCATCAACATCTTTTCTGGGGGCTACTAAATCTACAATGGTATCTGTCTGCAAAGGGTCTTCAAGTGGTAACTGAACGATAATTGCATGAACATTAATATCTTGATTGAGCCGCTGTATGAGTTTTGGTGCATCTTTTTGGTCGACTCGATGTACTTCGACATCAACCAAGATATCCGTGCCGTAGCGTTGTTTGAGCCGCATATATACATCAATAATAGGGTTGACAACCGTTACAATAATGGCTAGTTTAGGCACAATTTTATGCTCTTGACGCAGATTGCGAACTTGCGCGGCTTGGCGCTCTTTAACGAACTCCGCAATTTCTTTACCGTTGAGCATTTTCATATCTGTTGATTATACCTTTAAATCTTTCTTTTATCACTACCACCCTGCCCTATAAAGCTGTACAATATGAGCTAAACATAAGAGGCATGCGTTTTTAATGATTCGCTCGACACAAGAATTAAGTAAACCGATTAAACTGGCCGTAAATACACGAGCCGTACTTTTTTCGCATATTTTGTTAGTGGTGACTATTATTGTCCACACGGTACTTGACCCAAGCCTGCACACTCTTTACCGTGTACTGTCTTTGGCTATCGGGGCTGTTTTAGCACTTATGATTGTTTTTGGTGCTACAAAACTTGAAAGCATTAACAAGCACCCGATTTTGCACATTGCTCTGTACCAGACAGTGGCCGCCTTTGGCATTATTTTTATCACCGATGCTTCTACGCCCTACGTTGTCATTCTCTTTATTATTATGTTCTTGTATAACCTGTACTACGGCAAAAAAGGTGTGTGGATAGGTGTTGGGATATTTGGGCTCATGACTATAGCAAAATATATATACCTGAGTTTTGTTGAGCACGTAAGTAGCACGAACCAGCTGACTATTGTCATTACCTTCTTTTTATTTTTGGCTGTAAGTATGTTTTACATCAATATCCAGTCAATTTATGAATGGGATCGCGCGCAGCTGCGGGACACAATACAAGAAGCCGTTATCGAACAAAAGCGTTTGCGAGCGCTTATTAACAATATGACAGAAAGCGTACTAGTGCTGGACAAGGAAGGCATAATTAGGCTCTACAACGCAGCAGCACTTGCGCTATTCAATACCAATAGCTCTTTGAGCGATAAGCCGCTAGATGGATTTATTAGGCTAGAGGACGACAAAGGTAAAATTATTACTACTCCAGACCTTTTACCCAAAACCAGTAAGCCCATTGTTAGAACAGACATAAAAATTCGTTATACTCAAGACGACACGTCTTCTTTAAGCATTACAGCTACTCCTATCCGCTCAACTTTTGGCCAAGAGCGCGATGAGGAAGGCTACGTAATTACCATGCGCGACATTACCAGAGAAAAGTCATTAGAAGAAGAGCGTGATGAGTTTATTTCGGTTATTTCTCATGAGCTGCGTACACCTGTAACGGTCGCTGAGGCTGGCGTATCAAATGCGTTACTGCTTGCAAAGCGTATGCCCGATAACGAAAAGATTACCAAGTCGCTACAGACCGCACACGACCAGTCAGTATTTTTAGCAAACATGCTCAATGATCTTACGACATTCGCGCGGGCCGAGAAGGGTACGCTAGAAATGAATGTAGAAGAGTTTAACCCACGCGAGATGCTTGCAAACCTTGGCGACGATTATCTCTCTGCCGTGAAGGAAAAAGGCATGAACATACAAACTAAGTCAGATCCATCAACACCGCTTATTATGGCAAGCAATCGTTTGTATATCCGCGAAATTTTACAAAACTTCCTTACGAACGCAATAAAATATTCTGACAAAGGTACAATTACCCTATATGTGCGCGCTAAAGAAAAAGGCGTTCTATATAGCGTTGCGGACGAAGGCATAGGAATATCAGTTAGTGACCAAAAAAAGGTCTTCGAAAAGTTCTTCCGTACTGAAGATTATCGTACTCGGTCAACAAACGGTACTGGCTTAGGGTTGTACATCGTCAAGAAATTAGCAAAAATTTTAGGCGCCAGTTTTGAAGTAAAGAGTGAAGTTGGCAAAGGCTCAACTTTTTCGTTGTATGTACCCGACAAGGGCGATATGTTTGCGGTCCAAAAAGCTGCATTAGCCCAGCCAGTTCCAGCGACACATATTTCTAACCAACCTGCTACCCCAAACGTTGTGTCTACAAGTTCTGACTCTACTATGGCGCCTATTACAGTGCAGACTGAAGCAGTTACACCTACTACCTCGCTCGCTCCAGTAGCACCCATGCAGACCTCCATAGAGCCTCATTCTGCAGCAACTTAAAAATGCGCAGCCCTTGCCAAGACAGGGGTAATTTGTTAAAATTCTCACTTGAAGTTCCCCGTTTTACCTAATGAATAAACCAGGCCGCCTCGGCCGTTTGTTCATTCGAGAGTAGAAGGCTTGGTAAGGATACCAGCAGTGCCGAGCAAACTTGTTTTGTCGGCGCTTCGGTAACCTTACCATTACACTTCGACGAGGGTCAGTAGCTCAGTTGGTTAGAGCGTCTGCCTCTTAAGCAGAATGTCGAGGGTTCAAGTCCCTCCTGACCCTCCAATAAAAATACCTTCTCAAAAGAGAGGGTATTTTTATTGGCCAGGCGTCAAGGCTGGGACTTGAACGGGTATGTCCAGTGGACATACCCCGCCCTTGGCCTCAAAAACATGTTTTTGAGGTGGCTGCTAGCGATTTTTAAATTTAAATCGCGGAGCCAGGTCAAGTCCCCAAGCCTGAGTGCATTCATTCTTACGTGCACCTATACCTCTGTTATACTTAAACTCGTGAGCGAACACCCTATAGCCAAAAAAATTACTGACTTACTAGCAGTACACAACTGCTGGTTTGAAACATTTGAACACGAACAAGTGCGAACAAGCGAAGAAGCCGCACGCCTCAGGCCAGACTACACGCTAGACCAGGGCGCAAAAGCGATAATATTGCGCGTTAAAGTATCGGGCGTTGGCAAAAAGTTTGTCATGCTTGTAATGCCTGGCAGCCAAAAGTTTGATAGCTCAAAAGTGAAGCAATTACTCCACTCAAATGACATACGTTTTGCGACTGAAGAAGAAGTAGATGCAGTTACAGACGGCGTTAAGCCTGGTGGTGTACCACCGTTTGGCAACTTGTTTAATATAGAGGTGGTCTGTGACAGCAAACTTCTCGAAGCCGATAAAATTATTTTTAATGCAGGCCGCAACTACTCGATTGGCATGAAATCTCAAGACTATATAATGCTCGTAAAGCCAACTACTGCAGATATAGGCGCATGAAAAAGCAGTTATTAGTCATTCCGATACTTGTACTCAGCGCGGTAGCCTTATTTCTTCTTAACGGCAAAGACACTAAGCCACAAATGCATGAATCTCGACCATTGTATGTAGCACTTGGTGATTCGATATCAGCAGGCGCTGGGCTTGAATCGTCCAGCGATTCTAGCGCTTGTGACAGGCATAATGAGTCTTATCCTAGCCTTGTTGCCGAATCGTTAAATATGAAGCTTACGAGTTATGCATGTAGTGGCGCTACTGCTAACAATGGAATTATGGGTGCGCAACTCGTTAATAGTCTTTCCGTAAAGCCACAGCTAGACCAGCTATTTGCAGGCCCCAAGCCAACGCTAATTACACTAACTATTGGCGCAAACGACATAGGCTGGACCGATATTTTGGCACGTTGTGTTGCAGTGTATTGTGGCAGTGACAGTGATACTATCCAGGTTAATACAAACCTAAAAAACGTTACAGCTTCTGTTAAGACTGCTCTGCAGAGCATCGTTATGAACTATAGTTTAGCAACACCAACTGTTATGGTTACAAGTTACTATCACGTATTTGCATCCTCAAACGACTGTACTGCTATACCAGGCATTACCGCAACCGAACAAGCATGGTGGAACGCCCAAAGTGATAAGCTAGACCAAGCGCTTGCAGACGCCTCCTCGAGCTATAGGTTTTCTAACTTTACGCCAATTAACTTTAGCGGGCACGAACTCTGCAGTAGTACTTCGTGGATACAAGGCTTGCAACAACGCGCACCGTTTCATCCTAATGATGAGGGTCAAAAAACAATAGCCGATACAATCGTTCGTACTTATGAGGTGCTACAAAAGTATAGCCCCCGCAAATCAAATACGCTGGTTTTGGCTAGATGATCTTTGAGGTTGAATGATTTATCTTTTCTGGAGATATATCTGTAGATACATTGACAG
>JAYTXD010000016.1:0-9155 GCA_043743105.1 Candidatus Saccharimonadota bacterium | reverse complement strand
TGCTAGTTGCTTTTGGCGGTCATTATGACCACGGCCACCAACACGTGTAACACTTAGCCCCACGCTTACGGCAGGCCGCAGTCCATCGCGGAAAATATTCATGTCCAAAATCCACTGCCCATCAGTAATAGACATGACATTGGTTGGCAAAAATGCTGTTACGTCACCAGCTGATGCTAGAACGAGTGGCAAAACGGTTAGTGTCTTATGGTTAGATTTGAGCTTGCCTGCCCGTTCCAAAAGCGAAGAATGAACATAAAACATATCACCTGGGTAAGAGTCACGCCCCGGGCTAGTGCCACTCAGCAGTGAAATTTCTCGGTATGCCTGGGCGTGTGAAGTAAGATCGTCATATACTATAACTACATCACGGTTACAGACCTGCCAAAGATACTCAGCCATCGAACAGCCAACATACGGTGCTAAATAACTCATAATTAGCGACTCAAACATGGTCGCCACAATAACAATTGAGTTTTTAAGAGCATCGTTTTCACGCAAACGTACTAACAAAGTTTCTACATCGCTTCGGCGCTTGGCAATCAGTACATAAATCGTCACAATATCAGTATTTTTTTGGTTAATCATAAGCTGCGTGGCTAGTGTTGACTTGCCGGATTTACTGTCACCCAAAATCGCGATACGCTGGCCTTTAGCAAGTGGGAAGAGTGCGTCAATAAGGGTTACTCCCGTTATGAGCTGTTCTTTTAGCTGCTCGCGCTGATACATGGTGGGTGCTTTATGAAACACAGGCCACACAGTATCGGCGGCAATCGGGCCTTGACCATCGAGCGGTTCACCGGTGACCGAAATTACTCTTCCGACAAAATCCTTACCAACTTTAGCAACCAGCTCTGGGTGCTGCAGCACGACTACCATACCAATGGTAATTTGAGTCGGGCTAAGCTGCAAAATGATCACTTCGTCTTCGTAGATATGGTGCACATAGCCTTTGCTGCCATCTTCAAATAATACAAGAGAGTGGACATTAACAGGGTTAAGGCCACGAACAGTAATAAGAAATTTATTAACAGCAATCACCTCACCAATAGGGTTGCCATTATCGACAAGCCGCTGAAAGTGAACATTCGCGCTCACGCTCATAGTGGAGCCCCGAGCGCTACGGCTAACTTAGCTTTACTCTGCAAAAAATGCTGCTTAAAACTCAAGTCAAAATACTTGTTAGTAGTTCTTAGCACACAGCCCGCCGCAATGTTAGGTTGCAAACCTACTTGCATCAGTACAAACGGGTCAGCGTTGGTACGAAACCAGTTTAGTAGCTTCATCAAAAATTCGGGCTTTGGATCGGTCGCAAAGCTTAGGTGCACGATAGGTGCTTTATGAACTACTAATTCTAAAAACTCTTTCAGTTTGAGACGGTCGGCTCCGTGCAGCAAGTTAAGATCATTATCTTTAACGAGGATCGCTAGTTGTAGACTGGCTTGGGGTACACTTTTGGCCGTTGTGCCTTTTATGGCGGCCTCAGCAAAAAACTGTTCCATCCCTTGAAGCTCACGTGTCAGCCTAGATACATCGCCAGTTGTTAATATCTGTAAAGGCAAAATAAGCCCAATGGGCTTAACAGTAGTAGCAGCAGGAACTTTACTAGGCACCACTACGAATATCCTCCACAATAACTGCTTTGTTTGATTCTAACTCACTCAAAATAAATTCAAGCTGGTCACTGAGGTCAATTTCTTTACCTACGGCATCAAGTACATAGTGGTTAACAATCTCGGCCATGTTATCTTCGAACTTTTTAACAAGCCGCTCTCGTTCAACTTCAAACTCTTTTTCTAGCTGTTCGCGGAGCGCCCGACGTTCTTCTTCAACAATAACCTGCGTCTTGCTAATAGACTCAATAGCCAGCTGTTTAGCGTCATTAATTGACTGCTCGTATTTGCTAAACTCCACCTGGAGCGTTTTAGTAATCTCACTCTTCATGTACTCATTTAGCTGAGAAGTAGTAAGCCGAAGGTCTTGCTGCAAAAACATAGAGTTTTCACCAATGATCTTCTCAAAATGTAATCTAGCCCTATTACGAAGTTCTTCGCGGAAATCATCATTAAATATCCGCTCTACATCTTTTTCGGCTAGCTCCGTAAATGCCTCTGCCTGAGTTTTACCCTTACCACTACCCCTAAGTGCATAAGCAACCCAACAAAATGCTGCTGCTGCTGCCAATAGCGCACCTATGACCAATCCCAACCCCCATGCATTCATATCAGCTTCCCCACCTTAGTATCCGTTTATGCTTACAACCTTAATAATAAATATACCCCAATTATGCATATGAGGAAAATAATTAAACTCGTAAATGCCACACCGAGCATACTCTTTAGGATGCTACGCTTACTCAACGGGTTGCGGCCAATAGAGATAATTGCGCTTTTGACCCCTGCGTACATGATAGAACCAGCGACAATTGTGCCTACAATAAAGATAATTGCGCTTAAGTATAGTCGTGCTGCGCTTATAGATTTTCCTGAAATAGCCTTACCGACTTTGCTCAAGATTTCAGGCGTCCCGTCAGTATTTTTTGCCAAGGGATTTTTGGCAATATTAATTTCGACCTTAATGCGTGCCATGTGCACCGTCTTTTTAACGCCTTTTGCATCGGTAAGCGTTGCTGTACTAATAATATTTGTTTTGCCGTCAAAGCTAGCTGCGGCACGCCCCAAAATGTTACTTTGAGCATCAGTGGCCTTCATCCCAACACCACCTAGCGAAGACACTGTTACATAGTCCGACTGCGAGATAGATCCCTCTTGGTCGCTTACCAGCACATCATACTGCCCCGAGGTCGTAACAAAAACACGTTGTTTATCTTCTGAGATAGTAATTGGTGAATCGTTAGGGCTAACGACAACTCCCAAAATAGAAGTTATCCGTCTAATGTCGATAGGCTCAACTTTGGTAGCGTCAACTTTTGTCTGGCCCACAATCATGCCACGCTGTAAAACTTGGTCACTGCCATATGCTCGCGTAACACTTTGGGCGCTCAATGCACCGGTAAGTTTAATAACTATTAGCAACCCAAGCCCCAAGAAGGCAGCTAGTTTTTTGAGTGATAAAACATTTTTTATTTTTGTTGATGACATATTAGTTAGAATTATACCCCTTATGGCAATAGGAGTAAAATAAAGAACTATAGCCCCCAAAAAACAAATAATTCAAGCCAAAGAGGGCTTGTCAAAAGTAGTGTATTTGTTTTTTGGGGGGCTATAGATTACTTGCCTGGGAGCTTTGGCAGATAACCTCTACTTTATTTCAGCAAGAGTCTTACAAACTGCAAGCAGCGCTAGTACATCTGACTTTGTGGTTGAGCGGCCCATGGTGATGCGTAGTGATGAACGGGCGTCCGCGTCGCTCATGCCAATTGCCCTTAGGACATGCGATGGCTCGTCACTACTGGCGCTACATGCGGAGCCTACCGCAACCTGAAAGCCTTGCTCATCCAGCAACATCATAAGTCGTTCGTTATCTGCACCAGGAAACGTTATGTGTAAATTATTTGGCAAACGATACCCAAAAGCCCCGTTTAAAACCGCCGAGGGCATTTCTTTGGTTATAAATTGCACAGCATCATGCATCAGCTCAGAAAGTCGTGCCGATTCTATACCGCGCATACTATGAGCCTCTTGTAGGGCGGCTGCAAAGCCAACAACTGCTGCAACGTTTTCGGTACCGCTGCGTAGGCCCCGTTCTTGCCCGCCACCTCTTACGAGGGGTTCTAGCTCGATACCTGACTTAACAAACAGCACACCAGACTGCTTTGGTCCGTATATCTTCCCCCCGTTAAGGGTCATCATATCCACGCCCAGTGTATTGGGCAGAATTTGTAAATAGTTTGGCGCTTGGCAGGCATCGGTATGCAAATACAACGGCAACATGTTGCCACTTTTTGTACGCTGCCAGCGAATATCTGCCAAAATCTTGGCAACGCTCGCGAGTGGCTGCACGGTGCCAATTTCGTTATTGGCATACATCACACTTACAAGCACTGTTTTATCATCAATAAGCTGGGCTAAGGCCTCGAGGTCAATCCTCCCGTCGGATTTTACCGCTGCAATACGGCTATTATATTGGGCGGCTGGCTCAAGCACTGCGTCATGCTCCACTGCGCTTACCACACAGTTTGTGTCTGGATACTTTGCCATAATGCCATAAATTGCCAAGTTGTTAGCCTCGGTACCGCCAGCCGTAAAAATTATTTCCTGTGGACGCGCACCCACAATACGAGCAACCGTTGCGCGAGCCGATTCTACATCTTTACGAACAGCTTGTGCGGCCAGATACTGTGCCGATGGATTATAAAATGCCTCGCCGAAATATGGCTGCATTGCGGTTAATACGATGGGGCTGAGCGGTGTTGCGGCCGCGTAGTCAAAATAAGTCATAGCTGTAGCCTATCAAACTTAGACGTACGCCGCGTACAATTCGCTTCGGATGCGGGTTTCGTAGAGTTTTGCGGCTTGTAGTAAACGTTCGGCTTCTTCGATGGTAACATGTTGATATGTTTGGCCGTCTTGGGCTTTTAGAATCCGGGTTGGACGAATGTCATAACGAGTTGTTTTGATGTGACGCTGGCTGCTTTGATCAAGCCATTCTTCATGCCAGATCCAGGTATGTTCGTCGAGGCAAAAAAACTCACGCTTGCCACCCGCTGCCACAGGTCCAAAAATCTCACCACCGATTTTTGCCTCGCGGCGTAGTAAATTACGATGCAGCTCGGACTCGCGGTCTTGCTGATGCTGTATTTTAGTGCCACTAAGCAGCTTTTGCAATATTGTCATGTGCTTCCCCTTGTGGTATTGATGCGCTAAGTGCAGCTGCACGTAATTCATTTAACAGACGTTGCTGCCCGGTCATACCTGCACTAATTTCAACAATACCTACTGGTACTGGTGCATCAATAGGTAATGACTGTACTGGTACGAGTGACTCAAGGCTTTCGTTCGTTGGACTCTGGAGCTGGTCAAGCAGACGTTGGCCAATTATGACTTCGTCTCCAGGAATTGTGCGTGTACGTGGGACGTTTTCAACTGCACGCAAAACTGGCTGAGCAACGGGCTGTACAGCACTATCCCCAAGATGCATCAAATATTCTGGCCAGCCGGTTTGGTAATAATGGCCTGTTTCAACAGGTGCAGGTTGATTAAGTTCATAAAGCGCTCCAACGTAATATTGAATACCGCCAACACTCCGTGACACTTCAACCAAGTGACGGGTAATAATCGTCTCCGGTCCACGTAGACTTTCTAACGATTCTACTGAGCGGGCAAATATAGTTTGTTTCTTCATAGCAGTGTAAAAAGTCGACGCGCGTTAGTAGTAGTGGCCTCTGCCAGATTTTCCAGGGATTCTCCGCGGAGCTGAGCTAAAAACTCTCCTGTTATACGCACATACTTCGACTCACCCACTTTACCACGGAAAGGAGCTGGAGTCAAGTAGGGAGCATCAGTTTCAAGAAGTAAATTACTCAGCGGAACAGCTTTGGCCGCTGCTAGCTGGTTGGCATGCTTTGTGAAGGTCATAATGCCATTGAGACCCACATAGAGCCCCCTGGACACGATCTGATCTAGGTCCTGTGTTCCTGAGCTAAAGCTATGTATGACCCCTCTCAGGCCTTTATAATCATCAAAAATGGGCCAAAAGTCGGCAAAAGCCTCCCTGACATGAAAAATAAGCGGCAAATTATGCTTTTGGGCCAAATCAAGCTGAAACCGCAAAATCTGCTCCTGATCAGCTTTGTCAGAGTGATTATAGTAAAAATCGAGCCCTGTTTCGCCTATCGCCACTACTTTTGGGCTGCCTGCAAGCTCGGCAAACGCCGCAAGAGCCGTTTTGTCACCAACATACTGTTTTGCTTCATGCGGATGCAAGCCAATTGCCGCCCATGCGTTATCATGCTCGGCCGCAAACGTTACCGCCAAACGGCTGTCTTCTAGGGTGCAGCCTACCGCAATAATACCCACGACACCGTCGTTCTTGGCATTAACAAGCGTCTGTTCGGCATCAAGCGGGTAATCCGCAAACTGCAGGTGGCAATGCGTATCAATGAGCTCAATCATGTTTATGCAGTTGGCTTGTGGAGTTCTATTTTAGGGAAAAGTACAGATTTTGGCGTGTTTAAGAGCCCCTCAGCAAAGATATTCTTGATTGCTTGAGCGGTATTTGGCAAAAAAGGCACCAACGAATCGGCAATTTCTAGCAGGTCACTCACCATACTCGCGAGCACCTCACGCAAATGTTCCATATCACCCTCTTTTGCAATCATCCATGGTTTTTGCTCGTCAATAAGCTGGTTTAGGCCCCGTACCTGCTCCCACACACTGTCCAGTGCCCTGTCAAACTTAAAATCGGCAATTGCTTGATGGTACACCGCGTTATCATGCTCGGCAGCCGGTATGTCGCCAATCAAACCTTGCTGGAACTTTTCGATCATCACTACTGTGCGCTGGACGGCGTTACCAAGCTCATTGCCAAGCTCGTTATTGTAAGCTCGCTCAAATTGTTCATAACTAAAGTCTCCATCGCCATAGCTTGGTACATGACGTAAAAAGAAGTAACGAAAAGCATCAACCCCATAGGTTTTGACAATTTCGGCAGGATTTATGACATTACCAAGCGACTTACTAATCTTTTGACCAGCCACATTTACAAAACCATGCACGTACAGTGCTTTTGGCAGCGGCAAGCCAAGCCCAAGCAAAATACCTGGCCAGATTGCTGCATGAAAGCGGGTAATATCTTTGCCAACTACTTGCACATTGGCCGGCCAAAAGTCCTTAAAGTCTTTGTGCTCAGGGTAACCCAGCACTGTAATGTAGTTAAGGAGCGCCTCAAACCACACATACATGACCTGCTTTGGGTCGCCAGGAACGGGTATTCCCCACGAAATCTTATCTTTGGGGCGAGAAATACTAATGTCTTCTAAACCGTCTTTGAGCAGCGCCAAAATCTCGTTACGCTTGGTGTCTGGCACTACCCTAAATGACCCATCTTCGATAACTTTTAAGATTTTTTCAGTATAGCTAGAAAGCTTAAAAAAGTAGTTTTCTTCTTCAATTTTGTCATAAGGGCGATTGTGCGCCGGGCACACACCATTATTTTCTTTGACGACTGTTTCGGTAAAAAAAGCTTCGTCACCAACACAGTACCAGCCAACATACTTGCCTTTATAAATATCTTTGGCTAAATTTCTCCAAACTATCTGCGCACGCTGCACATGACCCTTATCGGTTGTGCGAATAAAGCGGTCATTGGTTATGTCGAGTACGGTTGCCAGCTCGCGGAACTTTGCCGAGTTTTGGTCGGCTAAGGCCTGCGGGGTCATTTTTAGCTCGGTTGCCTTTTCTTCAATTTTGCCACCATGCTCGTCGGTTCCGGTCGTAAAAATAACGTTACTGCCGTGCTGCCGTGCATAGCGAGCAATCACATCCGCGATGGTAATTTCTAGGCCAAAACCAATGTGCGGCTCGCCGTTGATGTAGGGGATAGAAGTGGTTACATAAAAATTACTCATGATATTCCTCGCTTACTTTTTTTAAGAGAATTAATTACAAAAATGAAGATATAAAGAGTTAGGCCCAAATGGGCATATTCATAATTTCAAGGGTAAAATGTACTTTTGACATGCCCACATTCTACCACTTCTTATCTGTTAATTCCAAGACGGCTCTGATTTAAAGATTAAAATCCGTTATAAAGCGCACCAACACCGCATTAGTCCAGCCAAACCCAGTTTGAGAAGGGTACAAACCTTCGACTGGCTTTTTGCGGGTGTTCACGACATTATATTTTTCTAAGAAGACCCCGTGTGCATCAAACCATGCCAAATTGTTACGCGTCCATTTGCTGGCGATCCGCTTGGCTACTTCGTCATAACCATAGCGCCGTAAACCCTCAACTACAATATAGTGCAGTGGCGCCCAACCATTGGGGTAAGCCCATTGAGCTTTAAGTGACCCAAATAGCACGCTGGTATCTATAAGCGGACGCGTTGTAGCCGTAAGGCCCCCCGCTTTTTCAAACTTTATAAGGTTGTCTACTAGCCGTTTTGCCTGCTCTTCCGTGGCCATGCCAGCCCACATAGTGTAATACGCAGCCAGTGACCAAATGTCTCCAAGAACCTTTCGCTCAAAGTTATAGTCGAAGTAAAAGCCACGGATTTTGGCCCACATTAGTTCGTTCATGGCTGTTTTACGACGATGTGCTCTGCGCTCCCATTCATCAGCCTGCTCTAGCTCACCACACAGCATTGCCGCCCTTGAAAAGTCTGTTTCATATTTGTATAAAAGAGCGTTTAAGTCGACCGGCAAAAAATCTAAGCACTTTCGCTCAAACCGCGGCGTCATATCCCAACCGCTCTCTGCCTCAGCCAGGTCATGTAGTACATTTACATCATAATAGCGGCTCAGTTTTTTGTAGACATTGTGCCACTGTGGATGCGTATCGTTCATCCAGACCTTTTCGTACTCCTCTTGCGCAACCGCCATGTGCTCGCGTAGCCACTCAATATCCTTGCCGTAAGTGTCGTAAACATGAAATATAAAACTTGTCAGGAGTGGTGGCTGCGAACGACTCGTAAAATACATTCGTGATGCATTGGGAATAAGATGAAACCGCTTAAACAAATAAATAAGGTTTTCAAGCATACCTTCTACTAACGACTGGTGTTTGGTGTCATTAAAGCCGAGTGCTGTAAAATAACTATCCCAATAATATTGCTCCTCAAACTGAAAGCCCGCTACCGTGCCTGCCGAAGGTACAACATACGGAAATGGCAAGCCAACTAGCGTACCGTGGTCTTCGGTATGGTGCCGCCCAAGTTGTCCCCAATAGGCGTCAATATATGCCAATGCTCTGTCCCGCACGCCGTGGCCTATTTTAATATCGCCGGGGTTTAGTTTATCGATAATCGCTTGCGCTAATGGAATTTTGGACAGAACCATACTTAAGACTTTACCACGTATGAGCGTACGCGTTTTGGTTAATTTTTTCACTGGACTTACGCAAAATCGCTCGTTCCCAGGGTAAATCTGACTAAGACATATAGCCCCCGCAAATCAAATACGCTGGTTTTGGCTAGATGATCTTTGAGGTTGAATGATTTATCTTTTCTGGAGATATATCTGTAGATACATTGACAG
>JAYTXD010000015.1:0-20681 GCA_043743105.1 Candidatus Saccharimonadota bacterium | reverse complement strand
ATGTCAATTACCCAATCAGCCGACTTAATAACATCTAAGTTGTGTTCAATAATTACCATTGAGTTGCCGGTGTCTACCAAGGCACTCAACACTTCTAATAACTTTTTAACATCCGCCATATGTAGACCAGTCGTAGGTTCGTCTAAAATGTATAAAGTTCTGCCCGTCGGACGACGGCTCAGTTCGGAAGCAAGCTTGATTCGCTGTGCTTCGCCGCCGCTTAGTGTAGTTGCTGGCTGTCCTAGGCCAATATAGCCAAGTCCAACATCGGTCATAGTTTGAAGCTTGCGTGCAATAGCTGGTAGGTTCTCAAAAAACTCTAAAGCTTGCTCAACCGTCATCTCAAGCACATCACTGACTGTCTTACCTTTATAGTGGATCTCCAAAGCTTCGCGGTTATACCGTTTGCCATTGCACACTTCGCAGGGTACATACACATCAGGCAAAAAGTGCATTTCAATCTTTATGATTCCGTCGCCACGGCAATTTTCGCAGCGGCCACCTTTAACATTGAAGCTGAACCGTCCTGCTTTATAGCCGCGGATCTTAGCCTCTGGAGTAGTGGCAAACAGTTCACGAATTGGTGTGAACAAGCCGATATATGTCGCTGGGTTGCTACGAGGCGTACGGCCAATAGGTGATTGGTTAATGACAATTGCCTTATCTAGATGCTCGATGCCTAGAATCTCATCATGCCGACCAGGAACCAAGTTGGCGCGCATCAACCGGGCCTGAAGTTCTTTTGCTAAGATGTCATTAATAAGACTGGACTTGCCAGAACCGCTGACGCCGCTTACAACTACCATTTCACCAAGCGGTATTTCAACATCGACGTTCTTTAGATTGTTTTCACGCGCGCCTTTTATGATAATGCTCTTACCATTACCTTTTCGGCGCTTCTTTGGAACTTCAATAGATTTTTCGCCGCGCAGATACTGTCCCGTGATACTGTCTTTGGATTTTGCTACTTCTTCAGGTAGCCCGGCAGCAACAATATGGCCACCGTGCACACCAGCACCCGGCCCGATATCAACAAGCCAGTCTGCTGTACGGATAGTATCTTCGTCGTGCTCTACCACGATGACGCTGTTGCCGAGATCACGCAAGTGTTTCAATGTTTTTATTAGCCGTTCGTTATCGCGCTGATGCAAACCAATCGAAGGTTCGTCAAGTACATACAGTACACCCATAAGACCAGAGCCGATCTGTGTTGCCAGACGTATGCGCTGAGCCTCACCACCGCTCAAACTCACCGCACTGCGTGCGAGATTTAAATAGTTCAGTCCAACGTCCTGCATAAACTTCAAACGGGCATTTATTTCTTTACATATCTGCTCGGCGATGTGCATTTCTTTATCGTTGAGTTTTACATGTTTGAAAAAATCTATGGCATCGTCAATAGAAAACTCACAGATATCCATGATCGAATGTTTTGCTACCGTAACGGCAAGAACTTCTGGCTTCAAACGGCGCCCTTTGCAGACCGCGCAAGGCCGTTCCTGCATGAAGCGTTCGATGTCCCGGCGGATGAAATCACTGTCTGTTTCTTTGTGACGGCGTTCCAGATTAGGGATCACTCCTTCGTATGTTGTCGCAAAACTACGCCCAGCACCCAATGAAACCCGGTAGGTCTGTTCACCTGTGCCATACATAAGAATCTGCATATGTTCAGGCTTGAGGTCTGCAGTTGGTGCCTGCAAACTGAAGCCATAGGCATCGGCCACAGCCTGTAGCTTACGCATATACCACGCGTCCACATTGATCCTGTTGAATGGGCGGATTGCACCTTCAGCAATCGAAAGCCGGCCATTTGGGATGACAAGCTCAGGGTCTACTTCAAGTCGGTTACCAAGACCCGTACAAACAGGGCAGGCACCATGTGGTGAGTTGAAGCTAAAGGTACGCGGTTCAAGATCAGGGATTGCGACATCGGGGTGATCTATACAGGCATATTGTAATGAATATATATAATCTTCCAGGCTGTCAGCGTTATGGACTTTCAGCTTTCCTTCTGCCAGGTCCAGTGCTGCCTCGACACTTTGCGCCAAACGGCTACGACTGGCTTCATCATTAACCAAACGGTCGACAACTATTTCAATTGTATGTTTATATTTTTTGTCGAGCTCTGGAAATTCGTCCAAAGAATACACAACACCGTCCACCCGGGCGCGGGCGAAACCAAGACGCATGAACTGCTCAGGGATATGTTCGAAAGCACCTTTTTTATCAAGGACAACTGGTGCAAGTACCATAAGTTTTGCAGAGTCCGGAAGCTTTGTAATTTGATCGATGATGGCCTGCGTGGTTTGGCGTGTAACCGGATTGCCACATACAGGGCAGTGTGGGATGCCTATGCGGGCAAACAAAAGACGTAGATAATCATAAATTTCAGTGACGGTCGCAACAGTACTGCGGGGGTTTCGTGAAGTTGATTTTTGATCGATTGAAATTGCCGGGCTTAAACCATCAATTTGGTCTACATCGGGTTTCTCCATGATGCCCAAGAACTGCCTTGCATAGCTGCTTAAAGATTCCACATAACGACGCTGGCCTTCTGCATAAATGGTATCAAACGCCAAAGAAGACTTGCCCGAACCCGAAAGACCCGTGATGACCACGAGCTTATTACGTGGAATTTCTAAATCCACATTCTTGAGATTATGCTCTCTCGCTCCCTTGATCGTTATGCTGTCGCTCATAGGACGTTAATACTAGCAGAAAATGGCTAATATTTCCAGTTTTAGTCTTATCCAATAGGAACAGGTCAAAGTATTGCCTGTATACTGGATAATATGAACAGATTCCAACGCTATGGAAAAATCATACTCTTTGATACATTGGCAGGTTTTTGCTTTGTTGGCGTCATATTATTCGGGTGGCTACCTGGCCCCGGTGGTATACCATTGTTCTTGGCCGGCCTTGCCCTTCTAGCCGTTAACCACGACTGGGCAGAACGCTGGCTGGAAACAGCTAAGCACAAAGGTAAAAGCTTTAAAAAAATACTATTTCCGGATAAACCGTGGGTCCGCCATATATATGATGCTGTGTCGGTTATCTTGATTATTGGCGCAACTAAGGTGTTTTTTACGACTCATAACAAATTTATGGCAGCAGTAAGCATAGCCGTAGTTTGTTTCTCTGCATTTGTCTTTCTCGTCAACCGCGACAGACTCGATAAACTTTCGGCAGTAGTCCGCCCCAACAAGCATAAGCATATTAAATAATCTTGTTGTTGTTTGCGCAATAAAGTTGTATACTCCTGTTAATTAATCAGGTGGTTCTTGATATGCTAACTTTCATCGTTCTGGGATATATCCCAGGCACTCACGCACAACTTACTTTCAGTTTGCTACTGCTCGTATTAGGCGCCTTAACCACACCATTTGTCCTCATCAGACTAGTCCGCTTTGTGCGCTTTCAACAACGTACGCATCAACTTTTCTTAGATATCGTTTCAATCTGATCCTTATTCGTCTATAGCCCCCGGTAAATCAAAATGTGTAAATTTTGAGTGATGGATGACTGAGACATAAAGCATATCCGTAGACTCGGGCTTACGCAAAATGGCGTGCCGACCTGGGACTGATTCGGCTGAGGTAAAAACTGTTTTATTAGCTGGAGGCGTATCTATTAGATACGGTGCGAAGCAAACCAGTAGTCATGGCCAGTCAGGCGCGGTTAAAAAGACATGTTTTGGTTTATCGGGGGCTATAGGTCTACGGGCTCTGGTATAATGCTTTCTCCGTACAGCTGCAATTCTTCCAGTAAATACTGCTGCGATGAAGTTAGGTCGGTACTTTTTGCCAGTTCGCTCACTCGCATAAAATAGCGGCTTAAGGCGCTTTTTTCTCCACCACCCACCAGCTTTTCATAGCGGAACTTCTCCCATATTTCTCTTTCTTCGGGGCTAAGTGATTGTGGATAGTTCCGAGCCTTATACAACGGAAACAGAGTGTTTAAGCGGTCATCCTTGAACGTGAGGTACAACAAACCAATCTCGGTTTTATCAGCTGCCCGCACCACTCCCATTGCGGTCTTGTCAGCTTCACCGAAAAATCCGTCATATAGCTGATTGTCGACGTCTTTTGTGTCTGACAAGAATGTAGCCTGGCGGTGTCTATCCATTATGGCCAATGTTTTAAGCAGCCGCTCGCGTAAGTCTTTGATACTGTTCAGTTTTTTATGGTGCATGGCAATTGTTGTAATATCAATTTGTAGACGTGTCTTGTTTTCTTCATTTAAGACACCAATTGGTGCGACAGCTGGGCAACGATTAAACTGCAATGTCTTGATGGGAAAACGATTTGTTTCGTCTTCTTCACGTTTTTGCCACATTGTTGCAATTTCTTCTGGAGTCATCTTTTCCAAGAAACTAGGATCACGACGCAGGTCATACACCAACACTCCCTGCTTGCCGGGTTGCTCACCTAAGCTGACGGCTACGGTAGTCTTTTCATATATTGTCGGATATTTTCCACTAGTGTATACAAATGGCTGTCCTGGACATACTAATTCCTGAATCTTTTTCTTGTCTCTCATTGAAAGCAGGTACTCAAACATCTTGATCTGTTTGTTTCGAAGAAGCCTTGCTACTGCGATGGTTGCTAGCACGTCACTCAACGCATCGTGCGCGCTTGAGTGGTCCAACCCATTACTTGTCGTGAGCAGCTCTAAGCGGTTACTTGCTCTCCCATCGGGGCCAACTGGCCATATAATGCCATCCGGCCGTAGCGCACGGACCATACGTATCACATCCAGCAAGTCCCAGCGCCCGCGGTTGTCTTGCCAACACCATTCGTATGCGTCATAAAAGTTTCGATACAGCGTATGGCGTATGAACTCATCATCAAATCGGACATTATTAAAGCCGACAAATATCGTATCCTTCGCACATATGTGTGATTTGAAATAACGTAAAAATTCCGCTTCAGTCAGACCTTCAGCTTGGGTCGCCTGCGGCGTGATGCCTGTGATCATGATTGCGTCTGGCTCGGGCAGCATATCATCACTCAACTTGATAAGGATATTGTCCGGTTCGTCTATCAGCTTGAGATTCATATCCGTCCGTTGGCCGCCAAACTGCATAATTCGCCCACTGCGTGAATTGATACCCGTTGTCTCAAGATCATAAAAATAAAAACTACTCGGCATATCAACGAGTGTACCACAGTTAAACTAACATAATTCACATTCCCCCCATCTGTTTAAGAACAGTTCTTAAACAGATGGGGGGAATGTGATATCCTGGCTATATGCCGTCACGCAACACAACTAGATTCGATGTTGATAATTCTTTCTACCACGTATACGCACGTGGAGCCAGCAAGCAGCGAATATTTTACGATGATGCGGACTTCAAGTTCTTCATTTCTTTATTTGCTCGTTATCTGTCAGATAGCCCCACTCCAAGGAAGCAGGGCGAAGATTACCCGCACTTACATAATGATATAGAGTTATTAGCCTATTGTCTTATGTCGAATCATTTCCATATGTATATACACCAGATCAATGCAGGAAGCTTGAGCATGCTTATGCGTGGGATTATGACAAGTTACAGCCGTTACTTTAATCGAAAATATAAGCGGACAGGGTCTTTATATGAGAGCCGCTATAAATCTAATCGTATTACCGACGATGCTTACAATATACATATCAGCAGGTATATTCATATGAATCCTCGTTACTGGCACTATTACAAATATTCAAGTATTAACTTTTACTTAGATAATCGTGAGGTTACCTGGCTAAATAAATACGAGGTTTTAAAAGAATTTAATAGCCCTAACGAATATTTGAAATTTTTAAATGACTACCAAACAAATAAATCACAGATCGAGAATATAAAAGCTTGTCTAGTAGACTATTAATTCACATTATTGTTATCTGTATAAGAACAGTTCTTATTGTTATACACTTGCAGCTACGCTCGAAGAAAGAACAGATGATAGCCTACTTTCGTTAAAAATAGCCTGAACTAATAAACTAATATTCGATGTCGCCGTAGCTGCCGATGATGACTTTTTGACCAGGTATGATGCCTTGGCGTTCTAGCTCGCGCAAAATGCCCATCTTTTTCATGATGTCTTTGAGACGACGCTCGCCGTCTTCGTCATCAAAATGAGTCCGTGAAGCAAATTTTTCAATGCGGTGTCCCGTTACAGTAAAGTAACTACCATGATTCGTGACCCTAAAACTCGTTTCAGTTGGCTGCAAACGATACACCGGTGTGTCGTCCTCGGCGTCTTTGGCTTCTTTTTCACCTTTTTCAATTGCCGTTACTTGTTTTTTGACAGCATATAACAGTTCCTTGATTCCCTGGCCACTCTGTGCAGAGATTGACATCAGCGGCGTGCCTTTTGAGACTAGTTTTTTAAGGCTTTTTAATAGGTCAGCAACAATCTCATCATCCAGGCCTTCGATTTTAGTAATCACCACAACTTGCGGCTTACCGCTCAGATCATTTTTATAATCATGCAATTCTTTTTGGATCGTATTATAAGCTGCCGGGATATCGTCTTGATAAGCATCTATCAAATGGATCAGTACTTTCGTGCGCTCGACATGCCGCAAAAATTCGTCTCCCAGGCCTTTACCTTCGCTCGCACCTTCTATTAATCCCGGAATATCAGCAATCAGCATTGAAGTGCCTTTATCTACATCAACAACTCCAAGATTCGGCGTAAGGGTCGTAAATGGATAATTAGCTATTTCGGGCTTAGCGTTGCTGATAACACTGAGTAGCGTTGACTTCCCAGCATTCGGAAGCCCTACGAGGCCAACGTCAGCGATCATCCGTAGTTCAAATACCGCGTTCAGCCTGTCACCCGCTTCACCGCGCTCTGCAACTTTTGGTGCCTGGCGAACCGAGCTGACAAAGTGAGCGTTACCAAAACCGCCCTTACCCCCAGCAGCTACGACAAATTCTTGGCCATCTTCGTTAAGATCCGCAAGCTCAATTCCGTCCTCAGTCAGAACGACTGTACCGACAGGAATCGGGACTTTCAGGTCTTGGCCGCTCTTGCCGTGCATACGCTGTTTAAAACCACCTTCGCCATCCGGAGCTTTGAGTGCCCGCTGAAACCTAAAGTTCGCTAGTGTGTTTTGGTTTCGAGAAGCAACCAATACAACACTGCCGCCCTTGCCACCGTCGCCACCATCAGGGCCGCCTCGGTCAATAAATTTTTCTTGTCTAAAGCTAACGTAGCCATTACCGCCATTGCCTGCTTCAATACCAACATTTACTCTATCAACAAACATGTTTATAAGCCTTTTATTTACCTGCTAGAAAATTCTTATGTAATTATACCTTAAAATTGTCAAAAAAACTACACCTTGTCAGATGCGCTCATATGAGGGCGAGCCTACTAGTAGATAAATTTGAGCGAACCAGCAGACGATACTAACCGAAAATCGATCCTACCCCAGCCACCAGCAGACGAAGTGTCGGTAATACTGCGCTGACCACTCGCGTTCATTTCAGAGATCCAAAAGCTACCATCATCATTAAGCTGTTCAACAACAGATACGTGATTACCGCCTTGGTTTACGGCTACAGCGCCCACCTGCTGCTCATTACCTGTAGGCAAATTAGCGCGCAGTGCGATTACAAACCAACTATTGGCGTTACCGAGGTTGTTTGGTACTGGGCGGCCAATTTCGGCACGTCGATTAGACACATACCAGGTGCACCAACCGTAGTCATAACCATTGCCACTATAGATCGCCGTAACGGTAGCACCGCCATAACCACCTCTACCATAATAGGTAGTTACAGGAGCCGGAGGGGCTATGCTGCCGCCAGGAATAACAATACGATCGTTGAGCTTTAGGCCAGAGACTTCTGCGTCGTTAAATGCGATAATTTGATCTTTATTAGCGCTATACTTGGATGCTAATGTATCGGCCGTATCGCCAGCCTTAACAGTATAAACAACGCCCTCTACTGGAGGAATAACGAGGACGGCCCCAGGGCGCAATACTAACCCCGTTAGGCCATTAGACCACTTAATACTGTCGCTTGTAACTCCAAACTTGGCAGCAAGATCACCTAACGTGTCCCCGTTTTGCACAGTGTAGTCCTTGATGTCAGCCTTTGTTTTTATAACTGAGCTTAAAATAACTGGCTTAGGAACTACGGCATACTCCACAACACGGGTATTAAGATCTGCTGCCACCGACTGGGCTAAATTTGTAACTGACGTTGTTTCGGCTAGGTTGGTCATACGTGCAGCGGTGACTGCAATGTCCGCAGCCGATAGCGTGTCAAGTGGATTAGTGGCTTGCGAGTCAACGATACTGGCATTACTACGTTGCAAGGACTTGTCGTTAGGGTTATGGAGTACCAAAACAGCAGCAATAGCCACAACCATAAGGTTTCCGAGTAGCAGGCCATAGCGAACTAAGCGTTTCCTATTACGCTTGGACTTTATGGCGCGAGATGCCTTATTTTTCATTGAAATGGCTGAACCGGACAAATCAGAAGGTGATTCAGTCAAACGGGTAAGACTACGAATAGCTTGCTCCTCGTTAATGATCTTGCAACGTGTTGTTTTTAAGTCTGTGTAACAGATTAAAAAACGCCAAGTTGCAAAAAAAATTGTACCAAGCCAGCCGCGTACGGTCAAGTGCCTGAGGTACCAAGCCACCTCTGTTATATTATATATTCTACCCCTGTTAGGAATAGGTTGCCTAAATAGTGCCTTTTTTGCCCATTTTTATAGATTAATTACACGTTTTACTGTTGAGAACATGTTTTACAATGCGCAGTAACCGCTGCCTGGTGTTCAGCAAGGGTTTTTGAAAAATATGTTTTGCCGTAGTCTGATCCGTCGCCTGCTACAAAATAAAGATAGTCGGTATTAGACGGTTGCGCTACTGCCTGCAAACCACTTTTGGTGATGTTAGAGATTGGACCAACAGGCAAACCATCCCTCGTAAATGTGTTGTATGGCGACAAAAAGCTCGTGTCGACAATACCCGTATATTTACCTGATACTGCCATGCCATATATAACAGTAACATCAGATTGCAAACGCATGCCCTGCTTGATGCGGGTTAAAAAGACTTGGGCTGCTGTAGCGCGGTCTTCTTGGCTGGCAACTTCACGCTCTACTACCGAAGCTAGCGTAATGGCCTGAAAGACCGAAAGGTTCTCTGCAGCATATGCAGCACGTCGGTCAGCTGTTAAGTAGCTTGCCATTTCGTTTAAGGACGCTTCCACAATGGTTGTTGGGTTGGTATCGGCAGTTCTTTGGAACGAGTCGGGGTATAAATACCCTTCCAAGCTTGCTCCTGCAGGCTTATCTACCAAAGCAGCATTACCAGCATATGTGGCAGGATTAAATGCTTTAGCTACGGCATCGGCGCTAAAACCGCCGTCTAAAAATGACTGTTTTAGTTGGTCAAGTCGTTGGCCTGGCAAAATAGTAAATAGATCTACCGCCACTTTTGCTTCGGCTAGGTCCTTGGTAATGTCCTGGGTCGTCTCGTCACTATATAAGCGATACGTGCCCGCTTTGAGCTTATCGGTAAGCTCCTGACTACGGACATACTGCACAAATGCCCAGTCGGCACGAATTGCCTTTTTTGCCTTGAGTATTTTAGAAATTTCAACCAGCGATGTGCCTGATGGTATGGCTACAACTACTTCTGTGTGTGCGCCAGGTGTTACTGGTTTAAGGTTTTGGGTATAGACTCTTCGAACTGTAAACAAAACACCACCAGCAAGTATAATCGCCACAAGCAGTATGGTGCCGACTACCCTATGCCAACGACGTGTGGCTAGCTTACTACTTTTATATGATTTCATGATTTCTTCTCCACTACGTTTTCTGCTAACCAGTCACTTAAAATAATGGCGGCGGCAAGCTTGTCTATATCGCCTTTTTGATATGGTTTATTGCGGCTCTTAAGTTCGTCTTCGGCTTTGATTGATGTAGCGGCCTCGTCCTGAAGATGTAGCGCTAACCCGCTGGCCTTTTCTAGATCGGCGGCAAAGGCACGCGCCGATGCTGTTTGTGCAGTTTCTTGGCTCTCCATGTCACGTGGTAGCCCCACAATAATAGTGTCTACGGCATATTGCTCAAATACCATCAGTATCTTTGCAATGGCGTCAGGATGCTTCAGGCGGTCAATCGTCAGCAGTGGCTGGGCAATTCGCGCTTGTTGGCTTGCGATAGCAACGCCGATTCGACGGCTACCTACATCAAGGCTCATGATACTAGGGGTTGGAGTCATTGGCAGTACTACTTTCTACAGCAGGTTTTACGACAGGTTTCTGAATGGTAACGGTAATATGCTTGGCTGCCTTTGGCGTTGAAAGCACCCAAAATGGTTTGTATGATATCTCAACGTCTTTAACGCCTGGCTTGGACTTAATAAGGCTCATGGCATCACCACTCTTTTTGCCGCGAATCTGCTCTTTAATGGCATTTGCGTCCAAAATAGGGCCCGACACAACAATTGATTTAAGGCTCATCTGTACATCCGTAGGATTTTTTCGAGCTATAATCCTAATCACCGCCGCACCAAGCCCATTGTCCAAAATTCCTTCTTTTGATGTATCCATTTTTGTCGACACGTCTTTTTTGATGAGTTGATTTAAAAAGTCTGACTTAACACCTAAGATAGTATAGGTTGTGACTGAAGTAACCGTAATCTCACCTGTTGCTTCTGCGCCAACTGCAGGGGTTGAGGTAATAACGGGTTCACTCACTGTCTTGGTTTCGTCCAAACCTCTGAGGCTGTCAGCTAACAGTGCTTGAGCAAGGTCCGTTTCGGCCGAAGCATTCTGACGTGTTTTCATTTTAGAAGCAGCCCCATCAACATCAGCCTGGCTTACTATTGTCACCACATTTGTCGTACCTCCAGTCATCACGGAGCCTGTTCCGGTTACAGTACTTGAGAAGTTAGAAGTATAATTATGCCCCGCATCCTGGTTATAGCCAGTACCACCGTTCACAGCAGTTACCGCGACTGTGGCACTATGGTTCTTCTTACATCCTCCCCCATTTGCTGCACTAAAAAAATCACTGCTTGGTACGAGAACCGTGCTGTCACTTACATACGAAAGGCTAGAACTGGAAAAAGTCGTACTAGCAGGAACGTTCACGTCGTTATCTGTGCAGTTAAAAACTGTCATAGTTCCGGTAGCTTTTGTGCCATTGTCTTTTTTGCCCGTTGGGGTAGCTTTTTCAGTATCGGTTTTTTTAACTTCTTTTTGCACGGCAGGCACCATGGCTTGGTCAATAATTAAATCTTTTGCAGCAGTGCTTGCCGTAAAGTTAATATTCGAAACTTGTGTGTTGGTATCGGTTTTAATAACTACGGTTGCCTCAGGCAAAACTACAGCTGCCAGAATCCAGCCACCAATCAATAGAATTACTGCCAATATAGCCAAGAAAAAACTCAAGCGAAAGCGGTCAAAATTAGGGACCTTAAACTTACTGGACTTCTTTTTAGACTTTGAGCTGTCTGTCTCATCGTCGTTATCTTCAATATCAACATCATCAAGCTCAATTGTTTCGGTTTCGTCATATGCTACGCTAGCTGCAGCCGAAAGCGCCCCAACAGACTTTGTTTTATCAATGTCAGACTCATCATCACCATCAACTTCACTTATTTCTGATTCCTCAGTATCTTCATGATCTGGTGGTAGTGGTATTTCAGGGCGGCTTTGCAAAGTTTTGGCAACATGTAGCCCTATAGCGCTGGCAAGCGGCAGCAGACCAACTTCTGAAGTAATAAGAACCAGGCTTTTTTTGGCTGAATGTGCTGATTTTTTAAGAAGTTTCATATTAACGACACTTTGCAATACCGTTGCACGCTTTGGTAGCACAAGCGCTACTATTTTTTCTGGGGAAGCTTTAACTTTTTCAATAATTGCCGTAATTTCGTCGTCAATATCAATATAAACGGTGTGCTTGCCGCTACCAGTGTTGCTTAGAGGGCTATTGAGTGGGCTTGTCATACGCTTAACAACCTATTTATTCGTTCTTTAATTGAACCGCTCGCAGGGCCCTGCTTTTGTTGACTGATAGTATCAAGGCCAACTCGTAACAAACCCATAGCGGTTATAAAGGTATGGTCGGTCACAGCCCCCGTTTTGTCAACAATACCAACTACTTGGTCGGGTTCAATATGTTGCACTTCTGGCTTGCGCGTAAACGGCAATGCCTTATACCAGTCGGTTGAGTCGAGTTCACTCATGAGCATGTCTAAAGACGATCCGCCTCCACACAACAAAATCTTATGCGGTAAATGATCGAGCTTAGTAAATTCTCCCAGACCTAGTTCGACGCCACTAAGCCAGACGTCGAGTGTCTTTTGAAGTGCATCGCGGATCTGCCTCCTGCGATGTTCAGGTATTTTATGACTTTCTATGCCCAGCTTAAATATTTCTGCCTTATCAAAATCAACATCCATATCTCGCTCAATTGAGCGGGTATAGGAACGGCCACCAATACCAAACATTTTTGTTCCCTCAACACCGCCCTCGTTAATAACGGCAATATCGGTTGTACCGCCGCCCACGTCCATTAAAATGGCACTCATGCTGGCGTTTTGGTCGTTACCAATAACGCTGCGCGCCACCGCAAACGGCTCTGCCGCTACTGCTAGCAAATCTAGGTCTAGCTCATGGGCCGTACGCTCAAGCGCACCAATATGTATCAATGGCGCGAAAGCGGTATAAAGTTGGACTAGTACGTCTTTGCCCTGGAATCCCACCGGGTTACTCACATTGTACCCATCGATAGTAATACTCACTAGTGCGCTGTTAACCAAGCGGACTTCAACATCCTTACCGCCCAACTCCCAGGCGAGTTGCTGCTTGGCTTTTGCCTCGGCACGGGCTTGAACGAGCTTGATAATTCGCTCCACTTCAGGCATATCAAGCGGTTTTTTGGCATCTTTACGCGTAAATTTAATGGTTGTTGTAGTGCCTTTTACTAACTCACCAGCAATACCTATTACGGTACCGCGGACACTCACTCCAGCCATTTTTTCGGCAATGCCCAGCGCCTCGTCACAGTTTTTAACGACTCCTGCTATATCTGCAATAGCTCCTGCCTGCATATCAGCTAGTTCTTGGTGGGCACGACCAACACCAATAATTTCAATTGTTTCTCCTTTTACGCGTCCAATGAGTGCTTTGACATTTTCGGTGCCTATGTCTAATGCTACGATGTGATTTACCGCAGGACTTTTAGTTTTGGCGTTACCGCGTAGGCTTTTTAGCTTATCAAGCATATACGTTTTATTGTACCATGCTATCTGATGATGCGGCTTATAAGCTGGGCATCTTTACTTACTTTATGCCAAGACAGCTTTGATTCTGCGTATGCCGGCGCTACTCGCTTCTTCTTTAATTATCTTAAACTTTTTGCCATCTTCAAATAGTTGTATGGTATGGTTAACATGCGGGCCACCGCAGATCTCGAAGCTGAACGGCTTTTCTTCGCCACCTGCGATCATTTTGTAGACCTTTACAGTGTCGCCGTAGCGGTCACCAAACTGCCCAAGCGCTCCCATATCTGCGCGGGCGACTTTTGTAGGATACTCCGCAAAACTTACTTTTAAGTCTTTGCTGATCTGTTCATTCACAATTTTTTCTACTTCATCCAGCTGTTCACGGGTAACTTTTTCAGGGTGACTAAAGTCAAATCGCAGGCGTTCCTCGGTTATGTTGCTACCGTTTTGCACTACATGATCACCCAAAACTATACGAAGCGCCTGGTACATCAGATGCGTGGCGGTATGATATTTTTTGTGCTGCTCTGTCTGACCACCCAAACCACCTTTGAACGTGCCTTTGGCAGCTGTCTGACTGCGTGAGCGCTGTTCTTGCATCAGTGCATCAAACTCTTGCTTCCATGTTTCTGAAATTTTAATATCTTGCTTGAATGCTTCCTCGGCACTTAATTCCGTTGGAAATCCGTATGTGTCGTATAGCTTAAACACTTCTGCACCCGTAAGACCGTCTGTGGTCATTTTAGCAAATTCTTTAATACCGTTACGCAGTGTCTGACGGAACACTTTTTCTTCACGCACTAGAACTTCAACAACTTTTTGTACACCAGCAGCTACTTCTGGATAATCATCTTTATAGAGGTTGGTGATAACAGGAACTATTTCTTCTAAGAAGTTCTGTTCAATGCCTAAATCAAAAGCTTTTCGAATTGCGCGTCGTAGTAAGCGCCTCATAACGTAACCCTGCTCTTTGTTACTTGGCGTAATGCCATCCACTGCTAAGAATGTTGCAGCACGTAAGTGGTCGGCAATAACCCTCATGCTTTCGGTATGGCTGTCATAAGACTCACCACTAAGTTTTTCAAGCGCTTCAATAATTGGCCACAAAATACTGATTTTAAATACGTCAGAGCTGTTAATCTGGGCAGCAGCAATCCGTTCTAGCCCACCACCAAAATCGACATTCTTAGAAGGCAGCTTTTCAAAGCCTTTTTCGGTGCGGAGATACTCCATAAAGACGCTGTTACCGATTTCCATAAAGCGGCCGCAGTCGCAGTTGGGGTGGCATTTTTCACCCCATTTAGTGTCGTGCAGTTGGTCAAACAAGTAAAACACCTCACTGTCTGGCCCACACGGATCACCGATTGCAGTTGTACCAGGCCCAGCCGTACCCCTGTTCCACCAGTTCTTTTTATCATAGAAGAATATTCGACCACCTTGATCACCAACTTTATAGCCATTTTCCTCACTACCAATTTCTACCTGTTTTGTGCCTACACCTTGTTCTTCAAACAAATCAGTCCAAATCTCGGCACTTTCAGTGTCTTTTGGTACGTCAAATTCCGGAAAACCGCTGCAGCAGGTGACGTACAGTCGTGATGGGTCTAGGCCTACTTCGCCAACTAAAAATTCAAAGAACCACCTGAGCTGTTCTTTTTTAAAATAATCGCCCAAAGACCAGTTACCAAGCATTTCAAAAAATGTTGTGTGACGATTATCACCAACTTCATCAATATCTTGTGCGCGCAAGCAGGTCTGGCTATCTACAAGTCGCGTACCGCTTTGATGTTTTTCGCCTAGTAAATACGGAATGAGTGGTTGCATGCCGGAACCCGTAAATAATGTCGATGGGTCATTTTGCGGCACGACAAGCGCACGCGGGATCACGGCGTGCCCCTGTGTTTTCATAAATTCTAAATATTTATTTCTAATGTCTTGTGCGTTCATGGGTTATCTACCTCTGTTTTTAAACAATATTAATGCGTACTAAAGAGAAGTTAGTTGTAGCTTTCCGCGCATGCCGTAGCAGCTCCATGATGATAGATCATAATGCATATATTTTAACAGAGGTACGTTAATTTTCTAAACAATAATTCCGCCGCCTAAGACATGGCTACCGTCATACAGCACCGCTGATTGGCCTGGAGTTAGTGCACGAATCTCATCTTTAAGCTTTAGAGTTAAACCTATAAAAGTATAGCCAACCGTACATTCTACCAATGCTGCACGATGCCTGGTACGGACTTGTAGAATTTTTCCATCAGCAGGTTTCTTATTAATCCAATGCTCGTTAGTCAGTGTAAGTTCCTTATGCCACAGTCGTTCGTCGGCGATATCTGTTGTTACATACACTTCGTTTTTAGCCATGTCTTTGCCAATAACGTAGTAGGGGAAGCCGCCACCTACATCTAAACCATGGCGTTGGCCAATGGTATAAAATATCGCTCCGTCGTGCTGGCCAATAGTCTGGCTGTTCTGATCAATAATAGGTCCGTGCTTTTGCGTTCCCAGTTCATTCAGTAAGAAGTCTTTAATCCCCACTTTCCCAACGAAACAGATTCCCATACTTTCTTTCTTAGCAGCGGTTACCAACCCGAACTTTTTAGCCAGTTCGCGCACCTCTGGTTTTGAATAAACACCCAGTAGGAAGATCGTTTTCATCAATGCTGATTCAGTAATTCTATACAAAAAATACGTTTGGTCTTTGTTGTCATCCTTAGCACGCAGCAACTGGCCGCCTTTAGTAGCTGCATAATGACCGGTAGCTATAAAATCCGCTCCGTCTTCTAATGCCGTATCCAAAAATAGTTTGAACTTAACTTCTTGATTGCACATAATATCAGGGTTGGGTGTGCGCCCTGCCTGATATTCGGCCACCATATAGTCTACTACCTTTTGACGATATTCGGTTTCAAAATCATACATTATAAACGGTATGCCTAGCTGGACGGCCACACGCTTGGCATCCTGAAAATCTTCTTTCCATGGACAGGTAAAGCCTGGCAGATCTTTGCTCCAGTTTTTCATGTATACACCAGTCACATCGTAGCCCTGTTCTTTTAGCAGGGCGGCGGTCACGCTCGAATCAACGCCTCCCGAGAGGCCTACATAAACTTTTTTAGACATGTTTTTAAATTATATCAAATCAAGGGTGTTTTTAGTAGTTTACGCGCTTTTCAGCCTGCTTACGCAAAGTGTAAATTCGACTCTTTGAGCCAAGCCAGAAACTTATCACTACAAGTGCTGCAGCAACAAGCACGGGCCACCAAAGTACAACTGTCTTAGTATTAGCGTCGGTAGTTGTTCCTGTACCTTTGTTATCTTGAGCCAGAGCGCCATTAGCTACTGCTACAAGTTGTAAAAATGATGAAACACCATTTGCATCAGTTACTTTAATAATAACCGTATATACGCCGGGTCTAGCATATTTGTGGTTTATATCCACTTCGCCAGTAGCGCCCCTGCTTATAAGCTCTGCTGCTCCGTCGCCCCAATCTACACTAATTGCATACGGCCCTGTGCCACCGCTTAATATAATTGGCCAAGTTAACGTATCTCCAGGGTTAGCGCCACGCTTGGCATAGTCGCTCGTAAGACTTACCCGCGGTCCACTGGTGTTAAAACCTGCAGGAGTGAATGTTACTATAATTATATTTGAATCTGGACCTGTTTGATCCAAAGCATCGTATACGCGCGCTGTTAATTCATTTTTGCCTGAAAACAAGTCTATAGACGCAGAAAATACACCGTTCGTACACTGGGCAGATCCTGCAAATATCCCATTTTTGAAAAGCTTTACGAGCACATTACCGACACAGGTACCGCCCACTTTAACAGGCAAAGTTGTGAAACTTTGGCCATTCGAAGGAAAGGTAATCTGAGCACCGACTTTGGGTGGATCGGCTGGGATTTGTGCTTGCAAACCAGTTGAACCCGATTGTGGGTCTGTCGGTGCCGCAAAAGCATTCCGGTATACCGAAAGCACACTAAGTGCCAACATGAACACCGATATACATATGATTATACTGAAACGTACAATATCAATACGTTTATTTTTGTAAGCCATATGATTGATTATAGCAAACCTTTTATGGTTATTACTTTTTAAGTTGTTACAGAACTTAAAATACTAACCGCGTGATTTTCTGTGGCGCTTACTTTGCATCTTGCGATAAAGAACATACCCCGTAGTAAACAAAGCTATTAACATAACTACAAAACCTATGAGCATCCATACCGGAATATACCAAAAGCTTGCTTTTGCATTAATAAGTTCGCTGCTAGACGGAGTGTAGCTAAAACCAGCAGTAACAGTGTAATGTCCAAGCCACTTCTTATTTTTTAATGACGTCTCGAATTTTCTGATACTTCCAGGTAGAATGTTGGACTGTGGCTCAGTGTTATTTATTTCTTCTTCAGCTACTACTTTTCCACTTGCATTTTTAACTTGTATTTTGCCAAACGGCTTTTCGTGGGTATCGCCGTCGTTTTTGAACCTGGTTACTATGCTCACCTGACCACCAGTAATAACTTTCTTTATAGATCCGCCAGATGCCCCGCCAAACGATAGTAACTCTAAATGTTCCCTAATATTTCCGGGTACATTTACTAAAAACAATGAACCGACGCTGGCCGCTAATGAAACGTTACCCCCTGTTACTGTTTCTGCAGGTAAAAATCGAACAGCCCCATAATATCCTCCAGATGCAGCATTTGCAGGGATACTGATGAGTATTTTTATCTCTTTACGCTCGTTAGGAGCTAGATCTATCTCTGGTGGATCTGCTATTAGTTTCTTTAAGCTATGATTTGACGCAAAAGCACCGTTCAGTAGTAGCAATGGCTGGCCATCTTCTGACTTGCTTGCTTCAAAATCATTAATAACAGCTTTGGCTTTTAGAGGTAGGGGCGAAGGGTTCTCTATATTTACTGTTGCTGTTTGTGATGTTCCCTTTTCAATTGTTAGTTCTGTTCTAATGGGAGATATTCGAAATCCATTTGCTTTAGGCGATGAATTTGATGACTGCGCAAAAACGCCTCCAGTTGATGATATTAATACAAATACTGTTAACAGTACATTTAGTGAACGTTTCAATTTAGACATAATTCCCTTTGCCCTAAAGATGGTGATTTATTTATTTAGTAGCTATAGCCATCCCAAATCAAAACATGTCTTTTTGACCGCGCCTGACTGGCTATAACTACTGGTTTGCTTCGCACCATATCTACGGATATGCTTTGTTACAAAACCAGTAGTTATGTCTCAGTCATCCATCACTCAAAATTTACACATTTTGTTTTGGAATGGCTATAACAACACTATGGTAACAAACTGCTTGTGTTGCTGTCTACTATTAAGGTGTAGTAAAAAAATTAGTATTTATAACCATAACCTTTTAGAATGTAAGTAAATGTACAGGATTGGTGATAAAAAGCGCAATACGAAACATCATGTGAAAGTAATGGTCCTATTTGTATTGTTGTCTGTTTCCATTAGTGCCGGTTTATATATGTATTTAAACCATTACGCATCGACTTCATCTATAAAACAGGCTTCACCAAGTACCCAACTGTTTAAACCAGGAAGTACTAACAATCCGCTTAGAATAGACAACGATATATATTCTATGCAATTACCATCAGATTGGAAACAAATTTCAGTAAATAAAGATAGCCGTTACAGCAGTCTAGAATGGCAGCTGGAAAGTGGTGGTAAAAACCGCTGGCTCATTTTATATACAGACCGCGTTCCAGCAGACATAGCAGTAAACAAAGTTATACCTGTGGCTACTTCTGGCAATGACATTGTTCCAGATACTGTTTCGGATAATTGTTCTGGATTTACACGTAAAATAAGTGATGCTAATTTGAAGACGCCGTCCAAATGGCAAGGAGCAAACTTTTTATGTGATCTTAGCAACGCGACTGATAATGTAGTAGGTGTTTCAGATAAAATTACGGGCACGACACTGACATTATCTGGACCCGTAAAAGGAAAGCACTCCTATGTGTTTATTTACACAGACAGGGGTATTCCAGAAGACCAAATTCCAATAACTATGGCTTTAGAATCGTTTGCTCCTAAGTAATATAGCCCCCCAAAAACAAATACACTACTTTTGACAAGCCCTCTTTGGCTTGAATGATTTGTTTTTCTGTCAATGTATCTACAGATATATCTCCAGAAAATATAAATCATTCAACCTAAAAGATCATCTAGCCAAAACCAGCGTATTTGTTTTTGGGGGGCTATAGCTAGAAATTACCGAGTGCAATATACGTTATAGTAGTAGCGTAGTAACCACCTGGTTGATTATTGTCTATGTTTGCAAGATAACTGACGGTAAATTTACGGTAATTATCAGCACTTGACGCAGTGACAATAGTACCACCACTGTTATAAATAAAGTTATCAGGAATATTATAGTTACCCGAAGGCGATGCGAATCCTGTACCGACTGGCTCAGATCCGACGCTTGGTGCTATGTTTTGCCGAAGGTTAATACCAAACTGGTTAGTGCCTGGTAAAGAAACCGACAAATTTGATATTGCTTTTAAAACATTATTTCCTGATGTGAGTGGACTACCTGATACAGTGACTGTATAGCCGTTATCCGCATTTGTACCTCCTACAAACTGCGAAGTACCGGTCTTAGCGGTATTAGTCTTTAAAATACCTAAATCAATTAGATCTCCATTTACACTAGTGCAATCTATTTGAGTAATAGTTACTCCCACACAAAAATCTAAATGTGGCGGTACCTCGGTGCTCACATCAAGGTAGCCTCTAATTGAAAAAGCCACTCCTGCGATGTCGGCGACACTGCCACCTCTGCTTGCACCAGTATATGTCGTAAGACGCATATACTGCGTACCGATTGAAGATGCATTTGTAACTCCACTAACTTCAAATCTAAACGTTATAGCACCTACATTTGAAGGTGCCCTTGAAAATACTATCCGATGAGCATTAGTTGTTCCAGCGTCTATTATAAAGTCATTAGTGCCAGATTGTGTTAATAATGTTGCTGATGAAATATCAAATCCAGAAGGCACTGTACACGATGTTCCTGGAAATGGATCGTTCTCACAAAATTCAGCTTCTACTGAACCGATTGTTCCAGCAACCACTGTGTCGAATCCTATTTCATAAGTAACTGCGGTGTTACCCGCGATACTATCAGACAGTTTTACGTACCGGTTTGGCATTGTACTGACAAGTGCATTCGTAACTGCAAACGGCCTTGCTATAAGTAGCAAAGCCGTTATTCCTGTCAGTAGACCAAAGATTATTTGTCCTACTGTTAGGCGCATTCCTGAAATTTCCTTTTAAACTTTAGTACGTACCTGTAGCAATGAAGGTGAAGCTCGCGGTATAGATACCTGACTTGGTTGTAGTCGATGCTTTAGCCATGAACTGTACCAATGCTTCA
>JAYTXD010000014.1:0-7893 GCA_043743105.1 Candidatus Saccharimonadota bacterium | reverse complement strand
CAGGCGAATTGTTCGTCAGCATTTCAAAGCAAGGTTCAACCATGTCAGGACTTATGGATTCGTTCGCGATTTCTGTCAGCCACGGTTTGCAGTACGGCGTGCCACTGAAGAGCTACGTCAAGACGCTCCGTGGCACCAGCTTTGCACCCGCCGGTATTACAGACGACCCAGAGATCCGAACTGCAAGTTCATTGACTGATTATCTCGTCCGCCGCTTGGCATTGGACTACCTCAGCTTTGATGACCGTCTCGAACTTGGCCTAGCTGACATAGACGAAATGCCGGACGAACAGACTACGCTCTTGAGCGAGGACACTGCCCACTCAGTTGAAGAAAAGGTCGTTGCAGCAGCAGTTGCTCCAACCCCAGTTGTAAGCAAGGCTGTTGCTACGCCAAAAATTGACTTCAAAAAGCCTACAGGCCGTGACGAGACTGCACCGATGTGCTACAACTGCGGTAACCAGACCCAAAAGGCAGGCAGCTGCTATGTATGTACCAGTTGTGGGTCAACCACTGGCTGTAGCTAAAGCAAGAGTCTGAGGCAATCTGCTTCGGCACAACCTCCAATCCGTAGGAGCCGTACCTAAATCGTACGGCTCCTTTGCAGTAATACTTTGACGATAAAGTATTACGGCAGTACAATAGTAAGTATTATGATATACACTAATTCTCTGACATCTAAAGGCCAAGTAACCCTACCAAAACAACTGCGTGACGCCATAGGTTTAAAGGTCGGTACTAAAGTCAAAGTCATGCAGCTTGATAAAAGAACGATTGCCATTAGAGCACCTTTGTCTATTGAAGAGATACGTGAACAGGTGGGGCCGCCAAAGAATGACCAGCCATTAACAGATAACGAAAAGGAAGGCTTAAAAGCCAGAGGCTTAATTTGACTCTGTTAGACGCAAATTACGTTCTTAGGTGGTTTTTGGATGATGTAGAGAGCCATTCAGCCGTAGCTGATAAACTGCTCAAAGAAATTAAGCCAGAAAGTCTATCAATAGATAGAATTAGTATAGCCGAGGTCACGTATGTTCTAAGAAGTAAAGGCTATAATCATATGCAGATTGCGCTGTTGTTTGATGAGCTGTTCGCTTTTCCATCTTTGGCCGAAATGTCTACAGTAACCAGCCTATCTTTGGATATATTCAAAGATACTACTCTAGATTTTGAAGATTGCTGGCTGGCCTCGTATGCAATGACCAATAATGTAGAAGTAGCGACGTTTGATAAAAAGCTCCAAAAGTTAATACAAAAATAGCTCCAAAACGCCGAAGCATATATACTAGGCTTATATGAAAGTGCTTATATTTTACCGGGTCGATTCAGAACAGCGACGTGTCGTGGATGAGTTTATGCATGAATTTAAACGGCGGTATCCAGAACTGGAGCTGAGTTTAAAAGATGTGGACAGTATATCGGGTAGTAAAGATACCGACACGTATGACATTGTGCAGTATCCAACAGTAATAGCTACGGGAAACGACGGGGCAACGTTGCAGCGATGGGATGCGGGGCTGATGCCGCTTATGAACGAAGTTGCTTACTATGCCAACCAATAATTCTGTTAGCACTAAGCTGACTACAAACCGTTTGTAAAAGCTAAGTATGTTGTGATTTTGAAGGGTTAGAGGTAGAATAATAGTGAAATGCGTTCCGTTTCAATTGGATAAGTGGCTATCAACCACGAAGCAGCAGGAAGAAATCAAGTAGAACCTGCCGGATACGAACCGTAAACACCGTGAAATAAGCGCTTTTAAGGTCACCTTAAAGGAATCTGGATGGTACCTCCCGCATACCGTGGGATCCAGGATCTAATTAAGGTGACTTTTCATTTGAAATGAAAACGTATTGTATCTGTATAAGAACTGTTCTTATACAGGGGAGAAAAATGTGAAAAAGGAAGGTAAAGGGCATGAAGTTTAAAGCAGGCACACGGCGCAAGGCTATAGAATACGAGAAAGACCTTGTTATCCATTGGAAGGAACACAAGACGTTTGAGAAGTCGGTTGCTATGCGACCGGCAGATAATGCCTATGTTTTTTATGATGGTCCACCGTTTATAACTGGGGTACCACATCATGGGACGCTACTCAGCAGCATTATTAAGGACGCAGTACCTCGCTATTGGACTATGAAAGGCAAGCGAGTCGAACGTGTATGGGGCTGGGACAGCCATGGGTTGCCAGCCGAAAACTTTGTCGAAAAGCAGCTGGGGATTACTGACCGCCGTGACATTGGCACCAAAATAAGCCTTGAAGATTACATTGTTACTGCCCGGAATTCGATGGTAGCTAACAGCGAAACATGGGAGAGCTACATAGACCGCATCGGCCGTTGGGTGGACTTTAAGGGCGCCTACAAAACTATGGACAAAAACTACATGGAGTCTATTTGGTGGGCGTTTAAAACCCTGTATGAAAAAGGCAAGATTTATGAGGGCTACAAGGTGCTCATGTACGACACGAAGTTTGCGACACCAGTCTCTAAGAACGAAGTGACAATGGACAACGACGCCTATCAGACAGTCACCGACCCAAGCGTGTATGTAAAGTTCAAGCTTAGTAGTGAGAAGCCGACCGGCCTCAAGTTGGCTAAAGATTCGAAAATACTTTTCGTCTGCGCGGCGAATATTGGGAGATCACAAGCCGCAATGTCGCTATTCAATAACTATACCGGCACAAACAGAGCTGATGGTGCTGGAACTGAGGTCGAAGGAAATGACTATTCTCAAGCCTTGACGGTGGGCCAGTTTGAAGATCTAAAGACTAAAAAAGAAGGTCGTATAATTGTCGCACCAACTCGTAAGGCACTCCTTGAAAGCCACAATCTGGACATAGCCGATAACATCCGTCATCAGCTCACCAAAAAGATGCTTAAGGAGTATGAATTAGTCGTAAATATCGCTAGTAGAAACCAAACACCAGATTGGCTTCGTGGCGATAACGTAGTCTGGTGGGATATCGAGGATGTTGGCCCTTCTGGTTCTGTCGAAATAGCTCGGAATAACGTACGTGAAATCGACCAACGGATAAAGAGTTTAATTAATAGCAAGGTTATAGATGATGGGATAGATACTGTTAGTCTCCTGGCGTGGACAACGACGCCGTGGACGCTGCCTGGCAATACCGCAACCGCCGTAAACGAAACTATGAAATACGCGTTGGTTGAGCATGAAGGTGAGCAGCTAATTGTTGCCAAGGAGCTGGTCGAAAAAGTATTTACCGATGAAAAACATCAGCCGCTTAAGTATAAAGTACTCAAAACGTTCCCTGGTTCTGAGCTGGTTGGGCTGAAGTATGAACCGCTGTTTGATGACAAGGACTTCCAGATGGCGCACACGATTGCCATGCATGAGTCCGAGAGTATCGAATATGTCGTTGTTGCCGCCGATTATGTTTCGGCAGAATCGGGTACGGGCATTGTGCACCTGGCACCTTGCTACGGCGAGGAAGACTTTGTGCTTGCTAAGGAAAAGAAGATCCGTATTGTGGAGGCTTTGGACGAAAACGGGATCTATTACCCTGATGTGCCGCACTACGGTGGCATGGAAGTGTGGTCGTCGAACAAGCAGATTGCCAAGGACTTAAAAGAGCGGGGAATTGTCTGGAAAATCGAATATATCTTGCATGAATATCCTTTTAATCCACGGAGCAAGCAGCGGATTATGTACCGCGCGGTACCGTCGTGGTTTTTTGATGTTGAAGACCAAAAGCAGGAAATGTTTGCCCGAAACTCAGAAGACATTAATTGGTTTCCTGAGCACTTAAAGCATGGGCGATTTCAAAAGAACATTGAGGCAGCGCCAGATTGGAACCTGAGCCGCGACCGTTTTTGGGCCACCGCAATGCCGGTCTGGGAAGGGCTGGACAAGCACGGCAAAAAACAACAGATTGTCGTTGGTAGCTACGCTGAGCTGAAGGAGCTGTCAGGGGTGGAACTGGAAGATTACCACCGTCCGTGGGTGGATGCAATTGAGTTTGATAAAGACGGCGTGCACTATAAACGGATAGAAAAAGTGCTTGATGGCTGGTTTGAAAGCGGCAGTATGCCGTTTGCGCAGTTCCACTATCCATTTGAGAATAAAGAAAAGTTTGAAGCCAATTTCCCAGGCGACTTCATCGCCGAGTATGTGGCGCAGGTGCGCGCCTGGTTTTATTATCTGCACGTGGTAAATGTAGGCTTGTTTGGTAGGGCTGCATTTAAAAATGTAATTACCACAGGAACCTTAGCGGGAAATGATGGCCGCAAAATGAGTAAGAGTCTTGGCAACTATACTGACCCAAATATTTTGATGGACCAGTATAGTGCCGATGCGCTGCGCTACCTATTTTTAAGTTCGCCACTTTTAAACGGGGAAGATTACTCGCTTAAGGACAAGGACGTCAGTGACGTAAACCGCAAACTGGCTATGGTTTGGAACATGTATGACTTCTTTACGCTGTATGCATCCGTTGACGGTTGGGAATATAAGGGCGATTTGGCAGATCCATCTGCCGAGTGCCAAAACAAGCTTGATGTCTGGGTAATCAGCCGCGTCCACCAGCTTATCCAGGAGGTGGATAAATACATGCAGGCCTATGATATGCCAAATGCTACCAAGCCGATACTGGAGTTTATAGAGGACGCCAGCAATTGGTATGTGCGCCGCAGTCGAAAGCGTTTTTGGAAATCTGAAGACGATGCCGACAAAAATAACGCCTACCGGACGCTGCACTATGTTTTGACCCAAGCAGCTAAGGTCATGGCGCCATTTACGCCGTTTTTGGCCGAAGAGCTGTACCGCAATTTAACAGGGGAAGAATCGGTGCATTTGGTTGATTGGCCGGAGGTTGGGCACATAAACGAGCTGGCAGTAGCAGAGATGGAACTAACACGCTATGTTATTACGGGCGCACTTGGGGTGCGGGCACAGGCTGGGCTTAAAGTACGGCAACCACTTGCCAGCCTTGAGATAACACTTCCATCGGGTGAGCTTAGTACAGATATGGTCGAGATTATAAAAGAAGAGGTAAATGTAAAGCAGGTAGTAGTTAAGACAAACGCTACGCTTTCGGTGCCTGCATTCTTGCTCGACAAGCACCTTACCCCAGCCCTCAAGAGCGAAGGGCTGATGCGAGAAGTTGTGCGCCAGGTTCAGGCCGCTAGAAAAGCAGCAGATTTACAAGTAGATGACCGCATTAAACTGTCGCTGCACGCTGAGGCAGCCGAACTTGCGGAGGCAATTACGGGGCACAAAGAGATGATAATGACAGAAACTCTAGCCACAAGTTTGCTTGCAACCAAACAAGGCTACAAGCACAGCCAAGAGGCTAAAGTTGAAGGGCATATACTAACTGTATCACTTGAAAAAGCCTAACAGAGCGTCTTTTGTTACTGTTGTGCTGTTGTATCTTTTGAAACAGCTGTGAGGTTATTATAGATGTCGATCATGGTGCCAGAGCTAATATAGTCGGATGCATTAAGTGTAATGTAGGTCTTGTCGGCGGTCGTAAGACTGGCCTTAATATGCCCGCCTCCAATTTTGATAATAGCCGTGCCGAGCGAAGTTGTTGCCGACTCGCCATCTGCCTTTGGGGTTGGAGTTGGGACGGCTTTTTGGCTCATTGTAATAATTTCTTGTTTGGCCCCATTCAGTTTAAGGGTTAGTGCATTTCCTATAAAAATAGGGCTTTGTTTTTGCAAATGAAGATGGTCAGGCGGGTTGTCCTTGGTAAAATAATACGGGGTAAATCCAAAGACTTGGTTCAGAACTTTATTGGGTAGGGGCTCAGTGGAGCCGCTGTTGCCACGGATAAAATAGAAGCCGAGTGCTGCCAAACAGATGGCAACGCCAACAGCGCTTAAAATAAGCCATTTTTGGGCAGGGTTTTTGGCTGGCCGCGGCTGTGGTACCTCTTGCGGCACTGGTTTTTGTACGGCTATTTGACCTGGTTGTTCCATTACCACAGATTATACCTCATACGAGGGTAGGCAAGCTATGGGCCATTAAGGGTGACAGTGATATCGTTGCACTGTCATAAATCAGAAGTAATGTCCTAATTGAGTCAAAAAATAAAGTCGAGTTAAACCGATCCTATTACTTTGGCCAAGCCACCGCTCTGTTTGGCTAGTTTTTTGTCAAATGTTAAAAGTGGCAACGCTTTGTGAGCGTTGGCAAGAGAAACAAGATAACAATCTTCTATGGATAAGGCAGGTTGACTAACGAATAACTTGAGTGCTTGCTGAAAAACAGCGGTGTTAATGCGCAGGTTCTTGTTGGTGAGTAAAGCTCCTATGGCTTTACTCACAAGTATACGAGGAGTTTTGTAGTATTCGTACAATGCGTAGATGGCCTCTATCATTGCCGTGTCTGACACTTCAAACTCAGAACCACTAGTAATCAATTCGTATGCTTGACTATATTGATCAGGAATATCCTTGGTGAGTAGCCTGACTATAACATTAGCATCTAATGAGCCGTTCAACCGCGGCATATGCTAAATCCGTGGTTTCCTGGCCGCATAGTGATCTGAAACATCAGACAGGGGTTGTTTTGCTTGTACGTAAGGCTTTAGCGTTCGATGAATATCCGAAAGGTCAGTTGGTTTGCTGATTATGACTCGTTGATTTGCTTCGTCTAGCACAACAGCTAGTCTATCGCCTTTGCTGTTTACTCCGAGCTTTCGGCGCATAGAGACGGGAAGCGTAAATGTACCTTTAGTGGTCATGGTAATTGTTTTGTCCATATCACCATTATATTCACTGTAAGAAATTATATCAAGTAAGAAATATAAAAATTCTTACTACATTAACTACAACCATTACCAGCCCAAACCATCCATGGCGTAGCTTCAAGATAAACACCAAAACCCGGTAGCTATCGCTACCTAAGCCACAACCCTCAAACCGGACATTTCTATATGACGGAGAATAGGACATTTCTATTTAACGTTGACACAGCGGTATAGTCGCACTTGCGTATAAGCGTCATATCTGTTAATCTGATACGAGTCTAATTATAAAGTATAAGCAATCGATAGAAAGTAAACAGATGAAAAAAGCTATTATTACAACTGGTGGCCACCAATACCTCGTCCATGAAGGCGAAACTTTCGAAGTCGAGAAATTGACTGACGAAAAAACGGTGAAATTTGAAGCTTTGCTTGTTATTGATGGCGACAAAGTTACTGTTGGTGCACCACTTGTTTCTGGCGTTACTGTCACAGCAGAAATAGTTGCTCAGACTCGGGCCGAAAAAGTCACCGCTATACGCTACAAAGCCAAGAAGCGTGTCAAAAAAGTCCATGGCCACCGCCAGCACCTTACACAAATAAAAATCACCAAGATAGCCTAAGATAAAACTTAGCAACCTGGGTATGAGCATGGGCAACTACCACGTTATCCAGTAACCTACTAGTGCTTACATTGTTGACATTTTGATACCATTTTGGTACTATTTAAGTACTATGACTATAAAACTACAGATACCAATGGACCAAGAAGTTCGCGATGGCTTAGAGCGTCGGGCTCGTAACCTTGGTTTTGATTCGGCCCAGGCCTACATCCGTGTATGGGCAAAGGCCGAAGCAGATGGCCGTACACTTAACTTTGACGGAGATGACTGGGGCGAGCCAAGCGACGATGCCGCCGCGCGTCTTAACAAATTAGCTGTTGACGCACTGCATAATGTGGAGGTCTCTGAGACGTTTAATAATGTAGACGATTTCATGAAGGATCTAAAGTAGTGAAGCCCATTAGGCGCACTAAATCATTCGAAAAACATTTCAAGAGACGAGTTACACCCAATAAAAAGAGTTATAGGCACTTTCGTGGTGGTTTTTGTCCCTCAGTTCGGCTATAAAGATACCAATCAACGAGCACCATTTGGTGCTCGTTTGTCATGCCCCTGTG
>JAYTXD010000013.1:0-12447 GCA_043743105.1 Candidatus Saccharimonadota bacterium | reverse complement strand
AATACGTAGTTATACTTACAACTATAACTATTTACACCAAAAGTTATCCACAGCCAGCACAATTATCTTTACATTCAAACCTACTTATTTACTTGTTTTAGACCATTTTAAAAGCCTACTCTAGGCTGCACAGTTTCGCAGAGGTCCGTCCTCTGCGAAAACAGAAACATTTCACGCCTATTACAAGGGTCCAGGGGAGATAAAACGATACAAATGGAGTTATAAACACTTTCAATATCAGAAAAAACCTGCGTGAAGCGGGTATTCAATCACGTAATATCGTGATTGATCTAAGGAGATCAAAGCTACACCAAACACGAGCAGTCGGGTATATAAAACAATACATGACCACCTCAAGAAAACTTAAAAGGGTACTTGTAATCACTAAAACCAAGCACACATTGACAATAAAGTAGTGTCTGCCCTATAATACAAGTTGTAAAAGACGCATACGGTACTGTATTAAACCTGAAACGTCTTTTTCTTTTTTTATGAGCTGCTAGAGTAACGTCCTCTAGGTCCTAAACAGCGTTAAATAAAGTCATTTTCTAGAAAATTATCAGGGTTAATATATTCCCAGGTAGCAGTATCTGGATAGCTCTTAATCCACGATGGGGGCGCTTTTGGACTTTTTTTCGTTCCCCACTTGAACTCGATCCCTCTCAGTTTGCCACCACGCTCCTCTATTAGGTCTACTTCTCCGCCCTCCCATGTTCGCCAAAAATACTGGTTAACTTTTGGGCCGTCGTATAACCGTTTTTTATAGCGTTCTGTTATCATGAAGTTTTCCCAAACAGCTCCAAGATCAAGGCGATAGGCTGGGTTATTAAAGGCGCCAATTAAACCATTGCGCACGCCTATGTCATAAAAATAGTATTTCGCCTTGCTTGTTATTTCTTTGCGCAAGTTACCACTATAGCCTCCAAGCCGATATATAATGTAAGATTTTTCTAACAAATCGAGATATCGTAATACTGTTGATCTGTCTATTTGTAGCTTGCTCGCAAGTTCGCTATACGACACAAGGCTTCCTACCTGATAGGCTAACAACGACAGCAACTGCGTTAAAATTGCAGAGCTTTTTACATCCTGAAATTTTAGTATGTCCCTTAGAAGCTGTCCATTCAACAGCTCTTGTATAAATTGCTCTTTGGAATTTAAATCCGTAGACGTCAACGATTCAGGGTACATACCGTACACCAAATAGGTATCAAGATTTTGCTTTATTTGGTTATTTGTTAGGCCGCTTTTTGCTATTTCGCTGATGCTAATTGGCATGAGGTATTTTGTAATTTTTCTTCCCACCAAGGGTTCGCCGATTTGATTAGCGAGATCAAAGGACGATGAACCACTTACAACCACTGCAACATCTGGCATTGAATCAACTAACAATTTTAGGCTGGCACCAATATTGGGTATATCCTGTGCTTCATCAATAATTACAAGCTTGTGGTCGCCTATTACACCTTTAAGGACTCGTTCAATTGGTTTTTCGAAGTTTTGCTGAACGCTTAAATCGTCACCACGCAAAAATAGAGTTTTCTGGGATGTTTGCTGCACTAGTTGTTGTAGTAGAGTAGTCTTGCCTACGCGCCTTGGCCCATACAATACAACTACCTTTCCGGGTGTGACAAAGTCTGTAAGATTTAAGTATCTGGGTATAAACATAGCTACAATATAAACCCAACCCACCGAAATAGCAATATTATAGTGGGCTTTACCCACCGAAATAGTAATATTTTAGCGGGCTTAGGATTTAAGGTGTTGATTTTTATAGCGTGGGATCTAAAACTTTCACAAATTAACAGATGTAGAGGAACGTCCTCTAGGTTCTCCCATTATTGACTATAGCTAATGTCTCACACTATTAGTTCATACCCAAGTAACAGATAGGGTAAGAGCTAAAAACCTCCACGAAATGGCCTATAGCTCGATTTTGCGTAAGTCCAGTATAACGTGATCAAAATCAACATGAGGTTGTTGGCATCTGTTTTAGACCATTTTAAACAGCGAACATTGCCAATAGTATATCGACAACCTGATCTTGCTCTTTAGCACTTAGTGTATATATTTTGCTACCACGTAGCCGCGTTATAGAAATAGTACGGATCTGATCGCATGCTGCTGAAGATTCTTTATCGCCAACCGTTACAATGCATCTAAAAGGCCACGTAACTATGATGCTGGTTAGTGGAACGACAACAATTGTACGGAGTGCTTGGTTCATTTCATTAGGCGAAACAACTATACACGGACGAGTCTTCTGTATCTCACTACCGTGTGTTGGGTCTAAGTCCACCCAGTAAACATCAAAACGCCTAATGTATTGCTTCGAGTCCATCGGCATCTGCAACTTCCCAATCATTTAGTTCGGCGTCGTATTTGTCGGCGTTTTCGTCTATGACCTTAATAGTATCTATTTTTTTCGCCCAGCCTGCCCTCGGATTACTGGCAGAGCTGATAATTATTTGGCCATTATTAACCTGCATCTGTACTTCGGTTTGTAGACCTGTCATAGCAAGAACAGCCTTTGGAATACGTATAGCAACGCTATTGCCGTCCTTTATTAGTCTTGTAGTTATCGCATTCATAATACTTACATTGTACCCACAATTTTAGGCATTGTCAACTAACTTTAGCCTTCCAAGGTGTAGCTAAAGCAGACTTTTCTAAGCATTTCGGCAATGGTTATTGTCATACATAAAGTTTAGCGTCAACAACCCCTTTACTCTAAAGTGATCAAGATCCACATGCGGTTGTTGGCATCTGTTTTGGCTGTTGCCTTACCCAAAATTGAGCCAGCCTGCGACGTTGTAATGGTTGCTTCACCGCTAGTGATTTAACAGAGGTCCGTTTGCAGAGGTCCGTTTGCAGAGGTCCGTCCTCTGCTGTTAATGCACGCTTTTTAACAGCTTTTTTTGGCATAAGTAATGTCCTCCGACATTACTTATGCGTGATTAACAGATATATAACTAGCTAAAAAGCTCCACGTTTTTGCCTATAGCTCCAATCGTATGTAAGGACAAGCCTAGGAACTATAGAGGCCTCAGGTGGCTTGCTGCCCAACTAAGTCGTCATGTTGCCATCTTGATCTATAACGATGGTGTCGCCAGTATTAAGGTGGCTTGGGTCTTTTGGCGCTTCAGCTTTACTTTGGTCAAGCCCGTGTCGTAACTCTTTGGCGATGTTGGCAATTTCCTGCTGCTCAATTTCGTTACTGGTGATGTTATTGCCTGGCACGGCCGGTGCGGTATGCACGGGCGCTGGAGCTGGTGGCGTGTTAATTATGGGCGTCTGTGGCTGCGGAGCAAACCCTCTGTCATCGGCTACAACAGCTGCCGAGATGGTGGGATAAGTTGCAGGCTGAGGCGTTACACTAGGACGTGCAGGCTGCGCATCACGGCGGCTGAGCCAGTCGTCTAGCAGCGATGCCGGCTTGGCAGCAGCTTGGGCAACTGGTGCGGGTGCGTTACCAAATGGACTTTGGGCACTTGGGAGCGGGCCTGCAGTTGGAGCTGCGCCGAATGGTGATCCGCCAGCTGGCGGACCAAAAGCTGGCTTAGCAGGTTCGTTTACCTTAAGGCGTTCAAAGATTTCGGCCTCTACTTGGGCACGTGGGCGGCCATATTTGGCGGCGCTTAACTGTTTGAGGGCGTTGAACAGGTTTTTATTTTCATTTCCAAGTGGTGGCAGCCCGGCCATACTGAAGGCTTGGCTCGGCACGCCGCCAATAAGCATACGAACGATGGCATTATGGTTTGGTACCCGCTGCAAATCAGAACTATCGAATGATGGAGAGAAATACTTGGCTAGGAACTCCGCGTCATTGGTGCCAACGCGGAAACTGATAACCGTACCGATGTTACCAAACACGGCGTCGCGGATTTCATCAGTCAGCTGAGTCGTAAATTGGTTAGCAACAATGAGGTTAAGGTGAAACTTACGGGCTTCACTTAAAATGGTTGCAAAGCTGTCGGTGCTAAAGTTTTGGAACTCATCAACATATAGGCTAAAGTCGACCCGCTCGTTTTCTGGGATGTTGGCGCGGCTCATAGCGGCCGCCTGAAATTTCATAACAAATATCATACCAAGTAACTTACTGTTCAGCTCACCAGTACGGCCTTTCGACAGATTAACCAGCAAGATCTTTTTGTTGTCCATAATATCGCGCATGTCGAAAGCGCTCTTGGTTTGGCCAATGATGTTACGCATCATGGTGTTGCTTAAAAAGGCGCCGAATTTGCTGACAAACCAGCTTTTTACTTCGCCAAACTCGTTGCTGCGCTGGCTGGCTGGCATTTCCTTGAGCCAAAAGTCACGCACAGTTGGGTCGGTCACGTGCACCAGCTTTTGCTGGACGAACTGGTTGTCATTAAACAGCTTGGGGATGTCGATAAAAGTCCCGCCGCCTGGGTCGGCCATGATGGTGAGTGCCGCATTGCGGAAGAGGCTTTCGTAACGTGGCCCAATAATGCCCTGGTGCTGGGGGTCATACAGCTTATACAGCATATTGATGGTTTCTTGAATCAAGAAGTCCTTTTGGTCCTCATTGGTAAATTCGAAGAGGTTAAGACCCAGTGGGTAGTCCATCTCGGCTGGGCTAAAGTATATGACATCTTCGGTGCGCTCACGAGGTACCATGCTCAAGAGCTCTTCGGCGACATCGCCGTGGGGGTCAATAAAAGCAAAGCCATCACCGGCAATCATGTCCTGGAGTGCCATATTCTTAAGCAAGGTTGATTTACCCGTACCGGTTTGCCCCACCGCATAGATGTGGCGGCGCCTATCTTCGGGGTCGAGATTAATACGCTTTTTGGTGCCACGGAAGAGGTTGTAGCCCAGCATCATACCCTTTTCAGAAACGTTACGTGGACCGTCTACCTGCTTGCTAGCTTGGCGCTCCAACTGCGATGTCGGGATACTCTTTTCGTCAGGAAAGTGAAAAATACCGGCAAGTTCTACCGAGTTTAAGATATTTTGGTTCGTCTCGGTTGGGAAAAATCGCATAATATAGGCGGTGACAAAACTCTCGATGTCGCGGGCTGGCGTAAACTTAAAACCGTTCTTGCCTGGTGCGTCAAACAGCGAGAAGCTGGCAACGACGTTATTCAAAATGCTATGTGCACGTTGGGAGATGTTACTGCTCGCTACAACACGGATAAGCACCTCAAATGCAGGATAACGGGTCTTGTCTTCGATGGCATCAACCAGCGACTGCTCTAGGGCGGAAAGCTCATGTTTTTCTTCCGGCTTGCCATCTTTATGCTCCGGCGCCTTAAAAGGTGCGGTGGCTAAAGCCTTGCCAATATTAAATACCGCTGTACTGCCGCTCTTCTTCTTTTCGCCTTTGCGCTTTTTGTTAGCGAGTTCTGTAGACTTTTTACGCCACGAGCTATCTGTGGGCCTAAGCATAATCTGAATACCGGCACCGTCTTCTTTGTCTAGCGTCGACAATGCGTTAAGTAGGGTCTGCATGGCATCACGCTTGAGCTCTAGGTAAGTTGCAATCGGGTACGAAAACTCTTCCTTAAGGCTTAGTTCACCGCCAATAGTGCCGCTCATCTTACCAACAGGGCTAAAGATGTTGTGTTCGGCTACTTCTTCTAACCGCGCCGATGGATAAGCACTTACAATGGCCTGCTGCACAATATCTACCATGCTTACCGGTACTGCAGCATAAAAGTGCACAAAACCTTTGGTCCCAATTATTTCAAAGCTAAAGTGGCGCTGACCATAAAACTTACTTTTAAAGCTCTTTCTAAACGTGTCGGCAATAATGTTATAGAGGATCATTGCCTTAGAGATGTTTTCTTCAGTCACATCGCGGGCATCACGGTTGCCACCTTCGATGTCATCACTTGGCGGTGGTAGATGAATAAGCATCGGCACCATCTTAAGACCACGCTCATAATTCTTTTGCTCACGCAGCGTTCGGCGCGAGTGCAAATAGCCCGCAATCAGGATGACAGCCAAGATGCTAAGGATAATAACAATGATGATAATAACGCTCATTTACTTCTCATCTAGCTTAATTTCCTTCCCATACCTTTTCTGCATATAGTCGGCTTTGAAGCGGTTCATCTCTTTATTTTGGTTGTAAGGATCACTACGAGTTTGGACAACGATGGCTTTTGCCTTTTCGACCCATGCTTTTTCGATAAGGTCGAGGTCTTCGGCTACGGCAGGCGTTACAATTGCTGTTACAGCCGGTGCTGGCACGGCTGTTTGATGAAATAGCGGTGCGGCTGGCGGAGTTGTAGCTTGGGCATACTGCGGGATGGGCGCACCTATGGCAGGAGCCCCTTCTGGACGTGCTGGGTATGCCTCAGCGCCTGCGACTGAAGGTATCATATTGGCACTCGGCTGCTGTAGCGGCATCTCAAAACTGCCCTGGTGTGATGTTTGTGGATCCATAACTGCGTCTATTATAACAAATACTACCTTATATAGCAGTAGTAATAATCCCTCAAATTACGATGTAGAGACATATACTGGACTTACGCAAAATCGCTCGTTCCCAGGGTAAATATGGCCGAGTGAAAACTGTTTTATCTGAATAAGATGTATCTATATACACATCGAGAGAAGAAAAACAGTTTTCACTATGGTCAGATTTGGCCTGGGGGGTGAGTGAGCTTTGCGTAGGTCCAGTATAAAAACCAGCCTGTACAAATGAGCTGGTTTTAGTGAGCAAAAGACCTTAACTCGGGCTTACGGCGTGTGCACCATTGAAGCGCGGCTAAAGTACACTGATAGTCCGCCAATAAAGAGTAAGGACAAGATTGTGTCCTTACCTGTTAGTTGGCCAAGTGATGCCAGCAAAAGTAACAAGACCGGCGCACTGGCGAGTACACCGCTCATGAGTCTTTGCTTTGCCTTAGGCACTTCCGTAAAAGCCGTGAGGAGGCTTAATGAAAGCGTAAACAAAACGATGAATAGTAATATCGGGGGCACAAGGAGTGACGACGCAGAAAGTTTCCGCGGGTCAGTGCTCATAACGAACAAGCATAACGATATCGTGCCGAGTAGCACGATTGAGAGTTTTTTTTGCCGATAGAATTTATTCATTTATTTGTTCGCTTTTTTAGTTTTTACTTAACGTTTTCTTTTGTATTTTTGTAACATTTTATGATCCTTTTTTTGTTAAATAAACTTAGAAGCTAGGACGATAAAACCGCCCGTAAAAATTACTGTATGGCGCTTATCGTCCGTAGCTTTGACTGACCGCTCGGTGCACCTTTAGGGGGCACGGAGCGCTACGTTGGTTGCTCATCTCACCCTTCCCGGGGCAAGTAGAACTTTTTGTAAGTTTTTTGTTTTTTTGGCTTACTGGTGCATCTTACGTCAAAGCTTGCTGAGGGTCAAGTACTTTCGTTGTATAAAATATAATTGTTAAGTGTTAGGGGGGTATATTTTATTGTAGTAATTTTTATAACATAATGATATAAACGTTGTTTACGAACATCCGTTCGCTCATATTTATACCCCAGAAAAGCATCCACACCTAAGCAAAGCGCTCGGGTCTTACGCACAATTTTTGATAGTTAAACAATCTAAAAAATGTCATGTTTGGCTATAAAGTGCAGTGGCTGTTTGGTGCTTGTTGGGCGGCTGTTTGTGCTACCTAATGGCTGCCCCCACGGACCATAATTGTTCCCATTTATCGTCATGCTTCATGCGGTTTTACTGCTGCCAGATAGCAACATTTAATACACTGATTGGCCTGAAATACTTCTCAGCTGGTGTTCGCTTTTGTCTATGTCTATAGGGCCCACTTAACATGTAAAGTTTGAATGATATTTGTGTTAGTGCAAGCTCCGATATTGCGGCTGCGACCAACCGGTGGCGGCCAGCCCAGCAAGCCAGCCCACGACACATAAATACGTTATACTCGGGCTCACGCGCATGCAGCGTACTGCGCATGCTACGCGTTACGCAGAAGCCATGTCTTTTAGACCATGCCTGACTGGCCATAGCTACAACCACGGTTGCTTGGGCAGCATTTTTAATTATTTTGCGTTAGCAAAAAATACCATAGTTGTACTCAGCCTACACACAGTTTTGTGTAGCATTTTGGGCTTTTTTGTGCAAAATGTGTCACCATAAAACCGAACTTTTGTATGGTTTATCACCTACGGAATTGCTTAGATATTTTAGGGCAAAAGTTATGCACAGGAATATAAGCAAAAACATGTTGACAGTCCCTTTCGGTGTGTATAAGATACATCCAGTACTTGAATAAATAAAGTACTCAAAAACAAAAAACGAACTTCGGTGATAACAGTTTCTCGCAAGCTGTTATCACCACCAAAAGCAAAACTTTAAAAGCAAAATCAACATTATCCACCAAACCAAGATCCGCCAAGCATAAAGCTGGCGGTTCTTTATTTTATACCCTACGCCGTTCCATATTCCTTTGTGCCTATGCTTGCATCTACAAAAACTCGGACTACAATGCGTGGCATTATGAGTGTTAGGGTTAGAAGTTTAATCGATCATGGTTTTGGCGGAACGCTCGTGGATATTGAATGCCACATCTCCAACAACCTGCCCAATATTGTGATTGTCGGCATTGCCAATAAAGCCGTCGACGAAGCACGCGAGCGCTTGCGCGGGGCCTTTAGTAACAGCAAGCTAAACTTGCCTCGTAAGCGCATTACCATTAACCTGGCCCCGGCCGACATACCCAAAGACGGCAGTAGTTTTGATTTGAGTATTGCAGTTGCCATTTTGTGCACTAGCGGCCAAATTGCCCACAGTGACGTCATAGAGCAGTCGGTCATATTTGGAGAGCTTGGATTAGACGGAACGGTGCGTGGCGTACGCGGCATTATTGGCAAAATCCTGGCCGCCAAAGATCACGGCGTCACCCAGTTTATTATTCCTGCCGGCAACATGGCGCAGGCGCAACTAATCCCAAATATTAGTCTTATTGCCGCTACAAGCCTGCAGGACCTCTACCTTGCCGCAACCACCACCAGCTTTATAGTTATCGAAACTAATGATGGCATCATGAATAAATCGGTTGAAGCACAACAATACGACCTAGATTTTAGCGATATTATCGGGCAATATCAGGCTAAACGAGCGCTTGAGATTGCTGCAGCTGGCCAACATAACGTACTTCTGAGTGGGGCGCCAGGTACTGGCAAGAGTATGCTGGCCAAAGCATTGCCGTCTATTTTGCCTACATTAACCCGCGACGAGATGCTGATAGTGACACACCTGCATTCCCTCGCCCACAACAAGTATGAGCAGATTGTTGCTATCCGCCCTTTCCGTGCGCCACACCATAGCGCTAGCAGTGTGGCAGTTATTGGTGGCGGCTCCAACCCGCGCCCCGGCGAAGTCAGTCTGGCGCACAGCGGCGTACTATTTTTGGATGAACTCCCAGAGTTTAACCGTAGCACCATTGAAACCTTGCGCCAGCCACTTGAGGATAAGGTTATAACCATCTCACGCGCCAAAGATACGCTGACCTTTCCGGCCGACTTTATATTAGTTGGCACCAAAAACCCGTGCCCCTGCGGCTTTTATGGTACTGACAAGGAGTGTATCTGTGCTCCGCACGTTATTGCCCAGTACGAAAAGAAGCTGAGTGGCCCAATTCTGGACCGAATTGACTTATATGTTGATGTTGAGTCGGTTGAGCATGCTTCTCTGCTGGCCCTTAAACAGTCTGAAGAAAAGAGCGCCGTTGTTGCCCGCCGTGTCCAAAAAGCCCGCCAGGTTCAAGCCGAGCGTATCAGTAACCAGGCCAAACTCAATGGATCCCTGGGCAACAGAGCCCTCAAGCAGGCTGCACAGCTAACCCCAGAAGCTAAACAGCTGCTCGATACCGCCGCTAAACAGCTACAATTGAGTGCAAGGGCCTACATGCGTACCGTTAAAGTCGCGCGTACCATTGCCGACCTCGATAACTCTGATAAAGTCGGCACTAAGCATGTTGCCGAAGCATTGCAATATCGCCCCCGCCCACTCAGCTCAAACGCAATGGTCCAAGAAGTCATGTCTCACTTGTAGCGTATTGACAATTGTACATTCTAAACGTACAATTTAAACGTACTAACCAAGGAGATACATTTATGAGCATTACAACAATTGATGCATCAGATATGCGTAAGAACCTTTCTGAAGCTCTTGATGCTGTTCGAGGTAATAAAAATATTATTTTAGTTAAACGTCGCGGTAAGGTTGAGTCGGCACTCATCGATATCGACGTTTTAGAGGATATGCTCGCCGTGCAGAATCCAGAGTACGTAAAGAGTATCGCCGAGGCACGAGCCGACAAAAAAACCTATACACCAGATGAGGTATTTGGAGATCTCTGGAGTGAAGCATAACCGTGGCTTACCAACTTGAAATATCTGGTAAGGCGGAGAAAGACCTCCGCTCTTTCGACCGAGTTATTCTAAAACGAATCGTCATTAAACTAAAATTTTTCCTGATCCAAGACGACCCACTGTCGTTCGCAAAAAAACTAGTAAACAGCAAAGATGGTGATTATCGCTGGCGAATAGGACCTTATAGAGTAATATTTGATGTCAACGACAATCTGATACTCCTTTTACGAGTCCAACACCGCCGTGAGGTTTACCGTTAAAACCCCGTAGTCATACGGGTGCTTCTGTTGACCTCTAATGCTCCCTCTGTTAAAATTCTTAGCAAATAGTTATAAACTTAAAGAAAGCGAGCATCTAATCAGCAAGTTCACCCGTATTAACGAGCAGATCCGTGCAAACGAATTACGCGTACTAGACGAACATGGTGAAAACCTTGGTGTTATGTCACGTTCGGAAGCTCTGCGTGCTGCCCAGGATGCTGGACTCGACCTTGTTGAGGTTTCACCTGATGCTAACCCACCCGTTTGCAAGATTGTCGACTACGGCAAGTACAACTACCAGCGCGAAAAGCAGCTCCAAAAAAACAAGCGCAATGTTAAGGTACAAGAAGTAAAACAGATGCGTTTTGGGCTCAAGATTGGCGAAAATGATATGGCTGTTAAGCTCCGTAAAGTCCAGGGATTTTTGGATAATGGCGACAAGGTAAAGATAGCCGTTGTTTATCGTGGCCGCGAAAACGCTCACCGCGAACTAGGCTTTAAGCTGGCCGAAAAGCTGATTGATAGCTTTAATGGAACGATTGCGGTTGACTCTGCACCCCAGTTAAACGGCAAACAACTTATTTTTATGATCCGTGGAACCGGCGCTAAACCAGTTGTTAAGCCTGAGACAAACGAAGAAAAACCTGCAACCTTTAGTATCTAAAGAATTTGCACTATAAATATTAGACAAACCGCCCCCTAAGGTGTTACAATACAGGTTAAAGTTAATTATCAAGTTAAGGAAAAGTTATGCCAAAGCTCAAGACTCACAAAGGAACTGCTAAGCGTGTGCGCATCACAAAGAACGCTAAAGTACTAGTGCGCCACGCTGGTGGCAATCACCTTTTGCAACACAAATCAGCCAGCCGCAAGCGTGGCTTTGCAGGCATGAAACAAATGACCGGCAAGACTGCTAAAAACCTTAAACTTGTAATAGGAGCCTAATAATGCGCGTAAAAAGAGGCGTAACCAGCCACCAACGTCACCAGAAAATCCGCAAAGCAACCAAGGGCATGACCCTTTCAAACCGCAGCAGTATCCGCCGCGGCCGCCAAGCAATCGTCAAGGGTATGCAGAACGCAACCCGCGACCGCAAACTCAAGAAGCGTACTTTCCGCCAGTTATGGAATGCTCGCATTAATGCAGCTGCCCACCTCAACGACACGACATACTCTAAGCTAATAAACGCTTTAAAAACTGCTGGTATTACCCTTGACCGTAAAGTGTTGAGTGAACTAGCCGTCAACGAACCTGCAGCCTTCACTGCCGTCGTCAAAGCCGCTCAGAAATAACGAGATATTGAAGAACTAAAAAACCGCTCCTTTAGGGGGCGGTTTTTATTATGTCAGACAATCTATAAGCCGGGTTTTGTACCTTTTGACGGGGGCTAATCATCTATCTAGGCTCACAATTGCTCATGAGCTCGAGCGGTTCTTGTAACATGCCTCGGCGGGAAACCTTGATGAGACATATCTCCTTGCAACGTACTGGGTTTACCTTCGTCCTATGTCACCATAAGATGCTGTGAGCTCTTACCTCACTCGTTTCATCCTTACCCCTCACTCTTAACGAGCTGGTTGGCGGTATCGTTTCTGTGGCACTTTCCCTAAGATTTCTCTTGGTTGCCGTTAGCAACAGTACTTCCCTATGCTGCCCGGACTTTCCTCCCTCTCTTGCGAGACGGCGACTAGCCGAAAATCTGACTATACTATTATAGCATAAACATTACCTTCGTGGAACAGGTCCCCTACATTCCACTCCCAATCTATCCACTCAAGATTCAAAAACAACATAAAAGGACATCTCGTTTGCTCAATCTGGTTAAATGAAGTTACAACACTAAT
>JAYTXD010000012.1:0-10571 GCA_043743105.1 Candidatus Saccharimonadota bacterium | reverse complement strand
CGTTTCACCTGCACGAACTCCGCACCAGCCCGCAGGGGCACCCAGGTTACCGTAAACTCGTCAAAGAAATGCACGAAAAAGTGGCCGAAATACACCCGATGCTTACCGATGCTATGTTGTTCGTAAACAAAGGTGAAGACGAAGAATTAACTCGTCTCGCTGCCGAAAAATACACGCAGTTTAAGCTCAGTCAGCTGTCGTAGAAGCTTGCGGTAGGTCGTAGCTAGCACCCCGTAGGGTCGGGTAGTGCACTAACACTATACTGCAATGCAAACGGCACGCCCTCATCATAGATAACCTCGAGCTCTAGGATGCGTCTACCGAGTTTTGGGTGTGTTATAACAGCACGCGGCATATCAGCCTGCAAAAGGTCGATGCCAACCGCATCATGAAAACCAAGCAATTCTTCAGCATGGACTGTAGCATCAAAATAACCGACAAAGCTGCCGCTTGGGGGAATTTCCGGTGTCCATACCCTTTCCCTAACAAGCCCGCAGCCCCGAGTGTAAGCAGATTTTGGGATAGCATTAAGAGGCTTAGGTGGAGTTTCTGGCAAAATACCAATTCTCTCGGCAAGCTTTGGCTGTGCTTTCACTAACTGTTCCAGTGTCATCATACTCATAATTCAACAATATATTAAAGCACAGAAATAATTATTATGCAACACTTTTGTTAATAAGACCGTTGACATACAGCCGTATGGGAGTATTCTGAGTGATGATGAACTACGCTAACTCCAAGGCACTTAATCTCGTGATTCTCGCTAGAGGTTGTATTGCATATGGAGTGAAGCCAAACTAAGATCCGCAGTCCAACCAGTCACCAAACAAGGCTTCACTCCAGTGAAGTTATTTAATTTAAAGGAGATATATCATGCCGAACGAACACACAAGAAACACACTGTACGACAATCAGACGGGGGCCGCAGGGAAACGTTTTAACTCTGAATGCATGGAGATTCCTGTCAAAATAACCGCCCCAGCACAAGCAACAATTTATTTCGCTTCTCTGGATAGTCATGATATTTATGCGAGCGGGGCTAATTTCCCGGGCGACATACCGTTTGGAGATTGACAATTTGTCTCTGTTAAACTATACTAATTGTTGATTACCAAAGACAGTAGCGATTATAGAATTATAATTTAAGAAGGCTACCGAGGTTCATCCATCAGTACTCACGTACAAACTGGATCAACGTATCGACTTTATTAAAGTGTCTTTCGTAAATCGAAAGGCCTTATTTATTGGCCGGTAATCAGCTTTTTTATCTAGGTCGAATAGAAAAGCAACAAACTAAAGTCCCTGAAAAGGAATATACATGGCTTTAACAAAAGTAAAGAAAGACGAAGTTGTCGCCGAAGTAGCCGCATTATTAGCTGCATCAAAGATGACTGTCGTTGCACAGTACCAGGGTACAACCGTTAAAGCGATACAGGCACTCCGCAAGGATGCTAAGGCAAACGGCACCAAGGTATCAGTGGTTAAGAACCGTCTTGTCATAAAGGCGATCGAAGCCACCGAAAGCATTAAAGATGTAGACACGTCTGCCCTCAAAGGCCAACTACTATACGCATTTAATGCAACCGACGAAGTTGCTCCTGCAAGCGCGCTTGCAACATTTGCAAAAACTAACCCAAGCATCCAATTTGTTGGCGCCATTACGGCCGACGGCAAATTTATTAGTGTGAACGAGGTTAAAGCACTTGCAGCACTACCAAGCAAGACACAACTCATCGCCGGTATAATCAACACCCTCTGCTCACCAGTGAATGGTGTCATGAGTGGTCTTAAAGGCAACCTTCATGGCTTACTACAGGCTATTGAAGCGAGCAAAGCATAATTAAAGAAGGAACTACTACAATGGCAGACCTAAAGAAATTCGCAGAACAGTTGGTTAACCTTACTGTTTTGGAAGTAAACGAACTCGGTACAATCTTAAAAGAAGAATACGGCATCGAACCTGCTGCAGCAGTAGCTGTTGCTGGTCCTGCAGCCGCAGGTGACGCCGCTCCAGCAGAAGAAGCAAAGAGCGAGTACGATGTTGTCCTCAAGGACGCTGGAGCACAGAAAGTTGCAGTCATTAAGGCTGTTAAAGACATTACTGGCCTTGGCCTTGGTGAAGCAAAAGCTATCGTTGACGGTGCTCCAAAGACTGTCTTAGAAGCAGCTAAGAAAGATGACGCTGAAGCAGCCAAGAAAACCTTGGAAGCCGCTGGCGCAACTGTTGAACTCGCCTAAGTTTAGCGTTTCAACAGAAAGAGACCACCCTACATGTAGAGTGGTCTCTTTTATTTTTCCACAGATTTTTGCATAGTTTCTTTGACTTGCCAGAATAATCGTGGTATTTTTAGCATAAGTGTAGGAGAAAAAATAAACACTTGAGGATTAATACCGAAACACCATGGCAGATATACCAGAAAAACAGGTGAAGCGTTTACGAGCACTCATTCAAGAGGCAGAAACGAACTTAGCGGCAGCCAAAGAGCTGCTTATGAGTATAGTGGGCGAAGAAACAGAGATGACGATGGCGGCCAAAGAAGACAACATAGGCAGGGTTATAGAAGGCGTCTTCGATGGTCAAAACATGGTTGGTAGTGACGCCAAGACATATCCAGTACCAGCAAACTACGCCAGCAAGTCTAAGCTCGTCCAAGGAGATATCCTTAAGCTAACCATTACCGAAGATGGCGCATTTTTATACAAGCAAATCGGACCAATCCCACGTAAGCAAATCGTAGGGGTTCTAACCCAAAAAGACGGTCACTACGTCGTAACGGTAGGGGCTCAAGAATATAGAGTTTTATTGGCATCAGTTACCTACTTTAAGGCTAAGCCAGGCGACCAAGTTAGCGTCAATGTTCCGGAAGAGGGTACCGCCGAGTGGGCCGCCCTTGAAGCAGCTCTCTAGCCTTATATGTCAGGTATTATTTTATAAACCCGATCTTGGTGACCGGCAAACTACAGACAGGCAAGCAGGCGCGTTCCTCGCAAGCTTAACTGGACTTACGCAAAGCTCACTCGGCCATATTTACCCTGGGAACGAGCGATTTTGCGGAAGTCCAGTTTAGGCCATAAAATAAGATACTACTTAAAGTGAGGTGCGAAACAAATAATCATCCTTCAGTGCGCCTTACTATCCAAATTTTAAAATGCTTACGTGAGTTATCAACACCTTTATGAACAAACTTATGCCCAGGTCACTTTGTGGGGGCTATATAAGTAACGTATACTTGATTGGCACAGAAGAGGGGAGTATCTTGGGACAAGCGCTATACCGAAAATATCGGTCTAAATCATTAACAGAAATTGTCGGGCAGAAGCATATTACCGATACCCTGGCTCGCGCCATTAAAGCTGGTAAGATTAGCCATGCTTATTTATTTACAGGCCCTCGCGGAGTAGGCAAAACATCTGTTGCACGTATTCTGGCTCATGAGGTTAATGACTTGCCATACACTGACGAGTCGATTCACCTCGATATTATAGAAATTGACGCCGCGAGTAACAGGCGCATAGACGAAATTAGAGATCTTCGCGACAAGGTACACATTGCTCCAACCAGCGCCAAGTATAAGGTCTATATTATCGACGAAGTCCATATGTTAACTAAAGAAGCCTTTAATGCTCTCCTAAAAACGCTTGAAGAACCGCCAGCTCATGTTATTTTTATCTTAGCTACAACAGAAGCGCACAAACTGCCTGAGACCATTATTAGCCGTACCCAGCGCTTTACTTTTAAGGCAATCGAAAGTAGTGAAGCCGTTGATCACTTACGTGAGCTTGCTCAAAAAGAAGGCATGAATGTGTCAGACGATGCCCTGGCCCTCCTTGCTGAGCATGGCGGTGGCAGCTTTCGTGATGCTATTGGACTTTTGGACCAAATTGGCAACAGTAAAAAAAAGGTTGAGCGCAAAGATGTAGAGGAACTCATCGGTATCGCACCAAAAGAAGCTATAGAAGGCTTGATTGAAGCAACACTTAGCGCGACGCCAGCCGATATTGTTGCTGCACTCAATGGCTTTACAGAGCGTGGTATTGCACCTGCCCAAATAGCCAAACAGATTGCAGGTCTATTGCGAAGTAGACTTTTGCAGCATGGACAACCTAATATGACTCTCCAATATACCAAGTTACTTGGTGACTTATTAGACGTAACTGCAAGCCAATACCCAGGCATGTCGCTTGAAATAGCACTATTTAATAGTAATGCGGTAACTTTTGAGGCAACCGCAGACGTGGCTATTCATCCGATATCTCTTGTAAGCCAGGAACCTGCCGAAGAATCCATAAAATTAAGGCAAGCGGATGCAATCAAGGCAAAAGAACTACCAGAAGCAATTGCTGAAACCACCGTTAAGACCACCCAGCCAGAAGCTGAGCCGGTTAATATACTTTCTGACGCCGATGATATATCGGGCTGGTGGCCGCAATTGGTGAGTGACATCAAAAAACATAACAATACCCTGTACGGCGTCCTGCGTCTAGCACACCCGCTACTAGAAGGCGACACACTCCTGCTGCGTTTTGCCTTTGGGCTTCATACCAAAAAGATTGCTGACGCTCAGATTAACCTTGTAATACAAAAAGCCGTTAAAAACCTCACCGGACGAGATGTCATTATAAAAGCGCTGCAAGATAAAACGCTAAAAGATCAAACCCCCGATCTATCTTCAACACAACTTGGCCCAGTTTTAGAGATCCACGAGCCACAAGCAGCGCCAGACCTTGGCGCCATCACTTCTATTTTTGGTGGCGGAGAGGTTTTAGAAAGCTAACATGAATCCTCAGAATGCGGTTGTTCCACCACAAAATACTGAAGCAGAGGCAAGCCTCTTAGGGGCGCTGCTGATTGATAGCGATGCCATTGTTAAAGTGGCTGACCTAATAAGCTCGCGCGATTTTTATGACGAACGGCATGCTCGCATTTATGAAGCCGCTTTAGCGCTCTATGAAAAGCACAGTCCAATTGATGTACTAACGCTTTCAGACCAACTAAAAAACACCGGCATGCTCGATATTGTTGGTGGAGCCTCATACCTAACAGAACTAACGAACTTTGTTCCAACTGCCGCGCACGCCGATCGTTACGCTGATATTATTTCGCAAAAAGCGATGCGCCGTAGGCTCATTAAGGCCAGCCAAGCCATTACTAACCTTGGATATGACGAGGCCCAGAGTCTACAGGAATTAATCGAAGGTGCTGAAACGACTTTATTTGAAGTGAGTCAGCAACATGTTAAGCAAGACCTTAGTAGCATCGAGACCATCTTAAGTGCTAGTTTTGACCGCTTAGACGAACTACACAAAGACAAAGGCAAACTACGCGGAGTTTCGACTGGTTATCGAGATCTCGACAATGTCTTGGCTGGCTTTCAACCATCAGATCTCATCATCCTTGCAGCACGTCCTTCAATGGGTAAGACTGCCTTAGCATTAAACCTTGCTCATAACGTAGCCGTTAAGTCAGAGCTACCCGTACTGCTATTTTCGCTAGAAATGAGCAAAGAACAGCTCGTAGATCGTATGCTAGCTGCCGAAGCAGGAGTCAACGCCTGGAACCTTCGTACTGGTAACTTAACCGACTCTGACTTCGAAAAGATTGGCCAAGCTATGGGGACACTCAGTGAAGCACAGATTTTTATTGATGATAGCCCAAGTATAACTGTTAGTGATATGCGTACCAAGGCTCGCCGTGAGGCGCATCAACGTCCTTTGGGGCTTATTATTGTAGACTACCTACAACTTATGAGTGGTGGCTCAAAGTTTGGGAACAGTGATAACCGTGTGCAAGAAATTTCAGAGATCTCACGGGGGCTTAAAGGCATTGCTCGCGAGCTAAAAGTCCCCGTTATTGCGCTGAGTCAGTTGAGCCGTTCTGTCGAAAACCGTAGCCCGCAGATTCCACAGCTTGCCGATCTTCGCGAATCGGGGTCTATCGAGCAGGACGCCGACGTCGTAGCATTTATTTACCGAGAAGAATACTATAATCCTGAAACCGAAAACAAAAATATCGCTAAAATCCTAATTAAGAAGCATCGTAACGGACCTACCGGTGATGTTGATTTGTACTTTGACCGCGAAAAACAACGCTTCTTTAGTATCGACAATAAGCACTCGCAGCCATTTGAGTCATAATTGCACTTTTACTCGGGCTTACGCAGACTACCGAGCTGACCTGACACTGCTCGACTGGGTAAAAAACAGTTTTTACCTATCACCGTATCTAATACATACGCCTCCAGCTAATAAAACAGTTTTTACCGCAGCCGAATTAGTCCCAGATCGGCACGCCATTTTACGTAAGCCAGTGTATAAACTAAGCGGTTTGGAAAAAATGCTATACTAGTTCTAATGAAACGAGTGTGGAAGTATATCGTCACCATGTGGCAGCCAGCAGGGCTAATTTTATTGAGTATAGCTATTATATTAGGTCTTTTCGTATATCAGATAGGAACTTTAGTACCAGGATCAAGCGCTCCTGAAATTGCTGGCCAAACCAGTAGTCAAAGCATTAATATCATTCTAAAAGACCCCGTAAACGCGCCTTACAAAACCGCTCGTTACCTTGCGCGCAAAGTACATAACAAAATTTCTAGCGAGCGTCTTGTTAGTGGGGCCGTTGCAGGCCTAGCCATAATACTGTTTTACATGGTGGTGCGTCATTTCTGTTCACGATATGCGGCATTGTTAGCAGCAATTATGTTTGCTAATTCAACGAGCCTCCTGACATATGGGCGGATGGCAACACCAAATATTTTGCTACTCGTGTTGTTAGCGCTCTTATCCTGCGGCTACCACTTGCGCTTTAATATTCACAAAATTCGATCTGTTTTAATTACTGCGGTTGTGGTTGCACTGTCGTTATACGTACCTGGGATGATTTATTTTATTGTGGCAGGTGCGTTATGGCAGTTTAATTCAATTAAGCACAACTTTAAGACGCCTAAGCCGTATATTCTAGGAGCAAGCCTTGGCATAATGATATTACTACTAGTCCCGCTCATATATGGTTTTGCGCGCGATCCAAGCCTATGGCGTGAATATTTTGGTCTTCCAGCTAATCTACCCACAATTGTTAGCTTCTTAAAGAGTTTGGCGGCAGTGCCATATGGTATTTTTATCGCCGCACCAATAAACTCGCTATATCGCCTTGGCCGCCAGCCCATGCTCGATATATTTGCTAGTTTTATGTTTATTATTGGTTGCTACACATTAGTAAAACGGTACAAGCTAAACCGCCTTGTCTTGCTGCTAGCTATTTTTGTCATTACTGCAGTTTTTACGGCGATAAGCGGAAATTATGAGAACAGCTTTATCCTACTTCCGTTTGTGTATTTTTGTATTGCGATCGGCATTGGCACGCTACTGGATGATTGGCAGAATATATTCCCATTCAATCCTCTTGCCAAAGGACTGTCTATTGGCGTAATAGCTGTTGCGGTGATAATTTCGGTTAATTTCCAGGCTCGTCGTTACTTTATTGCCTGGCCGCATAATCAAGCTACTAGGTCGGTGTTTAACCTCAGGTAATTTTGATATACTAGTAAGTACTTATTAAGGAGTATTGCCGATGAGCCGATTTGACCAGGCCAAAATGTTGATGCAAGTTAAAAAATTGCAAAAAGAGTTACAAAAAGAAGTTATTATCGTTGAAGCAGGGGATGGAGCTGTTAAGGTTGAAATTAGTGGCGAACAAAAACTCAAGAAAATTCACATTGATCCAGAATTTGTTGATCTTGAAGATATAGGCCAACTCGAACGCTGGGTTGAAGATGCCGTAAAAGAAGCCATCTCCGCCAGCCAAAAGCTAGCTGCCGACAAAATGCAGCCTATGATGGGTGCGCTTAGCAGCCTCGGACTCTAAAGACGGCATGGGCTTACTTCCTGCGGCGTTGCAGAATGTCATAGATGATCTTGGGAAGCTACCAGGCGTTGGCCCACGTACAGCTGAGCGTTACGCTTACTATTTGCTGCGCGCAGATCAGTCAAAAGCGCACGCCCTCGGACGCTCACTCGATAAACTGCACGATGGTATTGGCTACTGCCAAAAAACGTTTGCGCTAGTCAAGAAGGGCCAGGAGCTATCACCGCTCTATACCGACCCAGAACGCGATAAAAAACTTATTGCGGTAGTAGCCGAACCATTCGATATTGTGGCAATCGAGAAAACGGCTCATTTTAAGGGGACATACCATGTGCTCGGCGGCCTGGTTTCGCCAATTGATGGCATAGGACCCGAAAATTTGCACATCAAAGAACTTCTAAAACGCGTCGAGGAAGATCATGTTGTAGAGATTATTCTTGCTACCAGTGCCAGTGTGGAGGGCGAAAGTACAGCACTATACATTCAAAAAGAACTTGCCGGTACAGATGTTAAGATGTCACGCCTCGCCAGAGGGCTATCAGTGGGGCTCGATATCGAGTACGCAGACCAACTGACCCTTACGCGCGCCATTGAAGATCGTCAGGCAATGTAGCCCCTTTGATAACAATCTTTAAACACGTACAATAGTGCTATATGGAAGAAATAAGCAAGATTAAGTCGTTGGTCGACTCAGCTCAACGGATTGTCATTATCCAGGCCGACAACCCTGATGCCGACTCTTTGGGAAGTGCACTAGCTCTCGAAAGTATGCTTGGTGACGCTGGTAAAAAGCCGTTCTTATACTGCGCGCTTGATATTCCCAACTATCTAAAATATATGTCTGGCTGGGATAGAGTAGAGAAGGAACTGCCAATAAAGTTTGACCTGAGCATTATTGTTGATACGAGCACTATTACGTTGCTAGAAAAGCTCGACAACTCCGCACAGCGTTCATTGATCGTCAATAAGCCATGCATTGTACTCGATCATCATGCCAATGTACTATGTGACATACCATATGCTACGACTGTCATAAATGATAGTTCAAAAGTATCAACAGGTGAACTGATATACGGCCTAGCTAAAGAGCTTGGATGGCCGCTTGGAATTCCAGCCCAGGAATATATTATGAGCTCAATTCTCGCCGATAGCCTTGGGCTTGCGAGCGAAAGTACTACCTCAGATACCTACCGCGTCATGGCAGAGCTGGTTGATGCGGGCGTTAATCGTCCAAAGCTCGAGGAACTCCGCCGAGCATTAACCAAGATGCCAGTAAAAATTTTTCGCTATAAAGCCGAACTCATTGCTCGCGCTGAGTTTAATGCCAATGGAGCACTTGCAACCGTTATTATTCCCCAAGAAGAAATTACCGAATTTAGCCCACTCTACAATCCAGCTCCACTAATACAAAATGACCTCCTCCAAACAGAAAACGTAAAAACTAGCATCGTCATAAAAAGTTATGATAATGGTCGGATTACTGCTGCTATTCGCTGCAATACGGCTGCTCCTATTGCAGCTGAACTCGCAAAACACTTTGGGGGTGGAGGCCACGCTTATGCTGCTGGTTTTAAAATTGAAGGCAAAACATTACAAGAAGTTAAAAATGACTGCATCGCATTTGCGTCAAACCTCTTAATAGCCTTGGGTACAGAGGCGTAGCATGAAACTTTATAACACAATGACAAGAACAGCCGACACATTTGTGCCGCAAGATGGCAAGAAAGTAAAACTATACACTTGTGGAATAACTGTTTATAGTCCGCCGCACATTGGCAACTGGGTAGTCTATATTTATTGGGATATACTCGAACGTGTATTAATAGCTAACAATTATGATGTAACTCGCGTACAAAACATTACCGATGTCGGCCACCTAACAAGTGATGAAGATAGCGGCGAAGACAAAATGCTTAAAAGTGCACTCAAAGAAGGTACAACCGCTTGGCAAGTTGCCGAAAAATACATAAAAATTGCTGATGATGAAGCATACAACCAACTAGGATTACTGCGTCCAACCCACATGCCCCGCGCTACCAAATATATACCCCAACAAATAGCATTTGTCGTAGAGCTTGAAAGTAAAGGCTTTACCTATACTGTTAAGGACGGTGTGTATTTTGATACGAGTAAGCTGGATGACTATGGAAAGCTTGCACGAATCGATATAGAAGGCTTGCGATTTGGCGCAAGGGTTGAAAGCACGGGCAAGAAGAATCCGACTGACTTTGCATTATGGAAATTTTCTACGGAACACGAAAAACGTGATATGGAGTGGGAGAGCCCGTGGGGGAATGGGTTCCCTGGATGGCACCTTGAATGCTCCGTAATGGCGCGTGAACTACTAGGAGATACGATAGACATACACACTGGAGGTATTGACCATATCCCCGTGCATCACACAAACGAAATTGCTCAAACCGAAGCGCTAACGGGCAAACCGTTTGCCCGCACATGGATACATGCCAATCACATTAAAGTTGATGGTACAAAAATGAGCAAGTCACTCGGAAACATATATACGCTTCAAGACGTACAGAATAAAGGATTTGATCTTGAAGCATTTAAGCTGATGATATTGTCTAAACATTACCGCACTGAAGGCAATTTTACCTGGAAAATACTCGAAGCTTCACAAAACCCCCTAAACGAATTACGTGCATGGGCTGATTTACGTCACCAAACAGGTACCAATAAAATACCTGAT
>JAYTXD010000011.1:0-84783 GCA_043743105.1 Candidatus Saccharimonadota bacterium | reverse complement strand
TGCGCAAAAAAGGTATGACCAAGGCCGACAAGCGCGGCGAGCGCGAAGCCCGCGCCGGACTTGTCGGGACCTACAACCACGACGGCCGTATTGGCGTTTTGGTCGAGATCAACTGCGAAACCGACTTTGTGGCCCGCAACGAAATCTTTACCGACCTTGTTAAGGACGTTGCAATGCACATTGCTGCCAGCAACCCAGAATTTGTGTCTATGGACGCGATTCCAGCCGACGTCCAAGAAGCTGCCAAAAAAGAGTTCACTGAAAAAGCTAAGGCTGATGGCAAGCCCGACAACATGATTGAAAACATTGTTGCCGGCATGCTTAAGAAGTACTTTGCCGAAAAGTGTCTCTTGGAGCAGCCATTTGTTAAGAACCCAGACATTACCGTTGGGCAATTAGTCAAAGAGCACGGTGCACGCCTTGGCGAAAATGTCCTTGTCCGCAAATTTTCACGCATCGCCCTCGGCGAAGTCGCCTAAATACATCAAGCCATTCCAAATCAAAACATGTCTTTTTGACCGCGCCTGACTGGCTATAACTACAGGATTATTTTTCAGCCAACTGGTTCTGATTCATCTGATATTTTGTTTGCCGGCAAGCGTGATGATCAAACCTACCGTGATTTTTAAACACTGTGTAGAAGTTGTATACTAGCATGGTACATAAGAGGAGTTTTATGCAACCATCACAAATTATCAGCGAATCAGAGGCAAGATTTAAAAAAGCCGTAGAGCACTTTGAAGATGAAATGAAAAAGATCCGTACCGGCCGCGCACACCCTGGCATGCTTGACAGTGTTGTTGTAATGGCATACGGCACCCCAATGCCTATTATTCAGGTTGGAAACGTAACGGCTCCCGAAGCCCAGCTGCTCCAAATTACTCCTTTTGACCCTGGCAACATCCAGGCTATTGCAGCTGCAATCCGCGATAATCCATCCTTGGGGCTTAATCCAAGTGACGACGGCCGTGTTGTACGCGTGCCAATCCCAGCTCTTACCGAAGAGCGTCGTAAAGAAATCGCAAAGCAACTGGGCGGTAAAGTAGAGGAATGTATGATAACGATGCGTGGTGTCCGCCACGACGCGATGGACGGCATAGACGCGGCTAAAAAAGATAAAGCCGTAAGTGAAGACGAAGCAAAGCGCCTCAGCAACCAGATTGAGGACATGATGAACAAGCAAAAGGCCCGCGTTGAAGCAATGACGTCGACTAAAGAAGCCGAAGTCATGAAGGTCTGACGGCTGCGTACAATGCCCAAAATTACTGTTTTCCTTCGACAGCTCAATCTCACAGTACTTTAGTACGGCTCAATTGTTCTGCTCGGAAGAACAGCAATTTTAAGCTATCGTACGAAGCCGTCAGGGTCTTTTTTATTCAAAGGATTGGCACCAGCCACTGTTAACCTTTATACTAGGATCTACATGGCATTACTGTATTTTATTATCGGCCTCCTCATGTTTATTGGCCTAGTTATATTTCATGAATTTGGACACTTTATATTGGCGCGTCGTAATGGCGTTGAAGTCGAAGAATTTGGCCTTGGTTTTCCACCGCGTGCTAAGATCCTCGCAAGGCGTAAGGGCACGACCTACTCTTTAAACTGGTTGCCACTTGGCGGCTTTGTAAAGCTCAAAGGCGAGCATGATAACGACACCGAAAAAGGCACCTTTGGCGCCGCAACAACCTGGGCAAAGTCAAAAATCATGATGGCCGGTGTTGTCATGAACCTTATTGCAGCCTTTGTATTGTTTACGCTGGTGGCGCTTAGTGGCATGCCAAAGCTGTTAGATAAACAGTTTACGGTGGCAAGTGATACAAAGATTGTCAAAGAAGTCGATAACAAAGGTGTTGTAAAAATTGACTATATTGTTAAAGATTCACCTGCAGCGGTTGCTGGTCTTAAGGCCGACGACCAGATAGTTTCAATCAACGGCGTCAAAATTGATAAACCTGCAACGTTGAGCACTACCACTAACCAAGAATCGGGCAAGACGGTAGCGGTTGTAACCAAGCGCGGGAATGCGCTAGCTACTAAAGACATCAAGCTTAATACTACCTCGCCACACCTCGGTGTAGCACCGTACTCGGCCGAAAGTGGTATGCAGATCCGTCGCTCAACATGGTCAGCACCAGTCGTATCTGTTGGTGTCATGAAAGACTTCACGGTGGCTACGTTTCAGGGTCTAGGCAAAGCCGTCAAGGGTCTTGGATCTCTGACAGCTGGTTTCTTTACCGGTAATAAGATAGCCCGCCAGGCCGGTCAAGAGCAGGCAGGCAGCCAAGTCTCGGGGCCAGTTGGAATCTTCACGGTGCTCTATCAGATATCCAAGCAAGGCTTTGGACTTGTGGTGTTTGTGATTGCAATCTTGTCGCTCACACTCGCAATCATGAACGTCCTGCCGATCCCAGCGCTCGATGGCGGCCGTTTGTTTGTGATGCTACTCTACCGCGCCCGCCGCAAAGAACTCAGACAAAAAACCGAAGAACGGATCCATGGCACGGGTTTTGCGGTACTGATGCTTTTGTTTGTAGTCATAACAGTCGTGGACATCAGAAGGTTTTTCTAGCCTCATGCAAAGGTGAGGTATACTATTTAGATGTTTAAGAAAAGTTTTAACATGAGCTCAGCCAAAGAGCCTAAGCCAATAAAAAAGGTAAAACCAGGTTTTGCCGAACAACCCTTAGACAAAAAAAGCAAACGGCCTTTTTATAAACACGACCCGCTCACTAGTGCCATATTTATAATTATTGTTTTTTTTGCGAGCCAAATAGGGGCGGGCATTTTAATAGCCATTTATCCGGCGCTTAAAAACTGGACTGCCGACCAAGGCTCTGACTGGCTTGCCAATTCTGTTATAGCCCAGTTTTTATACATAATGCTAGCCGAAGTATTTGCTGTGTGGTTGGTGTTATGGCTATTGAAGCGAGCGCGTGTTACCAAAGAAAAAATCGGACTCGTGCGGCCAGCGCTCACGGACATTGCATATGCGCTCAGTGGCTATGTTGTGTATTTTGTCTGTTATTACATTATTATTGTCATTGCCGGGCACTTTAGTAGCCTTATTAACATCACCCAAGAGCAAAAGATAGGCTTTAACAGTGCGAGTGGCAGGCAACTGTATTATGTTTTTGCTTCATTGGTTATTTTGCCGCCTATAGCTGAGGAAATCATGTTCCGCGGTTATTTGTTTACAAGCTTACGCCGTAAGTTACGTACCCGTTACGCAATTATATTAACCAGCATATTGTTTGGCATCGCACATCTACAGTTTGGCAATGGAGCGCCACTGCTATGGGTGGCTGCGCTCGATACCTTTACTTTGTCGGTAGTACTTTGTGTCTTACGTGAAAAAACGAGCAGCTTGTGGCCGGGCATTTTCTTGCATGCGCTCAAAAATGGCGTGGCGTTCCTTGCACTCTTCCACGCCAGGTTTTAGAGTTTTACAGAGTGGGGCTAGCAGGGTACAATAGCCATATGATTATTTTAAAGGTGCTTTCTTTTCGTATGCCTCCCGTGCGGTATCTATAACCTTTCACGTACCTTTCACATATTGCAAAAATCATTAGATTAACAGAGAGAAACGGGACATATTATGAGAGTTTCACAACTTTTCACCAAAACTAAAAAAGAAGCTCCTGCGGACGAAGTCAGCAAAAACGCGCAGTTGCTCATCCGCGCAGGTTATGTACACAAAGAAATGGCTGGCGCATACACCTTTTTGCCACTTGGTCTTAAAGTATTAGAAAACATCAGCCAGGTTATTCGAGAGGAAATGGACGCAATTGGTGGCCAAGAAATGAAGCTTACAACTCTTCAGGACCCAGAAATTTGGAAGTTAACTGACCGTTGGGACGATGAAAAAGTAGATGTCTGGTTTAAGACGAAATTAAAGAGTGAAACAGAATTAGGGCTTGCACCAACACACGAAGAGCCGATTACACGGGCTATTAAGCCGTTCATAAACTCGTATAAAGATTTGCCTGTTTTGGCATATCAGATTCAAACAAAGTTCCGCAACGAAATCCGTGCCAAGAGCGGTGTCATGCGTGGCCGCGAGTTCTTAATGAAAGACCTCTATAGCTTCGCCCGTACAGAAGCCGAGCACGAAGAGCTGTACGAAAAGATCAAACAAGCATATCACCAGGTATATAGCCGTCTCGGCATAGGCGATCAAACATTCATAACATTCGCAAGCGGTGGTATGTTTAGCCAATTCAGCCATGAGTTCCAAACAGTCTGTGAAGCGGGCGAGGACACGATTTATCTTGATCGTAAAAAAATGATCGCCATCAACGAAGAGGTCAATACCGATGAGGTACTTCAAGACCTTGGCCTGAACAGGGCCGACCTCGAAGAAGTCAAAGCATGTGAAGTCGGTAACATATTTACGCTTAAAGATAAATTCTCCAAGCCACTCGGTCTGACATTTGTTGACGAAAATGACACTGATCAAAATGTGCTCATGGGTTGTTACGGAATTGGGCCATCACGGCTCGTAGGAGTTATTACAGAGCTATTGGGGGACGAAAAAGGCCTAGTTTGGCCAGTAAATATTGCACCATACAAGGTGTACTTAGCCCCACTTGGCCAAGACGGATCCGTTACAAAAGCTGCCGACAAACTGTATGCAGATTTGCAGGCAAGTGGTATAAGTGTGCTCTACGACGACCGCGATACCCGCCCAGGTGATAAATTTGCCGATGCCGATTTGCTGGGCATGCCATATCGAATTGTCGTGAGTAATAAGACACTTGAGCTCGGTAAAATTGAAGTTAAAAAGCGTACTTCAACAGAAAACGAACTTATGTCGACAGACGAATTTAAAAAACTATTGCAGGATTCTGCAGTATAATTGATATACTGTAATTATTCTGGCAACTATTGATTGAGCCAGTATTTTTTAACCCTTTCCGATTGACAAATAAAGGAATAAACCACATGAAAAAACAATTTCACTTGACCCAGGAAGGTCACACCGAGCTCAGTGCCGAGTTAGCCGAGTTAATTAGCCACCGCACACAACTCGCTGAGGCTATTGCGACTGCACGCTCACAAGGTGATCTTGCAGAAAATGCCGAATATCACGAAGCTAAAGAAGAACAAGGCCGCCAAGAGGGTCGTATTGAAGAAATCGAAAACATTCTCCAAAACTCCGAAATTATAAAAGCGCCAAAAGGTGACAGTAAAGTTCAGCTTGGCTCAAGCGTAAAGCTTAAAAGTCCCGATGGTGCCACCAAAGAATTTCAGGTCGTCGGCACAGTTGAAGCCGACCCACTAAACCACAAAATTTCTGACGAGTCGCCGATTGGCAAAGCTTTGCTTGGTAAAAAAGAAGGTGATGAAGTCGAAATCAAAACACCGGCCGACACTACAACCTACAAAATTGCCGACATCTCCTAACTGCATCTGTTGTATAATTAAGCGTATATGGCAACACTACAAGACTTTCGAAACGAGCGTTTACGCAAATTAGATGAGCTTAAAAAACTTGGCGTTAACCCATACCCGGCCAAAGCTAATCGTACGCACGATATCGAAACTATAACAACGAGTTTTGATGCGCTTGAAGGCAAGACAGTTACAGCGGTGGGTCGCATCAAGTCTATTCGAAAATTTGGCAAAATTGCCTTTGTGGTGATTGGCGACGATGGCTCGAGTAATCTACAGCTTTTTATTCAGCAGGACGAAAGCAAAGCCGCGCCTAATCGTAAAAATAGCGAGCTTAATTTGCCAAGCGAACTTCCGTTGCTAGATTCTGGCGACTTTATTGAAGCCTCAGGGCCAGTTATCAGAACAAAGACTGGTGAATTATCTGTTCATGTACAGATTCTTCGTATTCTTACCAAGTCGCTTCGTCCTATGCCAAGTGAGCAAGAAGGCTTTACCGACATTGAGCAGCGTATGCGTAGGCGCTATGTCGACATGAACGTCAACCCAGGTGTGCGACAGCGGTTTATCCGCAGAAGTAAATTCTGGCAAGCTACACGTGACTTCATGAACGAAAAAGGCTTTTTAGAGGTCAATATTCCTGTGCTTGAACATACCACCGGTGGAGCGGACGCCAACCCTTTCGTGACGCACATGGATGCATTGGACCAAGACTTTTACCTTCGTATCTCCCATGAGTTGCCGCTAAAAAGGCTTATTGGTGCGGGCTTTGAAAAAGTCTACGACATTGGTCCGAGGTTTAGAAACGAAAACTACTCAGACGAGCATTTACCAGAGCACGTAGCTATGGAATGGTATTGGGCATATGCCGACTGGCAAGACGGCATGGCGCTCATGGAAGACATGTTCCGCACGATTTTAGAAAAAACATTTGGAACATTACATTTTAAGGTTGGCGGCAAAGAAGTCGATATGACGAAAAAATGGGAGCAATGGGACTACGCTACCGTCATAAAAGACCATTACGACATTGATATTTTTAACTGCACGATTGCACAGATTCAGTCTGAGCTTAAAAAACATAAACTGGAGATCGAAAAGACCGAAAATATTCCACGTGGTATCGATAAACTCTGGAAGAATATCCGCAAGGATGTGGTGGGGCCTGTCTGGCTTATTAACACGCCAGCCTTTATATCTCCATTAAGTAAGTCAAACGACGAAGACCCGAACTTTACGCAGCGTGCTCAGGCGGTTATTGCTGGTAGCGAGCTGTGCAACTTATTTAGTGAGCTTAATGACCCCGTTGACCAACTCAACCGATTTTTGGAACAGCAGGGCATGCGTGACGCGGGTGACGACGAAGCGATGATGCTCGACATCGACTACGTCGAAATGCTCGAATACGGTATGCCGCCGACTTGTGGTCTTGGATTTAGTGAGCGCGTCTTTTGGATCTTTGAAGGTGTCACTGCGCGCGAAGGTGTGCCGTTCCCACAGCTCAAAACCGAATACGACAATGTTACTAAGGCCATATACCCAGATGTAAAGTTTTAGTATGAACTGGCAAGATGTAAAAAAGGCTGCCGAAAACGGCATAAAGCCTGTTACTGGCGGATTTACGAAGGCTAAGCGTGGAGTCGTAACATTGCCGAGTGGACAAACGGTGTTTATAAAGATGGCCGTTGATGACATGACCCAAGCCTGGCTTGAAAAAGAGATATACGCGTACGAATGGCTTAACGAACACGGTGACAAATGCGCGCCTAAAATGCTCTGCAGCGGAACGGACGGTCTGGCCCTTGATGACCTGTCGTCATGGGACTGGTCTGATACATGGACCCATAAAAAAGTAGTTGCCGCAATCACGTGTATGAAAAATCTGGCTAAATTATCGAGTCAAATATCTGGGTATTTTGCAAAAAATGATCACTTTGGCCCAAATCCCTGGCAGGTACATGACTATACAGTTGATACCTATAAGTGGGTGGAGAAATCTTATCCCGGGTCACATAAAAAGCTACAAGAACTCTTGCACGATGAGGTATTTGTAAAAAGATGTACTGAACTTGCTGCACATGATCCGTGGCAAGGGAATGATTTAGTACATTTTGATGCTCGCAGTGATAACTTTGCATACAATGAAAACGAAGACAGGGGCGTACTTGTTGACTGGAACTGGGCAAGCTTGGGGAACGCAACATTCGATATAAATGGCATGCTTATAAACGTGCAAAAATCAGGGCTTGATGTGGTTGGGCATTTTCAAGAGAATTTAGACCTTGCATCGCTCGCCTGGATTCTTGGCTTTTGGATAATGGCACTTTACGACAAAATAGACTTCAACCCCTCGCTACAGGGTATGCGTACGCACCAAATCGAAAGCCTACTAGTAACGGCAGACATTTTAAAGCGTCTAATGCCTGTGTAGGCTACTTACCAATTTTGAGTTCTTTGCCGCCTAAGTTGCGGGCAAAGTAGCTGTCATGAGAGATATAAATAATGGCACCGTGGTAGGGTTTGAGGGCATTTTCTAGTTCTTCGATACTCGGGAGGTCAAGGTGGTTGGTTGGCTCATCCAAAATAAGTAGGTTGGGCTTGTTGATAAGCATTCTAATAAGCTGTAAACGGGCTTTTTGGCCTCCGCTGAGGTTCTTGACCAATATTTGTGAATCAACGGCAGGTTCAAACAAGTAGTCACCCATACTGCGCATAATATGCTGTGGGTTAATGGCTAAGTCAAAGTCCCTGTAAATGCTCTCGATAGCTTCATACAGGGTTAGGTCGAGAAGTTTGTCACCCATTTCTTGCTCGTACATATTAAGACGAATGTGATGCCCAGGCGTTATGGTGCCCTTTAAAAGTGTTGGAATTTTTTCGCCTCGAACGCCATTGGCAATAGCACGCACCAATGTGGTTTTACCAGCTCCGTTACGCCCAATAATATGCAAGCGCTCAGCGGATTGCAGAGCAAAGCTAACCGGTGCAAAGAGCGGGTTAGTATCGTAGCCAAGTTGCACGCCGTTCAGTGTAAGCAGGGTTGTCGCACGTTCACCCTCGGTTTGTTTATCGATCTTAATATTTTTGGCCTTAAATTTCTCGTAGTTGGCAGTGGTCTTAGGGTTAAGCGCTGCAGCCGATTCTTGGTCGATCCAAAAGCTCGGCTTGGGGTTTGCAGCTTCCAGTTCTTTAAGCTGTTTTTGTAAACGGTCGCGCATAACAATAAACGGGTTATTGGCAGATTTACCGGCATAACCAGGCGCGCGGGCAATGGCGTAGGCAATTTGGCTGCGTACGTTCGCCATAGTTTTTTGAGCAATTTCGTAACTTTGTAGTTGGTTGGTAGTGTTGGTCGTATTTTGTTTTAAATATGCACTGTAGTTGCCTTTGTAGCCAAAGGCTTTTTTATCCTTAAGATCAATAATGCGGTCAACTTTTTCGAGTACATCGCGGTCGTGGGTAATGATCAAGCAAGCATGCTTTGCAGCCTCAAGCCACTCTATAAACGCTTTCTTAGCAATATAGTCCATATGGTTTGTCGGTTCATCGATTAAAGCCAGGTCTGGCTCAGAAAACTGTACCAAAATGAGTTCTACAAATCGCTTTTGGCCACCGCTTAATCCCGTCATTGGCATTAATGCTTTTTGCTCGTCAATCTGATACTTGGCCAAGTTCTGCATAATTCGGTCTTCAATATCGTAGTAGCCTTTATCGCCAAACTTTTCCAACGCTTCGGAGTATTCATGAATCTTACGCATGTTGTCACCCATTGTTTCTGGGTAGGTATCAATAATTTCTTTCAACCTTTTATAGTCGGGTAGGCGGTCTAAGATATACTGCACAGCTGTCACCTCACCAATGTTATGGTGCTCTTGAGCAGTTGCAATCATTCGGAGACCTTTTTTAAGGTCAATCGAGCCTTCAAATTCGGTATCAGTGCCGGCGAGTACGTTAAAGAGTGTCGTTTTACCGACGCCATTTCGGCCAACCACACCAATTTTTTCGTTGTCATCAACAAAAAACTGCAAGTCATGCAGCAGGTGCTTATTGCCTATAAGCTTGTCTTCGATGTTAACGCGGAGGAGCATAAGGTATTAGTATACCAGCAAATAACAGATTGATAGCACTCTAAATCAGTCTACGCTTGCTAATGATTGTGTTTTGATGCGGTAACGATAACGCTTGTGTTGTATGATGTGGAAGACATAACACGGGGCGCTACATGATAGACGTTACAGGGGTTACTAAACAATATGGTAAAAAAGAAGGCATATTTACTGCGCTCGACGATGTAAATTTGCACATTCCTGATGGCGCGACGGTGGCTATTATTGGTAAGAGTGGCTCAGGCAAATCAACACTTATGCATGTGATGAGTGGCTTGGATCGTGTGACCTCAGGTACGATTGTCATAGACAAGAAAGACTTAAGCTCCTTAAAGCCCAAAGCTATTGACAGGTTCCGTTTTACCGACATGAGCTTTATATTCCAGTCATTCTTTATTGAGCCAAACCAAACGTGTTATCAAAACGTTATGCTGCCGCTCGAAATAGTGGGTGTACCGCGCCGCAAACGTCGCCAGCTGGTAGAGGATGCGTTAAAAGAAGTTGAGCTGGAAGACAAAATTGATAAGCTTGCCAACAGTTTGTCGGGGGGGCAAAAGCAGCGTCTCGCTATTGCGCGCGCCATTGTTAACAAGCCTAAACTTATCTTTGCAGATGAACCAACGGGTAACTTAGACAGTGCAACAGGCGATAAAATTATGGATTTACTTTTTGATCTTAACAAAACACTCGGAAGTACGTTAATTATCGTAACGCATGACCATGACCTTGCTGCACGTTGCAAGATCCAGGTACGCATAAAAGACGGAAAAATAGAGTCCGTGAAAGGGACAAAATAATGCGAGCCACGGATATTATTCGCAGGGGCAGCCGTTCACTACGCAGCGCCAAAGCCCGTACCATTCTGACATCGCTTGCTATTGCTGTCGGCGGTTTTACCCTAACGGCAACATTAGCTGCCGGCAATGGTGTAAGAGGCTATACTGATAGGCTGGTAAAAAGTAACTTTGACCCTGCAGAACTGATTGTTGGAAGAGATAAAGAAATAGGTAACAGTGGCAGCCCCAACACGGCGCCTAAAGAGTATGATGATTCAATTTCTTCGCTCACCGTTGGTGGTAACGGTAGTACAATTCAGATAAAGCAGGTTACTGATGCCGACGTTGCTGCCTTAAAAAAGATCAGCTACATCGAGCATGTGAGAGAAAATTTTCAGTTAACGCCTCGTTATATTACTCGTGACGGACAGAAAAAGTATACCGTTACTGGCGAAGTCTTTAACCCTGCTCAAAAACCTGAAATACAGGCCGGTACCATCCCAGGAAACGGTGATATAAAAAGTGGCACTATAGCATTACCCGACGGCTACATTAGTACGCTGGGTTTTAAGAATGCCCAGGATGCAATTGGTAAGACAGTTAAACTTCATGTCCAGCAACCTTTTGGGCAGTCAACAGCCGAGGATCTGCTTGCTTTTATTCAGCGGGGTAGCGACTTAAATGCCGTGGTACCGCCCAGCAAAGACGTTTCGTATACCGTTGTAGCAGTCACAAAAAAGGCAGCAACCAGCATTAGCTTTGGTGCACTACCAGTACTTTTTTCGGCTAAAGATGCGCGCGAAGTCTATGACTACACCACAAAAGGTATGACTAATTATGGCAAGTATGTCTATGTCTATGCCCACATTAAAGACGGTACCAACGAAAAAAATATTGCCGCTGCCCAGTCTGATCTTAAGCAGAAAGGCTATTTTACACAGGGAAGTAAGGACATCCAGAAGCAGATTACGCAAGTTGTTAATATCTTGCAGATTCTAGTTGGCGTATTTGGTCTGATCACGCTTGTAGCCTCTATATTTGGCATCGTCAATACGCAGTACATTAGCGTCCTCGAACGTACGCGTGAGATTGGCCTGATGAAAGCACTCGGTATGCGTTCTCGTGACGTGCGCAGCCTCTTTATGCTCGAGGCTGGCTGGATCGGATTCTTGGGCGGCGTGATAGGTGCAGTCATTGCAATTGGTGTTGGGATCCCGCTTAATCCATGGATTACTAAAAAGCTTGATTTAGGTGCTGGAAACAGTTTGCTGATCTTTAAGCCCTTGCAGATCATTGCACTTATTGCCGCACTGGTAATAGTTGCTATGCTTGCAGGCTACTTGCCAGCTCGTAAGGCGGCCAAGCTTGACCCAATTGAAGCCCTTAGAACAGAATAGGTTTATCTGCTAAACTAAAAGTATTAAAAGGAGTAACATCATGAAAGCAATGCTAAACGACCACGTTATTGCCGAGGCTGATAAAGCAGACCTAATTTATATAGAAGGTAACTGGTATTTTCCACCGAGTTCAGTCAAGCAAGAATTCCTAACAAAATCAGATACACCCTATACCTGCCCATGGAAGGGAGTCTGCCAATACTTTACGGTTAAGGCTGGTGATACAGAAAGCCAAGACGCAGCCTTTAGCTACCCAGAACCAAAACCAGGCGCTATTGATATCGTAAAAAAAGATTTTTCTAACTACGTAGCCTTTTGGCGCGATATTAAGGTTAGCGAATAGTGGAAACAGCGATTTTTGCAGCAGGGTGCTTTTGGGGCGTGCAGTTCTACTTTGACCAAGTTCCTGGCGTAAAAGAAACAGTCGTTGGTTATACGGGCGGGCATACCGAAAAGCCAACGTATGAAGATGTATGCAGCCATACTACGGGGCATGCCGAAGCGTTAAAAATTACCTTCGACCCATCAGAAGTAAGCTACGAAACGCTCTTAAAACAGTTTTTTAAGATACATGATCCCACGCAAATGAACCGTCAAGGTCCTGATGTCGGCGACAGTTATCGTACGGCAATTTTTTATACTACCGATGCCCAAAAAGTACAGGCTGAGGCTATAAAAGGGCAATCACAAGCAAACTTTGACGAAGCTATTGTTACGGAAATTACTCAGTCATCAGAATTTTGGCCTGCAGAAGACTATCATCAAAAATATGCCGAACGAACGGGGCGTGGCATGTGTCATATTCCTTACGAACCTATTAAATAGCCTGTATACTTGTAGGGTGAATTATATTTTTGATTTTGACGGTACAATTGCCGATAGCTTTGTGGCTATGGTGGCGGTGTATAACAAGAATATCCGTTCGTCCGACAATCCCCTAAGCCCAGAAGAAATTCTTGCGCTTAGAGGTATGACCTCTGGTAAGGCTATCCGAAGCCTTGGCGTGCACTGGTGGCAGCTTCCAAAACTGCTACTGAGCGGTTTGCCAGATTTTAAAGCTATTATTCCGACCCTTGGATCGTTTCCGTGTCTACCTGAAACACTCAAAGCAATGCATGAAAGAGGAGATAAATTGTATATAGTAACCTCAAACACCCGTGACAGTGTCGATAAATTTTTAGAGATTAACAAAGTTCCGGATTATTTTACCGACATAGAATCAGGCGCAGGATTGTTCAAAAAGGCAAAACATATCCGTAAACTTATGAAAAAGCACCACATGGCTCGCAAACACACAGTGTACATTGGCGACGAAACACGTGATATACAAGCAGCACGGTTGGCATTCATAAAAGGCGTATCTGTTACATGGGGTTTTAACACGCGCGCCATTCTCGTAAAGCAACGGCCAAGTTTCATTGTCGATAAGCCCCAAGATTTGCTAGGCATTAAATTATGAGATTACATCGTTTCTATATTGCTCCAGATTCTGTAGAGTTGAAGCAAACAGTCTGGATTAATAGTAAAGAACTTCATAATCAATGGATAAAGGTTTTTCGTTACCGTGAAGGCGATGAAGTGGTGCTATTCGACGGAGTAGCTATTGAACGGCTTTATAAAATTGCACGCATTGCGCCGGATGCCACTGAGCTCAAACTAGTAACCGAATTTGAACGTAAACTACCAAACAAGCATGTTTATTTATTTTGGTCGTTATTAAAAAAAGACAAGAATGACTGGGTGGTTCAAAAGTGTACAGAGCTCGGCGTAAGCAATTTCGTGCCACTCATTGCCGATCGTTCAGAAAAGATGGGATTTAATCTGGAACGCGCACAAAAAATAGCCATTGAAGCAGCCGAACAATGTGGCCGAAGTGATATTCCACACATCCGCGAACCAATTACAATTGAAGAAGCGACACAAGAATATAAAGATAAATTAACTTTATATTCTTGTGATGAAGCTAACTCAAATATTACCTATCAACTATCAAATACTCAAAACCCCATAGGTGTTTTGATAGGCCCCGAGGGTGGTTGGACTGAAACTGAGTTAAAGTTATTTAAAGACCAACAGTTAAATTACCTGAATCTTGGAAGCCTAACATTAAGAGCCGAAACAGCTGCTGTCGCTGCCGTCATTAAATTAGCCACTTGAAGTTAGCGCAAAATCCTCTATAATTGTATTTTAGTGGCAAAGAATATTACAAAAGAGGTACAAACAACCCAGGCTAGGTGCAGACCTGTGCGCAGATTATTGCCACCATTATTATCAGGTGCAATACCTGCTTTGATATTGGAACGTTTTAAGAATTTTGACGTCAATAGTGACAATAGTGACAATAAAAATTACTTACAAACTTTAACAAGGTTGGCATTACTAAAAAGTGGCTATAGACTTGACGCGGTCGACCCCGTCGCTACTCCAGAGGCGGCTACAAATAGTGGTTGGCCAACTCCAAACAAGTTAGATTTGCAACTTAACACTTATTATTTTAGGGAAGACTTAACTGGCATCAACTTAAATAAATTAGAAGGACAATGGGGTAAATTAGGTAGAATGACGGCCGGACAATTAGTGATAGTGTGTGATACAGGCCAAAATGAGTTCCCAACGGGTTTGCTCGCTCCCGACCCAGAAGTCTTTGAAATTAATAGCTTATTGCTTTACGCTTCAGCGGAAGTAAAAACTAAAGAGGGAGTTGGCATACCTGATGTTCGCAGCCATACAATAGCCGATGGTTTAGTTGCAGCAACATAATCAGCGTAGGCAGATATAACTAGCTCGTTTTTTGTATCTTGGCATTAGTTAGAAAAGTCCTATATAATCAGCTTATAATTAAGGATAAGCAGAATGTTGATAGAAGGACAGGAAAATAAATCAGACGAGACAATAGATGCCGAGAACTCAATCACACCCCAAAAACTAAATGATTTGACCAAAGATAATAAGTTAAAACCAACGGCTAAACTACTCAGTAAAAAAATTGCAACGCTCGTTTTAGTAGCATTACTTGTAGGTGTATCTATTGTAGTGTGGTGGTTTACTTTAAGGAGTAATGGGACTAAAGGAATTGTAAAAAAAGAAAATTCAACTTCTAAAGCAGCTGCAATAGTAGCTAAAATAGATAGTAAATTATCATCAGCACTAGTCGCTAAACCAGCTATCGACTTGGAATATTCGACTGCGTATATAAAGGTTGACGACACACACTATACGGGTGTTGAGGCAGATATATCCAAGCTCTACCAGTTTGGTCAGTTTGATGCCAAAGACACAGAATCCAAAGACCAGCCGTACGATTGTAATGCATTCAGTAACAAGTTTAAGCAAAATCTAGATACAGTGACGAAATTTTTTAGCGATGCTAAATACGGCAGAGAAGTTGGGTTCAAGGAAGGTCCTTATGTGGGACCTGGGGGGCAGGGTCCAGACTGTAGGAACGTTGTATATTTGAAGGACAGCACTAATGTTTGCTCCTTGGTTTTAAAGGTTGAGCTTGATCAAACGGGCAAATTAAAAAATAAAGAGAACAAACCTGTAAGCGTAGCCGTAATTAAATTATCTTGTGCATCTACAAGATCTGCTAGTAAAGCAAAGGACGCTGCCTCGGAGGCCATAAAGATAGCCAGCGATAATGATTTTGCATACGGTGTCTATATTTATCCTCCGACATACGTTAAGCCTTCGACAACTGCCGGTTACAAAATAGCGTTTCTCTACGGGAATTCAATAGCTCACTATTATAAAAAAGACGGTGATAAATGGAAATATGTCGATACTGATAACGTAGGGAATATAATATGTAGCTCGGCAAAATCGGACACCGATATATCGGCCGCATTTAAAGGCGAGCAGTGTGCGGTAGTATCTCCTACAGCAGATAATCATGTAGGTGAGTTCGGAACAATCTAAATCGTCTCGCATAGTCATTTCAAAAAAATGGCCATTAAAACATACAGTGTGCCTGGTACAATAGAGCAGCATGGCAAATAACTACTGGAGAGAACGCAGTCAGCCGTATAAGTTGGGTCAAACCACGGCTTTTAAGATTTCGCGCTCCAAAATTGAGCTGTATATGCAGTGCCCGCGCTGTTTTTGGCTCGATACACGGCTAAAAATTACTAGGCCAAACACGCCACCATTTAACATAAATAAAACTATTGATGAACTGTTTAAAAAAGAATTCGACGGCTACCGTAGTAAAAAGCAGCCACATCCACTTATGATCGAATTTGGCGTGGATGCCGTACCTTTTGCGCACGATAGCTTAGACAAATGGCGCGAAAACTTTGTGGGCGTTGTTGCCATACATAAGCCAACCAATCTACATGTTTTTGGGGCGGTGGATGACCTGTGGGTTGACGGGGATGGCAATGTAATTGTGGTTGACTATAAGGCTACCTCAAAAGCCAAAGAAGTAGACATTAGCTCGGATTGGCAAATTAGCTATAAGCGGCAGATGGAAGTCTACCAATGGCTCCTGCGTCAAAATGGTCTTAAGGTTAACGACACCGGTTATTTTGTGTATACCAATGGCAGGATGGACATGGATGGTTTTAACGACCGGATAGAATTCCGCACTAAAGTCATTCCGTATACCGGTAAAGCTGATTGGGTAGAGCCCACAATTATTAGAATGAAAGAATGCATGGACGGCGATATGCCTGCTGTTGGTACAGCTGCCATGGGCGGCGACTGTGACTACTGTATGTATGCCAAGGCACGCACCGAACTTACGTTAAAATACCTAAAAAACTTGTAATAAAGTTTAACTATAGCCCCCGGTAAATCAAAACATGTCTTTTTGACCGCGCCTGACTGGCCATAACTACTGGTTTGCTTCGCACCATATCTACGGATATGCTTTGTCACAAAACCAGTAGTTATAGCTCAGTCATCCATCACTCAAAATTTACATATTTTGATTTGCGGGTGCTATAGGAGTTTAATCATTTTACGCGCTATACTACCCGTATGCTAGACATTCAATATATCAGGGATAATCCCGAACTTGTAGAAAAAAAGGCTCGTGAAAAGGGCTATAAAGTAGTTATTGCAGATCTACTTAATATAGACGCCGAGCGACGTGACCTCCTTAATAGCGTTGAAGCACTCCGTCAGAAAAAGAATGAAAATGCTGCCAAGATGCAAGGTGGTGGTAAGCCAGACCAAGCGCAGATTGAAGAGGGTAAACAAATCAAAACCGAGCTAAATGTACTTGAAGCAGACTTAGGAGTTATTGAAGAAAAATTCCAAGCCATTATGCAGGGCGTACCAAACCCGACGTTTGACGATGTGCCGGTGGGTGACGAAAGCGCTAGCATTGAAATTAAAAAGTTCGGCGACCAAAAAACTGGCGCGCAGGATCATTTAGATTTCGCCACAAAACGGGGTTGGCTAGATTTTGAACGTGGCGCAAAAGTTGCTGGTACTAAGTTTTATTTTCTAAAGGGTGACTTAGCACTGCTTGAAAACGCCATAATTCAGTACGCCCTAGATTTTGTGATAAAAAAAGGTTTTACATTCATGATAGTCCCAAATCTTGTTAACAGCCGGACTGCGACTGGTGCTGGTTTTGCACCACGAAGTACCGATCAAAGTGACGAATATTTTATAGAAGGAGAAGACTTGTCTCTGATAGCAACTGCCGAGATGCCTATAACGGGTTACCATGCGGACGAGATCATTGACGAAAAAGATTTACCACTCCTTTACGTGGGTCTAAGCCCATGCTACCGAAAAGAAGCTGGCACATACGGCAAGCATACACGTGGTTTATTCAGGGTTCACCAGTTTAATAAGCTTGAAATGTATGCGTTCTGTGTACCGGAAAAAAGTAAAGAACTGCATGAGCGAATTTTATCTATCGAAGAAGAAATCTGGCAGTCAATCAGTATACCGTATCATATAATCAACATCGCCAGCGGTGATCTTGGCGCGCCTGCTGCTAAAAAATACGACCTCGAATACTGGTCGCCAGTTGACGGAGCCTACCGTGAACTCACAAGCTGCAGTAACTGCACCGATTTTCAAGCCCGTAATCTCAATATCCGCGTTCGCCGAAGTGACGGCAGCGTTGAAGTTCTACATACGCTAAACGGAACAGCAGTTTCATTAGCGCGTTCTTTGGTCGCGGTAATTGAACATTATCAAAACGAAGATGGAACATTACGCGTGCCAGAAGTCTTACAGCCATATATGGGCGGTAAGAGCATAATATAAATGTGGCGACACACGCAGCTAAATAGCTAACACGTCAAATAAACAGGAGATTTTATGATACAAAAGTTTGAAGTAAAAGGTGTACATGCAGATACTGATGAAAAGCTAAAGAAATACGTAGCGAAGGCCGTTACCAAGCTGGAGCGTTATATGCCTAAAAACTCCCGCGAAAGTGCCCATGTTGAAGTAAAACTCAAGGAAAACAAGGCCCAGAGCAACAAAAAATGTACGGCCGAACTGATTGTATATATGCCGCACGAAGTGCTAAATGCCAAAGAAGCTACCAGCAATATGTTTGCCGCTATTGATATTGTTGAGGCAAAACTTGTCAATCAACTTAAAAAATATAAAGAAACACACACCAATCCACATCTTTTACGTCGTATGGCAGGGCGTTTACGCCGACGTGAGGCTTAAAAGTCAAAATTACATCTGTTTATCAGTCCCGTTATCGGGTACAATAGTATTACTGAATTACAGGGAGACAGACACATCGTATGAATAACCGACTCTTAAAGCGTGTTTTGGGCGATCCGCAAGCAAAAACCATTAAACGCTTGCGTAAACGCGTGGCCGTTGTTAATAAGCTTGAACCAAAGTATCAAAGAATGTCTGATGCGCAACTAAAAGCCCAAACGGCCGTGCTTAAAAAGCGTTTCGATAAAGAAACGCTCGACGCACTACTTCCGGATGCATTTGCATTGGTGCGCGAAGCTGCGTTTCGTACACTTAAGCAACGTCACTTTGATGTGCAGCTAATTGGCGGCATGGTATTGCACGAGGGTAACGTAGGCGAAATGAAAACCGGTGAAGGCAAAACGCTTGTTGCAACTTTGCCACTGTATCTCAATGCACTTGCAGGAAAAGGCGCACACCTTGTTACCGTTAACGACTACCTTGCTCGTATAGGTGCTGGTTGGATGGCACCAGTATATCACTTCTTAGGCCTTAGCACCGGTGTTATTATTCCTGACCAATCATTTATATATGACCCTAACTTTTCTGACGACAGTCATGACGATAGCCGCTTCAAGCATCTTAAACCTTCAACTCGTCAAGAAGCGTACCAGGCAGATATTACCTACAGTACTAATAATGAGCTCGGCTTTGACTACTTGCGTGACAATATGGTCCGCGAAGTAGAACAGCTACGCCAGCGAGACTTGCATTATGCAATCGTTGACGAAGTCGACTCAATCTTAATTGATGAAGCTCGTACGCCGCTTATTATATCGGCACCAGCTGTAGCTAGCGGCGCCAGTTATGGCCAATTTTCTAAAGTCGTAAAGCAACTTAAAGAGGGTATGTACGAGATTGACGAAAAGCGCCGCACGGTTATTTTGACTGATGAAGGTGTCGAAAAAATCGAAAAGATCCTAGGTCTTAAAAGCCTCTATTCTACCGAAAACATCCGTAATATTTATCACCTTGAGCAAGCACTTAAGGCAGAGCTACTTTTTAAACGCGACAAAGACTATGTTGTTAGCAATGACGGCGAAGTGGTGATTGTCGATGAGTTTACGGGGCGTATGCTTAAAGGGCGTCGCTATAACGAGGGCCTTCATCAGGCCATAGAAGCCAAAGAAGGTGTTGAAGTGCAAGAAGAGTCTATGACGCTTGCAACTATATCTTTCCAAAACTACTTCCGACTCTACGAAAAGCTAGGTGGTATGACTGGTACCGCACTTACTGAAGCCGAGGAGTTTCATCAGATATATAAGCTGGATGTAGTCGAGATTCCAAGTAACCGCAAAATAGCCCGTAAGGACGACACCGACCGAATTTATAAGACCGAAAAGGGTAAGTTCAAGGCAATTGTTAATGAGGTTAAGAAACTGCACACCAAGGGTCAGCCAGTACTTATTGGTACCGTATCAATTGAAAAAAACGAAGAACTTGGCAATCTGCTTAAAAAGGCCAATATTCCTCACCAAGTTTTAAACGCTAAAAACAACGAGCGTGAAGCAACTATTGTTGCAAAAGCAGGTCAAAAAGGTGCGGTTACACTAGCGACCAACATTGCTGGTCGTGGTACCGACATTGTCCTTGATGAAGACGTCAAAGAGCTGGGTGGTTTGTTTGTGCTTGGTAGCGAGCGTCACGAATCACGGCGTATCGACAATCAGCTCCGTGGACGTTCTGGTCGCCAGGGTGACCCAGGCGAAACTCAGTTTTTTGTAAGTACCGAAGATGAACTGTTGCGTATTTTCGGCGGTGACCGTATTGGTTCTATTATGGAGCGCCTTAAGGTTGACGACGAGACACCAATTCAAAACCGTATAATTAGTAAAAGTCTTGAAGCAGCGCAAAAAAAAGTTGAAGGCTTTAATTTTGACCAGCGTAAAAACGTCGTTCAATACGATGACGTCATGAACCGTCACCGTAAGGCTATTTACATCATGCGCCGCGAGATTTTACTTCAGGCAACAATCAAGACGCGTATTAAAGAATTCATCAAAGAAGAAGTTGCGGCCCTTGCTGCTTCTCCAGATTCGACAACCGATAAATTTGAAAATATAATTAGTGAAGTGTTTCCATTTGAAGAGGCTACATTGGACCGTGTTTTTGATGCGGATGCAAGCAAGTTTGCAGACGTACTTAAACAAGAAGCGCTAGAGCTCTACGACGGTCGCGAAACTACCTTTGGTGATGAGCTAATGCGCAAGCTAGAGCGTGATGTCTATCTGCAAGTCCTCGACAATTTGTGGATGCAGCACCTCGAAAATATGGACCATTTGCGTGAAGGTATCCATTGGCTGAGCGTCGGGCAACGTGACCCGTTGGTCGAATACCGTCGTCAGTCACAAGTCTTGTTCGCAGCCATGCAGATTACGCTTCGTAACGATGTACTTCGTACATTATTTAACGCGCGTCCTACGGATATAGATGAGCCAACCGAAACCGACCTTACTCGTGCTGCTCGTCAGTCGGTTGACAATGCAGACAAAATACTTGATGTCGAAGAGTTCGACGAACAAGATTTTAACCCCAACGCAAAAAGCGCCACGAAGGCTGTTGCATCAAAAAACAAAAAGCAAAAACAACGCAAAACAGAACGTAAAAATAAGTCTAAAGCCAAAAAGAGGAAAAAGTAGGGTGTAGCGGTTAGCGTTAAGGTTTTAGTTTTAGCAAACTTCACCTTGGCGCTTCACCAAGCCTCCATTTCTTATTATGAAACACACTGTAGAAAAAGTAGTACTTGCAAACGGAGCCGAAGGCTTACTTATTGACGTGCCTGACGCACTGGTTATGACCTATGAGTTTAACTTTCGTGCTGGAGAATATTTGGTTGACCCGGCAAAGTGGGAAACCCCGCACCTTATGGAACACGTGCTACTAGGTGCCAATAAGCTACACCCTAAAGCAAGGATATTTCAGGCAGAATTTGAAAAAAACGGAGCCTATAACAACGCAAGCACTGGTGTATACGACATTACTTACGAAGCCGAGTGTGCAGCCTTTGAATGGGAACGTATTTTTGATTTGATGCTACTTTCGATTAGCCAGCCGCTATTTTTGGACGAAGAATTTGAGGCCGAAATGGGCAATGTTCGTGAGGAACTTAATGGTCGCGCCAATAACCACTTCAGGCACCTTAGCCTTGCTATGCGTACATATTGTGGCTATCAGGGCAAAACCGACCGTGAACGCCTAAAACTACTGCACAATAACAACAAAAAAGACGTCGAAGAACATTATAAACGCACACATACCACCAGTAATATGCGCTTTATTATTGCGGGCAGCATTAAAGGTCATAGAGCTAGTATTTTGCGCATGTTGGAAGATATGTCTTTGCCAAAAGGTAATGGCCGAATAGCTTTGCCGGTTGAAACACCGCTTAAGTTAACAAAACCACTATATTTGCGCAACCAAAGTGTTAAGAACCTTTATTTTATTATGGATACCTTTCATCTAGAAAGGTTAGATGAAGATCAGTGGGATGCTGGGCAGCTAATTAATACTATGCTGACAGAAACTCTTTATTCACGCATATTGGGTTCGGCCCGAGAAAAAGGCCTAGTATATTCGATGAGCTCTGGTTTTAATCAAATGACTAGCAACGTATCTTGGTGGTTTGGCGCTCAAATTCAGCCGTCAAACGCTAAAGCTTTGTTTGAAATTATAGTTCGAGAGCTTAATGCCGTGCGTGATGGCCAAATAGTAGAAGCTGATATTGATGCCGCAAAACAGTATATGTTAGGCCGATATCAGCGTAGCGGGCAAACAGTTGGTGGTACAGCAGCTGGATACAGTAACCGTTATTACTTTGAAGACGAAATTGACGACTATTATGCAATCCCCGAGCGTATTAAGGCAGTAACAAAGACCAATATTGTTAAAACAACCGAGCTTATGTTTCAAGACAAAACCTGGGCACTTGGGTTTTTAGGTAGCGCAGGTAAGCCGTTAGCAGACGATCTACATGCACTGATGAGCCAGTTATGGCAGGACGAAAGCTCCAAACCTCTTTAGGCTATACTCGGGCCTACGCTAAACTACCGAGCAGTCACAGGTCGGTACGCCATTTTGCGTAAGCCCGAGTATACTATTTATAATGGAACAGCTACAAAAACAAATTGTCGAACAAGCAAAAATTATCACCAGTGCCTGCGAGAGAGTTAAACTTGAAGAATTGGTTAAAAAACTTTCTACGCTGACAAAACAAACTACCGACCCAAACTTTTGGCAAGATGCCCAAAAAGCTGGCATTGTAATGAAAGAACAGTCTGCGCTCAAAGCAAGAGTTGAACCATGGCAGCAACTACTTGAGGAGGCTACAGATTTACAAGAGCTAGGTTCGCTCAACGATGAAATGATGCAAGTGGAACTTTCTCAGCAGCTGAGTAGCCTTGCCAAAAAATTTAAAGCACTAAAGGGCGAACTTAGATACAGCCAACCACATGATGAGGGCAACGTTATTATGAGTATCTATGCTGGTGCAGGTGGTACCGATGCGCAAGATTGGGCACAAATGCTGCTCCGTATGTACGTTCGCTGGACTGAAGCACACGACTTTACTCTTACGACAATCGCCGAATCGGTAGGCGAAGAAGCGGGCATCAAAAGTGTAACGTTCGAAATTGCTGGCCCACTGGCATACGGCAAACTTAAAGGTGAGCATGGCGTGCACCGTTTGGTACGGTTGAGCCCGTTTAACTCGGATTCACTGCGTCAGACCTCATTTGCAAAAGTAGAGGTGGTGCCTAAAATTGACCAGCCTGAGCTTCTTGAAATTGATGAAAAAGACCTTAAGATTGATGTGTATAGAAGTGGTGGTAAGGGTGGGCAAAGTGTGAATACGACCGATTCTGCTGTTCGGATAACCCACATTCCAACAGGTATTACGGTTGCTATCCAAAACGAGCGCTCGCAGCTCCAAAACCGTGAAACTGCCATGACCATCATCCGTTCACGACTCGTTCAACTGCAGCTCGAACAGCACCTAGAAAAACTAGCTGACCTAAAGGGTATTAACCAGTCAGCTGAGTGGGGAAACCAAATACGTAGCTATGTGTTGCATCCATACAAAATGGTAAAAGATTTACGCACTTCTCACGAAACAAGCGACACCGAGGGCGTATTAGCAGGCGATCTAGACGGTTTTATCGATGCCTACACCGACTCCATCATTGAAGCCTAACCACCAGAGGAGTTCTCCTAGGAGTTTCAGATATTTCATTTTACCGCTGGGCTGCGATTTGACGCTTAAAAATGAAATATCCGAAACTCCTACTCACACGCACATAGACTATCCCCTTGGAGGTTTTAGTACAGATAATTTATCCGCTGGAGACAGTTGTACGCTCCTAAATCACTAGGACTAAACTCCTAGGATATAGGCAATGGGACCCAATAGGTAGAGGGGTAAAAGTCCTAAGGTTTGAACTGTAGCTTCTTCCTATTTTAATGACACCGATAAGGCAAACAGTGCCCATTATCTGATGAACATATTTTATCGAGTGCAGTGGTATACTTAGCGTAAGCATGAAAAAACGCACGATTTTCTTAAGTATTCTCTGTGTAATGATGGTAATTTCCAACAAACATTCGGTACAGGCGGCCTGCAATAACGTATCGCAGTATGGTGCTATATCAGTCAAAATTACCGCATTATCCAGCAGTGGTACATACACAATTTGGACACGCATGCAGGTACCAGACACAACGCATAACCAATATCAGCTCGAAATAAATGGCCAACGCTGCTATGTAATAGGTGGCAGCAGCATATCGCCTGATCAATGGACCTGGGTGTCGTTTCAGGACGGTGATTTAAGCTCTAGAGTTAGCTACGATTTTGAGCGTACCACTAATAACGCTGCAAAACTCATTGGTAGTAGTGCTGGCGTTAGAATAGATCGTTTGTTACTAGTAAAAACCGACTGCGTCCCTATAGCCGACGGCAACAACTGTCAATCCGATAGCGTGCCTACGAGTGCAATTGAGACTACGGGTGCGACCCAGGTACCATCACCAAGCGCAGGTCCGATTAGTGGACTTATTATTCCAAGCCAAACAATTGCTCGCAACCCTGGAATAATAGCGCAGGTTATCTACAATGTTGATGGCAAATTGCTTCCAACAACTACCAATTTTGCGCTTGATACGACGCTTCTTAGTAATGGCCCGCATCTAGTTGTTATGCAAATCACTACAACTGCAGGCCGCATATTGAACGAGGCTACAAATATGACGGTCGAAAACCCCGTTAGTGCCTTGTCACCTATGCGTAGGTGGGTGCGTCTTAATCAACGTACAACAGTAGTGGCTAGTTCAATCATTGGAGGACTTTTGATCGCCTCAGCAGCATTCCAAACAGTTCGTCATATCCGCTTAAAAAAACGATTATTACGCTTTCGTGGCTTTTAGCGGTGGGATGAGCGTGAGCGGTTTGCTATACTAGAGTCTGATGATATTACTAGACCGAGTTAGCAAGAGTTATAGCAAAAAAAGTGATTCCACTGCACTGGAGCGTATTTCGCTACATATCGAACCAAAAGAATTTGTGATTATCGTTGGGCCAAGTGGAGCAGGGAAGTCGACGCTCTTAAAGCTATTGACCCGCGAAGAAAAACCAACTAGCGGCAAGATTATAGTTGGCGGCATTGACTATGAACATCTTAAAGATAAGGATGTACCGCGGTTACGCCGCCGTATTGGTGTGGTGTTTCAAGATTTTAAGTTACTACCCAATAAAACTGTCTTCGAAAACGTAGCGTTTGCTCTAGAAATTATTGGTATTTCTACTAAGGAAATTCGTCATACCGTACCACGAGTACTAGACATTGTTGGGCTTAAAGGCAAAGAAAAAAGTATGCCTTTAGAACTATCGGGTGGCGAACGCCAACGTGTAGCAATTGCTAGGGCAATTGTGCGGCAGCCAAAAATCCTGATAGCCGATGAGCCTACCGGAAACCTTGACCCTAAGCATGCCTGGGACGTCATCCGTGTACTCGAAAAAATTAACCGTTTTGGCACTACAGTTTTGCTCACAACCCATAACCAGGATATTGTAAACAAGCTCAAACGCCGCGTTATAACTATTGATGGTGGCAAGGTTACTAGTGACCATTCAGGGGGAACCTACAAGGCATGAACCGCAAGCTCACAACTTTTTGGCGTATTATACTCGGCGGCACAAATAACTTTGTCCGTAACGCATGGTTGAGTGCAGCCGCTATGGCAGTGATGATAATTACACTTACAATCGTCTTGTTTTCGGTCATTGCCAATGCAACATTCAGCTACACTGTCCAGGCTATCCGCGACAAAATAGATATTTCCGTGTACCTCAAAGACAACATTACTAATGCAGAGCGTGAAGGCATAATTAAAGATCTCAAAAAAATTAACAACGTCAAAGCAATAAACTACACCACCAAGCAACAAGCATTAAAGGATTATATTGCTGCCAACAAAGATAACATCGACCTTCAGCTTGCTATTTCACAGACCGATAACCCGCTACCGGCTAGTTTACAGGTTAAGTTACGAGACCCAGACCATATCGAAAGTATCAAATCGTATTTAGAGAAACCTTCCATCAAAGCATTGCAATCTGACGAAACGTCGTATTCGGGTGACCGTAAAGAAGCTATCGATAAGATAGCTAAGGCTACTAGTTTTATCCGTAAGGCGGGTATAGTAGGTGTTATTGTTTTTGCGTTTATTTCTGTGCTAATTATTTTTAACACAATACAAATGGCTATTTTTAACCGTCGTGACGAACTCAGCATTATGCGCTTACTTGGTGCAGGCAGGTGGTATATTCGTGGGCCATTTTTGGTCGAGAGTTTTCTGATTGGTGTGTCTTCGGCTGTTATATCGGTTGTACTTTGTAACGCCGTATTTTCGGTCGCTAGTAGTACGCTTAATGCCAGTAGTTTTGGACTGCTTGATATCACGTATTCTAGCACTTATTTTGCCGCTCATTTTTGGACGATTGTTGGTGCACAACTTGGAATAGGTATACTTATCGGTGTTGGCTCATCATTTGTGGCCACTCAGCGCTACCTCCGCATTAAGCATGGCGCGTGAACGGTTTCTTCATAGACACTTTTTCCTCAAGTTATAATGGGAAGGCTATGGTATAGTTAATAGTCCGGTAAGATAATCATAAGCGCCTTACCATACAGGAGATTTAGTGGTATTATTAAATCGTCGCAGGACCAATAAAAACATGCGAAATCCAAAATCCAAAATTAATTTAGCTCAAAAATTCACAAGACATACAGCCTTGGTTGCCTCAGCCATGCTAATATTAGGCACGGCCGTATCTATTCCAATTGCGCGTGCAGACACTTACCAAGATAAAATCAACCAGATTCAATCAGATAATAACCAAAAACAAGGCGAGAAAAAAGTACTACAGTCACAGGCAGATAGTTTACAAACAGTTATTAGCAATTTACAAACCCAGATAAATGATTCTCAGACTCAGATCGACAGTAATAAGTCTAAAAGTGCAGACTTACAGACGCAAATCATTGCCGCTCAGACAAAATTAGATCAGCAAAAACAAGTACTCGGCGAAAACATCAAGCAGATGTATTTAGAAGGTGATATTAGTACTATAGAAATGCTGGCAACCAGTAAGGACCTGAGTGCTTACTTTGATAAGCAACAGTATCGCAATACAGTTAAGGACAAGATAAAAAACACCCTCGATACAGTAACTGCACTTAAAGTACAGCTCAAAGATCAGCAAACTAAATTAAATGAGTTAATCGATCAGCAGACTATACTTCAGAATCAGCTGAATAGCCAAAAATATGAGCAAGATAGATTGTTAAATGCTAATCAAGATCAGCAATCAGCAATAGATAGCCAAATTAAGTCAAATGCATCGAGTTTAGCTCAATTAAGGGCAGCTCAAGCCGCAGCTCAAGCCGCAGTCATAGGGTCTAATGGTCAAAGTCAGACTGGATCGCCAGTAAAGTACAAAAACTTTACAGGGGGTATGAATTGTGGTGGTGGTTATAGCTATTGTTGGGCCGGTTATGATCAATATTTGCAAAGCACTCTCGACAGTTGGGGGCTTGAATATGCTCGTGAATGCGTACACTACATTGCCGATTACTTATCTCGAGAAGGTAAACAAGTACCAAATGTGTCTGGCAAAGGGAATGCAAATCAATGGCCACAAAATGCAAAAAACCATCCTGATGGTTCGTATGGCTATATTACTAATAACCCTCAACACGGGGATGTAGTCTATATGCCATTTGGGTATCCAGGTCATGTTGGAATTGTGGAAAATGTTAATAGTGACGGTACAATACATATAAGCCAAATGAATATGCCGATTGGTGGCTATTATAGTGAAATGGATTTGTTTATAACCTCAGGCGTTGAGTTTATCCACTTTAATTAGCTAACTAATATACTGTTAAAAAGCTCTCAGGTTATGAATTAATTTGCCGTGCTACAATAGACCTACTACATAAGAGGAATGCCATACGTGAAACCAAAAGATGCTGATGTTGTGTCAAAAAAAAGTGTAATGACTGCAGTCAAGAAAGTCGTACCAATACTTGTTAGTGTATTGGTAGTATTTTCTGCTGGTTGGGCAGTTGGTGGAGGCAAACTAAACCTGCGTCGATATAGTGTAACTTCAGAAAATAAGAAGCTCTCCCCTAGACTAGATTATGCTTCTGTGGATATTATTTACCAGTCAATAAAAGACAATTTTGATGGCAAAATAGATGAAGCAAAGCTTTTGGATGGAATGAAAACGGGCCTTGCAAACGCCGCAGGCGACCCGTACACCGAATACTTTAGCCCTAATGATGCCAAGGATTTTTACGGTCAACTTGACGGAACCTTTGAAGGCATTGGAGCTGAGTTAGGCAAGGATGCTAATGGCAGCATTCAGATTATCTCTCCATTAGCAGGCTACCCAGCCGAAAAAGCCGGACTTAAAGCAAAAGATATAATTGCGTCCATAGATGGCAAAAGTACCAGCGGCTTTACTATAAACGATGCCGTCAAGGTCATTAGAGGCAAAGCTGGGACGACCGTAAAGCTTACAGTTGTTCGTGATGATGCGCCACTCGAAATTAACGTGACCCGAGAAGCGATTAAAGTTCCAAGTGTGAAAAGTGAAGTCAAAGACGGCATCGGTATCCTTACCATTAGCCGCTTTGGCGAAGACACCACTAGCCTTACACAAGCTGCTGCAACAGACTTTAAGTCCAAGAATGTAGTTGGAGTCGTGCTTGACATGCGGGGCAACCCGGGCGGTCTGCTTGATGCGGCTGTGAGTGTATCGAGTTTGTGGCTAAAAAACAAAACAGTACTCACCGAGCGCCGAGACGGTAAAATCATTCAAACCTATAGTTCAAAGGGTGAAGCAACCCTGGCTGGCTTGCCAACAGTGGCACTTATTGACAGTGGTAGTGCTAGCGCATCAGAGATAACGGCCGGCGCATTGCATGACAATAAAGTTGCAATACTCATGGGCCTCAAAAGCTACGGCAAAGGTAGCGTGCAACAACCAATTGATCTCAAGGATGGCAGCTTGCTCAAAGTTACTATTGCACGCTGGTTCACGCCCGCTGGCAAAAACATCGACAAAGAAGGTATTAAGCCAGACCAAGAAGTAAAAATAACCGACGAAGATATTAAAGCCAGCCGTGACCCACAGCTAGAAGCTGCATTTGCAAAACTTAAAAAATAGTTTTGTGTTGTGCTTGCTCTTGTCTAGCGGCGCGTGGTACTATCGGTAGCATAAGTTTAATGTGAGAGGTAATACGGCCAAGGATGAAGCGACCGACTAAGTTCGTGTTTGTAACAGGTGGTGTGCTTTCCGGATTAGGAAAGGGCATCACTGCCGCCTCTATCGGTAATATTCTAAAAGCTCGAGGTTTAAACGTTAACCTCCAAAAGTGTGACCCATATCTTAATGTTGATGCTGGTACCCTTAATCCGCGTGAGCACGGCGAGTGTTTTGTAACCAAAGACGGGGCCGAAACCGACCTCGACCTTGGGCATTACGAGCGATTTTTAGACCAAGAACTGACACAATCTAGCAGCCTGATGAGTGGCCGTGTGCTTTTGAAAGTAATCCAAGACGAACGCGCAGGTTTGTATAAAGGCGAAGACGTCCAGATTATCCCGCACCTCACGGCTGCTATCCAAGACTATATCATTGAAGCAGGCAAAGGCTTTGACGTCCACATCGTCGAAATCGGCGGCACGGTCGGCGACTACGAATCACTTAGCTTCATTGAAGCCATCCGCGAACTAGGTATCAAAGTAGGCCGTGAAAACTGCCTGTACGTACACCTAGTATATTTGCCGTTTCTTGGTACAAGTAAAGAAACTAAGACCAAACCAGCCCAAAACTCCGTGCGCGAACTACGTGGTCTTGGCATCGCACCCGATATTTTGGTAGCCAGAAGTGAAGAAATGCCCGTCGAAAGCATCCGCGAAAAACTGAGCTTGTTTTGTGGCGTACCACCAAGGGCTATTGCTATGCTGCCTAACGCCTCAAGTATTTATGAAGTTCCACTCACACTCGAAGATACCGAAATCGCCGATATTATTACCGAACAGCTCGACCTCAAGGTCAAAAAGCCCGACCTCAAAGCCTGGCGCGAAGTAGTCAAACGGGCCCAAACTAAGCACGATCGCACCGTAACGGTGGGTATTGTTGCCAAGTACATGGACAACCAGGATACCTATATGTCGGTGTTTGAGGCTCTTAAATCAGCCGCACTTTGGAACGACACAGCTATCACCCTTAGATGGATTGACGCCGAAAAACTTGAGAATGCCGAAAGCAATGTCAGCGAAATTTTGAGTAGTTGCGACGGTATTGTTGTGCCTGGTGGTTTTGGCACGCGCGCGCTTGAGGGCAAAATTAAAGCCGCGCAGTATGCGCTTAAACACAACGTTCCATACCTTGGTTTATGTCTGGGGCTTCAGATGGCTGTCGTTGCAGCTGCTCGTAACGCAGGTCTTAGCGATGCTTCTACCAAAGAACTTAACCCTCAAGCCAAGGATCTTGTGATTACGACCATTCAAGGGCAAGAGGGCAAAGAAAACACTGGTGGAACGATGCGTCTCGGTAACTATGATTGTAAAGTTATCTTAGGTAGCTTAGCGCACAAACTATACAAATCCGACATTATTGTTGAGCGTCACCGTCACCGCTACGAATGCAACAACGACTACCGCGACCAGTACGAAGCTTGGGGCATTCGTGCTAGCGGTACATCTCCAGATAATCACCTCGTAGAAATGATAGAAGGCATCAACCATCCATTTTTTATTGCCAGCCAGTTTCATCCCGAATTCAAGAGTCGCCCAAATAGACCACATCCTATGTTTAATGGCTTTATAGCTCACCTCGTCAAATAGCCGCACTCAGCCAAAGGCACATTCGGGGCGGATGCCTCTGGGCTTGGCTGCACCGTACCATTACCTATGGCCAGTCAGGCGCGGTCAAAAAGACAGGTTTTGATTTCTGGATGGCTATATAGCCCTTGTCGACAATAAGCTGGCCATAAACTTGTTAGGCGCTGGCGATGTGATGTGCTAGCATTAGCTTTATGGATAATAATTCAACCTCAGCAGCACCAGTAGAACCTGTAGAGTCAATGGCGCCAGTAGTACCAATTGTATTAACAACGCCAACAGAACTAGTACAGCAGCCATCGGCACCAGCAGATCTAGTAGTACCAATCGATCCAGTACAAACAGAACCAGCCCAGATTGCTGAACCAGTTCAAGAGCCACAGCCAACAGTACTAACAGAACCTGAACAACCAATAGCACCTCAAGAATCAACAGGTCAAATGAAAAAAATTCTGTATGTCGAGGATGATGACGGACTAGCGGAAGTATATTTAACCCGTCTAGACGCCGAAGGTTTTGACGTTAAACGTGTACCCAACGGGGAAGACGCCCTTGCAACTGCGTTAGCATTTCACCCGGACCTTATTTTGCTTGACGCCATGATGCCGCAGGTTAACGGCTTTGATGTGCTCGATATTTTACGCAATACGCCCGAAACTACCAACATTAAGATAATTATGCTTACTGCACTTAGCCAAGACAGCGACCGTGAAAAAGCCGAAAGTCTCGGAGCCGACGACTATTTGGTTAAATCACAGGTTGTTATTGCCGATGTCGTCGACAAAATCAAGCACCACCTCGGCCTCTCCTAGATTTTTACTGAGCAATGCACAATAAAACGCTCCAAAAGGGGCGTTATTGTTATAGATCAGCAACACCTTATTGACATTTATTAAAGCTTATGCTATTATGTAATCTGTTAAATAAGAAACAAAAAACATGTCAGAAGCAACTCTCCCACTATATACAGAACTGCAACTTCCTGAAGCGAAGCGCTCAGAAGTATCACTAGAACCTTTGCACGACAGTGGTGTAGTGATTTCTACCGAAGCGCCTATCTATGATAATAATGACCTAGGTATTGTGCCAAATCCACTCGAAGGTATAAGTGTCGTTGGAGAACTTGAACTGTATGACCATAGGGGCACGGGGGCTCAATTAGCCATCGTCAAAAGCTCTTATAATCAGGAAGACAGAGTTTATGTTGCTGGTATTACCTGGGATGAAGACGGAAATGCAACTATTATGCCACGATTTCATTGGGTAGAGTTAGAAGTAGGTAGACCGCTTACAATTGGTCGTAACAAACCCTTCCAGCAAGAAAACACAGCTGACGGTACCCGCCTTATGGGTAAGCCGTTTAGCGCAGGAATATCTGGCAAACATATTTCGTTGTCGCTCAACTCAGGAAGAGTTGAAATAAATGATACATCTTCGAACGGTAGCGCGTATCGAGGAAATGTTATGCCTAAAGAAGAGTCTTACGATTTTAGTCCCGACCATACTATGACTGCAGAGGATGCAGCTCGATTACAAGGCCTTCTCCGTAAAGATGGGCCTAAGGAAACTGAAATGTTTGCCGGCCGTCCAACTATTGGTCGGGATACTTTCCCGATCGATGGTCATGTAGATATCCGTAGTTGGGTTGCAGGCGGTGAAGCAATCGTAGTCGATAGCAAAAAATATCCTAAAGAATTTAATGAATTACGTGCTTCTTTAGATAGTAAGTTAGAAAAGGCTGCAAAAATAGGATTATTCCAAAAGAACCGCAATGCCAGTTTGAGCGTAGAAGAAATTATAAACGCAATTTATGAAACAGTAAACGAAGCAATGAGCTATGACATGGCATTTGTCAATGCAGAATCTGAAGATGTAGCGAGTGGTAATAATGGACATAGAAAAGCAGCACTTAATAACTATTTAATGGCCGGCAAAGGAGTATGCCGCCATATGGCGCTTGCAGTCTCATGGTTGGGTGGTGACGCCTTTGAACGAGGAATGTTGAACGGCCGGTTTACGACAGAAGTGAACCAAAGCGATACGGGTCGTGGTGCCCATGAATGGAGCCGTTATGTTGATACAAACAGTGGTGAGGTATATATTATCGATGTTGCTCAACACTTTGTAGGTAAACTTGCCGATACATTAGATAAAAAACCAAGCGGACGAGAATACTGGGGTTATTTCCGTAATAAAGAAGAGCGTGATGCTTATCGCCAGGTTAAGTTAGCTGGGAAGTTAATTGAAGGTGCCGGTATTATTCCTAGCACTCTAAATAACAAGATTATTTCTTCAGAAGATATCCCTCGATAATCCCATTTAAAAACCTGCCGATGAGCGGGTTTTTAATACTTAGGCCTGGTGGTTATTTGACAGTGACTTCGGTGCGGAAGACGCTTTTGCCCGTGAAGGTGCGAACTTTGCGCTGGGAGTAGTTAACGACACCATCTTTGGCCGCGTGGATGGTGTAGTTACGTGAGACGCTTGTGCCTTCGCCACCACGCTTACTCATACCAACCTGGCGGACGATAACCTGGCCAACAGTGACTTTTTCGCCACCAAAGAGTTTGACACCGAGGCGGTGACCGGCGTTGTTGTGATTGTTCTTGCTTGTTCCACCAGCTTTAACGTGTGACATGGGGCATTATCCTTAATTCTTTACTAAAACGACGAGTTCGCGGGCGACAAATTGGTCTTCTCTAAAGTAGATGAGGTCCTCTTGGCGCGCAAACCTAAATTCTATACGATTATAGCCTAGTTCACGGAGATAATCAAGCGTTTTAAGGTGAGCGAAGCCCTTTTTGCGCTTCCAGGCGGGTACAGCCAAACAGAGCTTGGTGCCTTTGGGCAGCTGGCGGGCAAGGTTGGTAAGGGCGCCGCGGTGGATGCGGTCGCATTCGGACATAATGGCGTGCAGGAGATTCTCGTCTGGTTCTTTGGACAAGGGCTTGCCGAGGTAGGTTTCGCCAGCTACGACGGTGGGCAGGGGTTCCCAGGTGTGGGTGGTGGCATCGCCAGGTTCAAGACGGATAGCAAAGTTGCCGTCGCGGCGTTCGTGCAGCCAGTCAAGGTTGGCGCGGGAGTATTCGATCATGCGGGGTTCGAGGTCGGTGCCGTAGACCTGGTAGCCCATGAGGAGGGCTTCTTGGAGGACGACGCCGGTGCCGCAGAACGGGTCGAGTACGGTGGCATCGGCAGTGGGCGCGGTGAGGTTGATGATGATCTGGGCAAGTTTGGGTGGCAGCATGCCGACTTTGGCGTCACGCTTGGGGCGGTTCTGGTCGCGGCTACTGTAGGCTTCGATGTCTTGTTCGGCGATGGTCTGGCAGATAAATGTCTTGCTGCCATTTCTGTAGGCTACGATTTCGAGTCCCAGAGTGTTGGTCAGCTGGTTGTGGAGGACTTGGGCGCTGTTGAGCGTGGCGGTCTTGTTGGGAACGACACGGACGCTGCGGCCAGCGTCTTTGATGAGCCGCTTAAGGCGAAGGCCGCTGGCGTTGAGTTCGGGGGCACGGGCGCGCAGGCCGTAGGCGCTGAGGCCCAGCTTAAATTTACCCTCAGGCAGGCTTTTGAGGATGTTGGGCAGGGATGTGGCCAGGTAGGATTCGATGCTTTTCCATTCGGTGGTGGCGAGTTCGGTCTGGACCTGTGCCAGCTTTATTGCGCCGCCAAGACGGTTGAAGTCGATGTGCTGCGGTTCGATGTCGAGTATGGCGGCTTCGGGGCCAACGGGCTTAATGTGATTGGCACCGTAGAGTGCCTCTAGCTCGGCAAGCCCAAGCGCTGGCTGACGCCCAAGAATAATTAGTGATTGCATATGGTTATAGTATACCCCACGGAACAGGTTCCGTGGGGACCCCTGATAAACTTTTACACTCTTTGTTGGTTTTTGCTGGCAGGGTTACAGCTCATTCCATTCGTAAAAAAGTTCGGCGAAGCCAGAACTTTTTCCTTTTACGGTCACGCTTACGGTTTATTAGAAATAGAGTATAATTACCCCAATATATGGCTAAAGCAATGAAAAAAGATATCAAGTTTTGGGTAAATGTGTTTACTATTGGCGCACTAGTGGTTTTGGTGATTATATCGCGCGCAGCTATTATTGCTGCTTTTAAAAAACTAGGTCAGCTAAATGCGGCCGCCTTACTGCTGATGATCCCGTTGCAGGCCATAAATTATTATTCGGTTGCACGGCTTTATAAGGATTATTTTAAGAGTCAAGGCGAAGATTTAAAGCTGAGTACCATGATGTCTATAACGATTGAGCTAAACTTTGTAAATCACGTCTTTCCAAGCGGAGGTGTGAGTGGTTTTAGCTATCTGAGTTTGCGGCTAAAGCAGTCGGGAATTAGTACGGCTAAGAGTACGCTGGCGCAAATTGTGCGTTTTGCACTGACCTTTATTTCATTTTTGGCCCTGTTATTTTTAGGCATGCTTATTTTGGCCCTGCGTAGACATACCAGCCCACTGACAATTTTGATTAGTTCGTCGATTGCTTTTATGACGCTATTTGGCGCAGTTGTAGGTACATATATCATTAGTGATAAGGTTAGGATTAAGGCTTTTACCGGCTGGTTACCAAAAGCACTTAATAAAATTATTGGTGTGTTTAGACGGCATAAACGCGAGACAATTAATATTGCTAAGGTAGAGAGCACCATGGAAGACTTGCACCGTGACTATATGGTACTGAGTCAGGACTGGCGCAATTTAAAAAAGCCGTTACTTTGGGCATTACTCGTTAATGTAACTGATGTCCTGACCATTTATGCAGTGTATTTAGCCTTTGGAACGTTCGTAAACCCTGGGGCGCTTATTATTGCGTACGCAGTGGCTAACTTTGCTGGCCTTGTAGCTATTTTGCCAGGAGGTGTTGGTATTTATGAGGGTCTAATGACCGCTACCTTAACGAGTGCTGGTGTCGATAAAGCTTTAGCGCTCTCAGCAACGGTTGTTTATCGGGTTCTTAATATGTTGTACTCGCTGCCGATTGGCTATTATTTGTACCAGCGCGCATTGAAGCGTTCGGGTAACCACATAGAACGTGCCGTTGAAGTATCAGAGCAGCGAATTGACGCGAAGGAGCACCACGATGGAACCCCTCCTGTGCACTAAGCGACAGTATTACTGCTAATATAGCTACGATGATTAAAGAGGTAAAATTTGTGAAAAATATACCAAGCCTATTAATAAATAAGCTTGTATATTTTTCACAAATTTTAACCTTTAAGGGCATAGGTAGATAGTGGAAATACTGTCGTCTAGTGCACTAACACCGAGTGATTTCGTAGGGCTTGTTAACCAAACATTCGAATTTGCTTTCCCGAGCGTTGTAGTTGAAGGTGAGTTGGCTAATTTCCGTGTAAGTAAGGGGCGCTGGGTGTATTTTGACCTAAAAGACGACTATTCGAGTGTTAAGTTTTTTGGCACAGTGTATAGCCTGCCTGGACCACTTGAAGAGGGTATGACCTTGCGTGTTACGGGCAGTCCGCGTTTACATCAGCTCTACGGGTTTAGTGTAAATGTCCAAAATATTTCGCTGGCGGGCGAGGGAACAATAAAAAAAGCCTTTGATTTGCTGTTAAAAAAGTTAACGCGTGAAGGACTGTTTGAGGATAGTCGTAAACGGGCGCTACCATACCCTCCAGAGCGCATAGGACTTATAACGAGTGGCGAGTCGGCGGCATACGCTGACTTTATAAAGATTATTAATGTTCGTTTTCGTGGGATAACTATTGAGCACGCTGACGTACAGGTGCAAGGTGAGCCAGCGGCTGGGCAGATTGTGCGGGCAGTGGAGCACTTTAATGCTATGGGCACCCCACCCGAGGTATTAGTGATAATACGGGGTGGTGGCAGTGCTGATGATTTGCAAACATTCAACTTGGAATCCGTGACGCGGGCTGTGGCGGCTAGTAGGATTCCAACACTTGTTGCTATTGGACACGAAGTTGACACGAGTTTGGCCGAACTCGCTGCCGATGTGCGAGCTAGTACGCCTAGTAATGCTGCCGAGCTACTTGTGCCCGATCGTGCGCAGTTATTAAGTGAGCTTACAACAGTACGGGCCGAAACGGGGCGTTTGTTAAGTGCACCGGTGCAAGCAGGTAAAAAAGATGTTGGCATCCAGCGAGACACACTGCATCAAACCGTGCAGGATCTTTTTGTTACAAAGCGGGAAGCTATTAGTTACGCAGTTAAACTATTGTCAATTTTGAATCCTCAAACTATTTTAAAACGGGGATATGCAGTGTTGCGTCAGGGTAAAACAGCAGTCCGTTCTACCACGCAAACTAAACCTGGGCAAAAATTAGAAGTGCTGCTTTCGGACGGAATTATTAACATCGAGGTACAATAACAGTATGACAAAGCAACCAACCTATGCCGAATTAAGACAAGAATTAGATATAGTGCTAGGCACATTACAGCAGGATGACATTGATGTAGACGACGCACTCAAAGCCTACGAACGAGGTATGGAGCTGGTGCATCAGCTTGAAGCTGCACTCAAAGTAGCCGAAAATAAAATCACCAAACTCAAAGCAAAGTTTGAATAGAACTATTAAGACTCAAGAAGTCGCTTGGTAGCATCGGCAAAAAATATGTCGATAATGTTCCGCTGTGTGAACGCGGTAAGGAGTTTTATTCCTGTTGCGGTAAGGGCGTAGCGCTTACGATCGGGGCCTTGGTTGTTAGGGTCGAGCTGAAAGATGATAATTTCGGCATGGCTGTATTGGCGCAGGGCGCGGTACATACTCTTGTCGTCTGCCTCTAAGATGCCGTTTGTTCTGCCGGCAATAAATTCCTTGATAGCTGGCATGTATTTGGGATTATCTTTAAGTGCGAGTAAAATCCACAGCTTTAGCTGGCCTTTTTTGTAGACTTCTTCCCAGCCATCCAGCAAATTTTGTTCATATGTGTCGAGCATAGGCACACCTCTTAACGAGCAAATAACTTGCGAGCTTTTTTAGCAGTAAATGCTTGGCGCAAAAGTTGGCTGTCAAAGGCAATTGGCGAGATACCAGTGGTCGCGTAATAGTAAGCCGACGCTTTAACATAGGTCTGCAAAACTGAGACCAAAATTATGCCGGCCAATAAACCAAGGAATGCGATACCGCCAAGAATGCCACCTACAATGCCGGAGCCTGTGACGCCAGCACTGACGCCTACCACGAGGCCAGCAACAACAAAGTAACCAAGGAAGCCTAGCAGTGCAACGAGACCAATTCCAACACTTATAATGAGACTTTCGCCCCATACCTTTTTAATGATGGCCGTGCTTTGCTTGGTTGCACGGATAGGTCCAAGTGGTACATCGCTGGAGATGATTGCGGGGATGGCAAAGAATGATGCAATGTTCCAGGCGCTGCCAGCAAGCCACATGACTATCTTGCCACCCAAAAATGGTATACGGTTAGCGATTTCAGAAATAATAAAACCAATTGTAAAGCTAAAAATGGTGAAGCCCGTTAATGATCCTGCGCGGTGTAGTGCAGCACTAATGCTCGTTTTTACTGTGGGGTCGTTACCTTTGAAACGTTCGATAGCTCCGTGGGTTATGGCGCCAGCAGTAACTGCTGAGATGATAGCCTGCATAATTAGCATGAGTATTGCGAAGATGTAACCAAGCGGAGATAGCTGCCAGTTATTGGCGCTGTCATTGACCAGTGAGTGATACAAAAGGTGAGCTGGGTTTATGACAAAGAGCGCTATTGACGGGACGAGAAACAGCAGTGATGCGGCAAAGCCGATAAGTGGAAGAGTAAGGAGCTCTTTATCGAGCATTACCGAACGCCAGGCGCCTTTTGTTAAGAGCCATGATTTGCGAAAACGGCTTATTTTTTTAGTTTCTTCCACGTCATAACTCCTTAAAAAGTTTTAATATACCGCAAGTATACTACCGAAGGTATACTACGTCAATACATTTTTACTTTTTTATAGCGCAGGAGTTATCTATATACTGAGTGTGCGTATGAATATTGTGATTATTGGTTTGACGGCTTTACTACTTGTTTTTTCATTTGTTATTATATTTGGGGCACCATATTTGCCAACGCTTAAACCGCAGGCACAAAAGGCCCTGGATTTACTAGACCTACAACCTGGCCAAATTATGTTGGAGCTGGGCAGCGGAGATGGCCGCGTTCTCAAACAAGCAGCTCAAAAGGGTATACGAGGGATTGGGTATGAGCTCAATCCGTTACTTGTTTTATATAGCCAAATTAGTTGCTGGCGTTACCGCAAACTAGTGACTTTCCGATGCCGAAACTATTGGCATATTACCTTACCGCCTTGCGATGGAATTTACGTATTTTTGCTTGATAAGTTTATGCCCAAACTTGACGGAAAAATTATGAAAGAGTTGGATAAACCCGTTAAACTTGTGAGCTACGCCTTTAAAATCCCTGGCCGTGTACCAACTGTTAAAAATGGCGGCTTAATGCTGTATGAATATAAATAGTATTGCCCCCGCAAATCAAAATTTACACATTTTGATTTGCGGGGGCTATAGCGTAAAGGCTTCACCGTGGTGTAGCGGTTATGGTACTATAAAGACAATATGCGTAAGCTTAATGAAAAAGGGTCGTTAGTATTGCCGCTAATCATTGTATTGGTCCTATTGTTGGGGTCGCTTGGGTTTGGTGTTTGGGCATTTATGGGCAGGCAGGATTATAAAAATAACAGCGACGACAAAGCGGCAGTAGCAGCCAAGAAAGCGGTTATAGTTGAGGCAGCTAAAAAAGATTTAGCCTTTGCTGAAAAAGAAAAATCTCCAGTCAAAACCTTTAAAGGTCCAGAAACATACGGAACTCTAACATTTGACTTTCCAAAAACATGGAATGAATACATTCCCACTGCTAGTGCGGCTGTACCTGTTGATATCTATTTTAATCCCGACTTTATTCCAGATATCTCTTCACCAACATCGCAGTTTGCGCTTCGTGTACAGGTTTCAGGCCAGACCTATCCCGCAATTCTAAAAACATACGATGCTGCAGTTAAGGCTGGTACGGCGTCTGTTTCGGCATATATTCCTGCCAAATTACCAAGCGTACGAGGTTCAATAGTAACGGGTGTGCTGAGCAACAAAAAAGTTAAAGGAGTTCTCATTTATTTGCCTCTGCGCGACAAGACAATTGTTATCTGGACTGAAGGGCTAAATAATACTGCTGACTTTATGAATACGGTGCTCCCAAGCGTTACCTACTCGCCCTAACGACCTCTATAGTATGCTACAATGGAACTTGCTTTCAGAGTGAGGGTTTACTTCTATGAGCGATATTATTGCGCAGTCTAATGGGTTATTATTTACGACACTAGCGGAACAGGTTAAGCTGCCGTTTGTAACTGTTAAACATGCCGCTGAGTTGTTACGTACACACCCTAACAAAGATGAGCTTGAGCAGCTGCTTCAAACCATCGCCCTTACCAGTAATTCTGCACTAAAACTTATTGATAGCTATTTGTTGAGCGTCCAGCTTCAAAGTGAGCCACGTATGAATCTTGAAACGGTTTCGCTGAGTTCGGTATTATATGACACGGCGCAATCACTAGACACTTATGCTAAAGCCCATGATTGCAAAATTGACCTTCGACTGAGTGGTAAATTTGCCCCCGTAATGGCACGTCGAGAAGTAGTGCAGTCGGCACTCGAGTTGTTGGGGTATAGCTTTATAGATGCAGCTAGCCGTCCTGGTGCTTTGACAACCATAACACTTGGTGTGCGTAAGACCGCCAAAGGCATGAGTACGGGGGTTTATAGCGAAACCAACAAGCTAAACAGTGGCCTACTAAAACAAGCAAAGGTCTTAAAAGGAATTGCGCGCCAGCCACTGGGTGATTTTAGCGCGGGTAGTGGGGCAGGAGTATTTGTAGCCGATGCATTATTTAGCGCTTTGGATAGCTCGGTGCGTGTGGCACGTTTTAGAGGGTTGTTTGGGCTTGCGGTAACACTACAGTCGAGCAACCAACTAAGCCTTGTATAACGATGAAGATTTTACTACTAGAGCCTAACCGTATGCTTGCGGAGCAGTATGTACGCTATTTGGAGCGTGAAGCCTACGAAGTGAGTTGGTGCGAAAACGCCCAGACGGGAGTGGCTGCGGCTGACGTGCTACACCCTGATCTTATTATTGTTGAGCTGTTGCTAGCAGGGCATAGCGGCATCGAATTTTTGTACGAGTTTAGGTCGTATGTCGACTGGCTGGCAGTGCCGGTAGTTATTTTAAGCGGTATAAGCCAGCGGAGTGCGGGAGTATCGGATGCTACACTAGCAGACTTAGGCGTTTGCGTATATTTGTATAAACCCGATACATCATTGGACCAGCTTGGAAGGCAAGTTAGGCGAGCTGTTGGCCTCAAACAAAATAAATTGGCATGAAGCAGTTTAGCACTAAAGCCGTTGTTTTAACGCGGACCGACTATGGTGAGGCCGACAGAATTATGACATTCTTAACGTCAGAAGAAGGTAAGGTTCGCGCAATGGCAAAGGGTGTGCGTAAAGCCAAAAGTAAGTTGGCTGGCGGCATTGAGCTTTTTAGCGTTAGTGACATTACCTATATTCAGGGCAGGAGTGAGCTGCATACCTTAGTGTCAACTCGGCTGGAGACACATTTTGGCAAGATTGTGACCGATATAGACAGGACCATGTTGGGCTATGACATGCTAAAAATATTGAACCGCGTACTTGAGGACGAAGGCGGCCCCGAGTTTTATGAGTTGTTGGTTACAAGCTTAACGGCGCTTAATAATCTGGAGGCGCCAAAAGATTTAGCTGAGGCTTCGTACCTACTACATTTGATGCGGTTGCTGGGGCACCTGCCCAACTTTACACATGATGTAAAAGGAGATGATTTGCCAAAAAATGGGACGTTTCAGTTTAGTTTTGATGATATGGCATTTTTCGGGTTGCCAAGCGGACAGTTTACGCAGAATCACATTAAGCTTTTACGGCTGCTTTGCCATAATCCTCCTGAGATGCTTTTGAAAGTTGCAGATATAAGGGGTTATTTAGCGGAGCTGATACCAATAGTTCGGACTATGGCACGGCAGTATGTGATACCATTTTAGACTTGTTATTGGTATTTTGCGGTTAAAACGAGTAGATTGGTTTATCTTCTGTGCCTAAGACCGTATAATAAGCATCAGTATGAGTAATGCAAAAATGGAAGATATTGTTTCTTTGGCCAAGCGTCGTGGCTTTGTGTTTCAGGCGAGTGAAATTTATGGTGGTCTCGCAGGATTTTATGATTATGGCCCCTTGGGTGTTGAGCTGGTAAACAACCTTAAGGCCGAGTGGTGGAAGGCGGTTGTACGCGAACAAGACAATGTTTACGGCGTTGACGGTGCTATTATCCAAAATCCAAAACTTTGGGCGGCTAGTGGACACGTTGCAGGCTTTACTGATCCAATGGTTGAAGACGTAGTCACACACAAGCGTTACCGAGCAGATCATCTGGCGGGTGTTGACTCAACCGATCTTGTAGAACTGGCAAAGCTATTAAAAGACAAAAAGTCACCAGACGGTAATGTCTTAAGTGAGCCACGCGTCTTTAATATGATGATGAAAACTTGGGTAGGCCCACTTGAGGACGAGACAAGTCTTTCGTATTTGCGCCCAGAAACCGCTGGTTCGATATTTACGAACTTTCAAAATGTGCGTGAAACAATGCGAGCCAAGCTACCATTTGGTATTGCCCAAATTGGTAAAGCTTTTCGTAATGAAATTAGCCCGCGCGACTTTATATTTAGGGTACGTGAACTAGAGCAAATGGAAATGCAATATTTTATTAATCCTGCAGAAGAAAAAGAAACATACGAACAATGGCGCCAGTTTGCCTGGAAGTTTTTAGTAGAACGAATTGGGATCGATGAAGGTAATTTACAGTGGCACGAACATGCTGCCGACGAGCGAGCCCACTATGCCGCAGCCGCACACGACATTTATTTTAAGTTTCCTCAAGGATTTAAAGAGTTGTGGGGTACTCATGATCGTACTGACTTTGACCTCAGTTCGCATATGAAGGCCAGCGGCAAGGACTTGCAGTATTTTAATGAAGAAACGAAAGAGCGCTTTACACCATTTGTGATTGAATCATCCGTAGGAGTAGGACGTATGTTGCTGGCTGTTTTGACAGACGCCTATCACGAAGAAGAAATTAACGGCGAAACACGGGTGGTGTTAAAACTTGACCCACGTATTGCGCCTGTAAAGTATGCTGTTTCGCCACTGTTGCGCAACAAAGAAGAGCTGGTTGCAAAGGCACGGGAAGTTTATATGCAGCTTAAGAAACAACACGGTGCAGTTATTTGGGATGATAATGGCAATATTGGTAAACGCTATCGACGCAGTGATGAGATTGGTATACCAAAGCATATTACTATTGATTTTGAGACATTAGAAAATGGTACCGTTACAGTGCGAGACCGCGATACGACTGAGCAAACGCGGGTGAATATACAGGATCTTTAAGCGGCAAAATTATAGAAATATTATTGAGAAAAAACGTAGAGCTTACGTTTATACTAAAATAGACAAAAAATAAAAACTGTTGACTTATATTTATGCTGATGCAATTATACGCATAACTAATAGGAGACAGATATGCGTAGGCAGTCTAACGTTAAGCCTTTATTACGAGCATTTACGGTTATGGTTGTTGTTGTAGCCTTGGTAAGTGGTGTAACTTTTGCGGCGCTGCAAAGCCAGCAGGCAGTTCTAGCTGGTAACACCATCGAAAGTGCTACAGCCGACCTTAAAATTAGTACCGATGGCGTTACTTATACAAGCTCGCACACCGGTTTTGACTTCACTGGTGTTGTACCTGGTGGGCCAGCGGTACCGGCTGCAGGTAATTCATTCTGGCTAAAAAATTCAGGCACAACTGGAAGCCAGGTTAAACTGGCAGTAAGTACGTCGCCAACTAACTTGAGTAATGTAGACCTTAGCAAAGTTTCTGTTATTGTCACACACGTGCCAGGTGGTACATCGCAAACCATAACGCTCGCTGTTCTTATTAGCACCTATGCAGCTGGGGGCACTGCTTTAACCGATATCTTGCCAGCCGCAACGGCCTATCAGTATAAAATTCAGATTTCGATGGCAGCAGATGCATTTACGGGCAGTGGTGCAAGCCTTGGCAACATAGACTTTGTCTTTATCGGAGCAGCGCAAGCCTCATAGTAGTCTATGCAAGTCTTTAAAAAGGTTGCAATCTATTTTGTCGTTATCTTCCTGCTTACTAGTAGCATGTTTGCAGCCTATAGATACAAAACAGGGGACAGGTTATTGAGTGCACAAACAGGCAGCATGGTACCATTTATTAACCCTGGTGACGCTGTGTTGGTGCGTAGTGTTAGCTTACAAAAGTTACGCGTTGGTGATGTTATAAGCTACCGTAGCCCAGCTGATGGCCGTGTAGTGGTATCGCACCGTTTAGCTCGCGTTGACTACCAAACAGGTAGGCTAGTAACTAAAGGTGATGCCTTGGTGCGTGAGGATCTGCCTTTTCCTGCTAGTCGTTTAATTGGTGTGGTCTACAAAGTTACGCCAAGATTAGGGGCAGAGCTCGACTGGTTGCATAGTCCAATAGGACTTATTCTTGCTATATACACACCAGCAGCATTTGTGATGGTGTATGAAGTTAAGCGCTTGAGCAAGCGCTACGATCACCAGCATGTATATCGGCACTACAGCTACAGGTAGTCAAAGATCTGCGGGGTCAAAAGCGTTTCTGGGTCGAACTTGGCGGTAGTCAAAAAGTCGGGTAAAACGTTTTTGGTGCTTGGATCAACAAAGCCATATTCGGCTATTTCTTCTTGACCGTACGGCGATTCGTCTTTGCATATAACCAAGTATACACTCTTTTAAATCTGTTATGATAGAGACATGATTCGTGGCTATACTGATGCAGATTATGACCAAATAAAATCGCTCTACCAACACAGCGAGTGGTATGGTGGCTCGTTCGACGAAAAGCGTGATAGTCGGGAGACGTTGCTTGCAAAAGTTACCCGTGACCCGCAGTCTATAATTGTTGACGATGAAAACGGTGAAATTATGGGCACTATTTCTATTATTGAAGATGGTCGTATAGCTTGGTTTTATCGTTTCGTAACCAAAAATAATAGTGCCGATGTTGCCAAGACCTTATATACTGCAGCATCAGGTGTTTTACAATCGCGTGGGCATAGCGAAGTGCTTATTTATTCGGACGAAAATAGGGAAGATCTTACGAGTCGTTATGAGGAACTTGGTATGCAAAAAGGCGGTGATTATGAATGTTTTTACGCCGAACTGTAGCGGTGCGGCTGCATAAATAATGGTCATAAAAAAAAGAAAATTTTACAGCAGCTTTATAACGTCGCTTACGCTAGAATAAGACCTTATGGACGAAAACAACCAAACAGAAGTTATGACAAAAAATAGTGCGGCCGCCAACCAAGATATAATGGCGCCAGTAAATTCGTGGTCGAAAGATTACGTAGAAACCGATGTCTTTGCCTGGGCAAATAACTTGGTGCAATATATTGATGATTTAAAGATAGATTTATACTTTTTCAACAAAAATAACACCGTGTACCGTACTAAACTTGGCGGTGATGTGGCCAGGCAGTTGCGCCCCTTATTTTTAGACGAAATTCTGGAGTTTATATTAGGTGGAGTAGAAAAAGGCCTGATAGTTCGCGGTTTTGAAGAAGCCGAGTCAGAAGATAATGTGCTGCAGCGGACACCAGTAAAAAATGTCGATAAGCTCGTTGAAGTACTGAACTGGATTAAGCACGAACAAGGCAATATTGAAGTTTTTAACGATCAAGAACACGACCTAAAGCGAATGAAGGGAGTTATTGCGCACTGCACGCACAAAGATATGGATAAGCCGTTCTACCTTGTCAAAAGTATTCCAACATCACAAATCATGAAGGGCCACACTGCGTGGCTTTTGAAGGATGGTATCTTTAAGCCTTTTGATGCAATGAGCGCGCTTAAAATCCCTGGCGAAAACCAGTTACTCGTTGTGGGCCAAGATCTGTTTGTCTTTAACCAGGCAAAACTTAAGGCTTTGTTTGGTTATGATGCAAAAGCCGCAAGTATTGCCACCCAAAAAGTTAAAGAAATAGAGGAAAACTTTAAGCTAAGCTTTGCGGACGGTGTTAGCTTACAGTCACTTATAAAAGGCAAGCCATCGACCATTAAAAAAATGCAGAAACTCGAGCCGGGCAAGATCAAGCAGCAAGACCTTATAGACCACTCGGATGAAATGGGAGTTGGGCTTATGACCGACGACAGTGGTGCAATTATTATTATGGATGACCGCGATCTGACCAGATTCGTAAACTTACTCAATGAAGATTATTTTGAATCGCCTATTAGCGGGGAACGCTTTGAAATTATCAAAAAACGCCCACTAAAACCACTCGATGAAGAGGAGCTTTTGGCACCACAAGTGCGTTAAAGCTGCTAATATACGTTGATGAGAGAATTACTTTCGATTGTGGGTCCTTTAATTGCCGCTATTGGGTTTATCCCGTACTTAAAGGAAACAATATCGGGTAAGGTTAAGCCGCGCATTGCTTCGTGGGCAACGTGGTCACTTATTACGGGCATTGCGACCGTAGCGGAACTTAGTCATAGGTCATATACCAGTGCCTTTTTAACGGGCATTGCCACGCTGATCGAAGTAACTATTCTCGTGTTTGCACTCAAACATGGTGACCACACCTACTCGTGGATAGATGCTGTCAGCCAGGTTATATCAGTCGCCGGGCTGGTTGCTTGGTTATTAAGCAAAAATGCCAACTACGCGATTATTTTTAATATGAGCGCAGATTTTTTTGGTGCCGTCCCGACATTTTATCACTCATGGATTGCACCGCATGAAGAGGGGTGGCAAGCATTTATTATTAGCGGTGTAGGTTCGGGCATATCATTTTTAGCTGTTAAGCATATTAGTTTTATAAGCGCTGGGTTTCCAATATATCTATCGCTCGTAGGTTTTGCGCTTGGACTTAACATATACTTTCGCCAAAAAGTGGTAAAGCAATCTAATGGATAAAAGAATGAAAACGGCTTTATTGCTGCATGGGCACGGTGGGAGCGACACCGATTATTTTTGGTTTGAAGATACAAAGCTGTATTTAGAATCAAAAGGGTATAGTGTCTGGTGGCCGCTGTTGCCGCACACTGAGGCGCCAACTCTGGAGGAAACGAGAAATTTTATTGAGATGCATATGCCTCCAGTTGATGAGCAGACGGTTATTATTGGTCATTCTTCGGCATGCCCACTGATTTTAAACATCCTAGAGAGTCTAAGCGCTACAGTTAAGCAGGTAATCTTAGTTGCGGGCTATTATATACCGCAGTCTGATGGGCAAAACAGTATGCTCCCTAAAAATTTTGACTGGGTTACTATTAAAACTAAGGCTACAGAATTTATATTAATTAATTCTGATAATGACCCATGGGGATGTGATGATAAGCAGGCACGTCCTGTTGCTGAAAAACTTAATGCCAAGTTTATATTTGCAGAGCGGCAGGGTCATATGGGCTCTGGTACGTATAATCAACCTTATAGGAAATTTGAAGTGCTAAAGGAACTGCTAAATACATGAGAGAGATTGAAATTAAAGCATTGGTTAAAGATAGGAAAAAACTTGAAAATGCTATTAGAGTGCTAGAAATTGAATTATCAGCACCGATTAAGCAGCACGACAGAGTTTTTAGTGAGCCAGGAGGCGTTGATAATGCGCTGAACTCAAATTGGTTGAGAATTAGAACTGAAAATGACAAAAAACATATATTTACTCTCAAGCGTTCTGTGGTTGGGCACCTAGATAGTATTGAGCATGAGACTGAAATTATTGATGTTACAGAGCTTGAGAACATCATCAAGCAAATACATTATGTGCCGTATTCTGACCTTACAAAAATCCGGCGAAAAGGACATAGTGGCGACATAGAAATTTGTTACGATGAAGTGCCGGGGCTTGGTGTATTTATAGAGGCAGAAATGTTGACGGCCGATGACGCAGATCACGACAAAGTGGTTGCTGAGTTATGGGGACTTATGCATAAACTTGGTATAGGTAAAAACGATGAAGTACATGAAGGCTATGACGTTTTAGAACGCCGTATGCGAGGATTATAGGCTATACTAGCAAAGATGATTACGTACTATACCGATGGAAGCTGCGAGCCAAACCCTGGCAATGGGGGGTTTGCTGTCATTAAAGAAATGAAGCCAGCAATAATGGACGGTGAAGCCAACACAACCAACATACGCATGGAAGGCTTGGCAATTATTGCCGCTATAAAAGATGCAAATGGTGAGGAGTGTGAAATTTTTACCGATAGCGAGTTTTGGATAAATGTCATTACCAAATGGTCGATTGCGTGGGAAGCAAACGGGTGGAAGAAAAAGGGTGGGGTGATAAAAAACCTCGATATTGTGCAGGAAGTTTGCCCACTGTATAGAGGGTCGAGAGCGGTACTGGTATGGGTGCGTGGCCACAACGATGACCCGGGCAATGAAATGGCTGACAAGTACGCTAACCAGGCTCGTTTGGACTATATTGCCAAGCATAAGAAGTAAATTTAAGGTATAGTTTACATAATATGTGGATTATTTACGCACTCATGTCGGCTGTTTTTTATGCTGCGGCAACAATGTTTGCTAAGTATTCTATTAGTAAAGTTGCAAGGGACCAACGAGGAATTGTTGTTGTCCACGCAATCGCGGCTATGTTTTTGATTGCTGTTCCATGGATTTTGTTTGGTAGACAGGGACTACAGAACAATCATGATGTTATGTTGGCCATCCTGTCGGGAATGCTAATAGGTGTTGCAGCTATATTTTATTTCAAGGCTTACAATATGGAAGATGCGAGTGTCGTTACGTTATTAACCCAGGTCATCGTACCGATGACAATGGTGGCTGAGTTTATCTTCCTTCATCACTCTTTGCGGCCGCTGCAGTTATTTGCGGTACTTACTATATTAAGCGGCATCACTATAGCAACTTTGTCACGTAAGGGTTTTCATTTGCATAGCACAAAAATAATCCCAATTATGTTCGGGGCAACAATATTTACTACGGCAGTTTTGGTCATTTCTAAATCAGTTCTGGATAGAAACAATACGGTCTCTTACACTTATTTTCAGACAATTGGCTATGCAATTTTTGGTATTTTATTCACTTATTTTCACAAACCCACGTTAAAAGGTTTTAAGTCTAACATGCGGCCATTTCACTTAAAAATGCTTCTTGTAGTGGGCGTAAGTGAACTACTTTTTATGCTCGCTTTGTTAGCGCAGTTTAAATCATTTACCTACGTTAATGCCGGTTTAGCTGCATCGGTTGGGGCGAGTGAAGTGTTTCTATCAATACTGCTCGGCTATGTATTAACCAAATTAGTGCCACATCTTATAAAAGAAAAAATTGATAAAAAGACGATAGGACGTAAGTTTGTGGCGGGCGTACTGATTGTAACTGGTATTGTAATACTTAATTTCGTTGGCTAGATCTTGTGATTGATGTGATTATCGGCCATATGAAGCCATAGTGGTATGATATAGGTAAATGAAACCGTTCCGGCGAAACAAAAAACCGCAGAAACCTCAGCAGCCTAAGGCTAACTATGCTTTTATCGATAGTCAAAACCTTAATCTTGGCGTGCAAAAAATGGGTTGGAAGATGGACTGGCGCAAGTTTCGTATTTATTTAAAAGAACGACACAATGTAGAAAAGGCTTATATGTTTATTGGCTATCTGCCCGATAACGAAAAGCTGTATGACCAGATGCATGATCTGGGGTATTTAATAGTGCTAAAGCCAACACTTGAGATGTTTGCTAAGCAGACGACAGATCAAGAAAAGGCCGAGCTGGCTGAGCGCATTAAAATGCATACCGAAAAGCCGGAGGATAAAAAACCAGCTACCAAAGGTAATGTTGACGCCGAGCTGGTACTGTATGCCGTAAAAGAAATGCCAAACTATAACAAAGCCGTGGTTGTATCAGGTGACGGAGACTTTTTTGGCCTAGTAGAATATCTGGTAGAGCAAAATAAGTTAGATAGCTTGCTAGCGCCCAACTGGCAGTATTCAAGTCTGTTAAAACCATTCGAAAAATACATTATACGTTTGGACGAAAAGCGCCGCGATTTGGCGTATAGGGGTTTTAATAAAAAACCTACAAAAAAATAAAAAGGTGTTGTAGATTTAATCCTTGACCAGACGAAGGCGAAACACTAGTCTATACTGTTACTTAAGGATTATTTATGACACAGGACGCAGCACTAGCAATATTAGAATCGGGGCAGTCAGTTTTATTGACGGGGGCTGCTGGTACAGGCAAAACCTACTTGCTTAACCAATTTATCAAGCGCGCGCGGAAAGAGGGCAGGACTATCGCCGTGACAGCGACGACCGGATTGGCGGCAACGCACCTTAACGGTAATACGCTGCATGCCTGGAGTGGTATTGGTGTACGGGATGAACTGGGGCGTGGTTTTATCCAAAAATTGTCTAAAGCCCGGCAAGACACTATTATGAATACCGATGTTTTGATAGTAGACGAGATTAGTATGCTGCACGACTTTAGGCTCGATATGGTTGAGGAAGTAGCCCGCAAAGTTCGTGGCGGCGACAGGCCGTTTGGCGGTTTGCAGGTAGTGCTGTGTGGTGACTTTTTTCAGTTGCCGCCAGTCAGCAGATTTGACAGCCGAGCAGGCAGTTTTGTGACCGCCTCGCAGGCCTGGGCCAGCGGAGCATTCGCTGTCTGTTATTTAGAAAAGCAATATCGCCAAGTGGATGACAGCGCCTATACGGACATCCTGAATGGCATACGCGCCGGATTTTTAACACGCACCCAGCTCAACGCACTCAGTGCACGTGCCGATGCATTGGATGACCCGTTTACACCACGTACACGTCTTTTGACCACCAATGCCGATGTTGATGAGATTAATCTTGAGCATTTGGCGGAGCTGACCACCGACATGCATGAATATCCGATGGAAACGAGTGGTAGCAAACAATATGTTGAAACGCTAATGCGGTCATGCTTGGCATCCGAGACCCTGCGGCTCAAACAAGGCGCAATTGTGATGTGTATCAAGAATAGCCAAGAAAAAAAATATGTAAACGGAAGTCTTGGTACTGTGGTGGGCTTTGAGCCACATACAGATTACCCGGTGGTGCATCTACTGAGCGGCCGAAAAGTGACAATTAAACCCGACACTTGGGAACTGATTGACGGCGAAAAACGACGGGCGATGGTCACGCAGCTGCCGCTCCGTTTGGCCTGGGCAATTACGGTGCACAAAAGCCAGGGTATGACGCTCGACAGCGCACGGATTGACCTGCGGCGGGCTTTTGTCGAGGGCATGGGATATGTGGCTTTAAGCCGTGTGCGGGGGCTGAAGCACTTAATTTTGGATGGATTTAATGGTATGGCACTCCGCGTATCACCGCTTGCGCGCGAGATTGATGCCGAGCTTAGGGCGCGCAGTGACGCTGCTGTGAGTGATAACCAAGGCCTTATTCAAACCTGGGAGGCTAGGGAAGCGGAGCGCAGGCTAAAGCCTGAAGTTGCGAAAGAAGAAAAGCCAAAGGCTAAAGCCGGCAGCTGGAATGAAAAGCTAGAGAAAATGCGCGAATCTTATCCGAATGCCTATAAACCATGGAGTAAAAAAGAAGACCAAAAGCTTATTGATCTGTTTGGATCTGAAAACACAGTGAAGCAGCTTTCTAATCTTTTGGGCCGCCACCCTGGCTCCATTCGGAGCCGTTTAAAAAAACACTTCGGTGATGAGATTATTGCCTAGTAGCCATTGGGAGTAAAAAAGCCCACAATTCGGAAGCAACCACCACAGCTTAACTCGGGCTTACGCAAAATAGTGTGCCGATCTGGGACTGATTCGGCTGTGGTAAAAACTGTTTTTATCCAGTAGAGCAGTGTCAGACGGCTCGGTAGTTTGCGTAAGTCGAGTATATGTGTTTTTTCACAGAGTGGGGGGCTAACGATGTCTGTTACAATAGATGCTAATGGCTAAAATATTTGAGACCAAACAACTGCAGGAGGATGCAGAAACGGATGTCTCCGTGAGTAGCGGAGCAAGGCGTAAGAATACTACGGTGAGCGAGCAACGGAGCGGAACATCCGTTTCTGCGCCTCAAGACCGAGGCCAGGCCGCTGACTCTGTCAGTAGCAAGACTAGGTCGGTGCAGTTGTTTGGGGATGATTTTCTGTGGGGGGCAAGTACAGCTGGCCACCAAGTTGAGGGAGGAAACTATGACCAATGGACCGTCTGGGAGCTGGCTCATGCCAAAGAATTGGCCGATGGTGTTGAGAAGCGGATGTTGGCACTGCCGGAATGGCAACGAATTAAGATTCTGCCAGAAGCAAAGACTCCTGAAAACTACATATCGGGCAAAGGTGTCGATCACTTTCATCGATACCAGGAAGATTTTGATATTTTAGTTGATCTTGGCTTGAATGCTTTCCGTTTTACTTTGGAATGGAGCAGGGTAGAGCCCGAAGAAGGCGTATGGGACAAAAGCGCATTTGATCATTATCACAACTACATCGCAGAGCTTAAGAAGCGAGGTATCGAACCTGTCTTGAACCTCTGGCACTGGACCCACCCAGTGTGGTTTGAAGATAAGGGAGCTTTTGGTAAGAACGCTAACGTCGGCTATTTTCTGAAGTTTGCCAGCAAAGTGGCTGAGGAATTTGGCGACGAAGTAAAGTATATTCTAACCGTGAACGAGCCGAATATTTATATTACGTATCCGGAATGGAACGCCGGTGTGCCTGTGCCACCGCAAGCACCGCTGTTCATGAGAATCCGCATGTTCTTTGTGCTTATTAAGGCGCATAAACTGACATATCTCATCATGAAAAAAGCCAATCCAGAACTGCAGATCAGCGCCGCCGTGCAGATGGCCAACAATGTGCCAAAAAATGACAAGTTTTTGAGCAAAATAGCTGTGAAGGTAGCCGACAAATTTGGGAACTATTATTTTTATGACCGCACAAAGCGGAGAATCGATTTCATCGGTTTCAACTATTATTTTACGAACTATTTTGACGGTGCCAAGATAAGCCAGCCCTTTGAGCCAAAGAGTGACCTAGGGTTTTATATGGAGCCGAATGGTATCGGTGAAGTGGCGACAAAACTGTGGCTGCGCTACCACAAGCCAATTATGATAACCGAAAACGGTGTGGCAGATGTCAAGGATGAATTCCGGCAGTGGTGGATCAAGGAAACGTTGCTGTCACTGATTAAATCAAGAAAAGCCGGCGTGCATCTTATTGGTTATATGCACTGGAGTTTGCTGGATAACTTCGAATGGGCTTTTGGCTGGTGGCCGAAATTTGGGCTGGTACACGTTGACCGCGAAAAGGGCATGAAGCGAACAGTACGGCCAAGTGCGCAGTGGTGGGCTAAGCAGATAGAGCATCTGCGATCAGGTTCTGAAGAATAGACCAGCTCCCGTTGGCTTTTTGCCTTGGACTTATGACCATACCTTGAAAGAGACCGTTCACGCGCGGTAAAATTCCCAATGAGCCTTTATTAATATTTAGCCTGGTCTCATTGGTAATTAACCGGCTTCACTCTGAGCTTTTTAGTCTCTTTCAAGGTATGGTCATAAGTCCCTTTTACCTTACTTTGCCGATTTATGTCTTTAAAGCTCTATACCAGCATAATTACAGTTCGTGGGAGTTTTTAGGTATAGTGATTTATGAGCGTAAAATACGTCTCCAGCGGTTAAATCATAGGGTGAAACCTCCTAGGAAATAACCGAAGGGAGCAAATTATTGTATTAGGTTATAAGACCCTAACCGCTGCCTGTAGTGTCTAATTAATATTCTATACACTACAGGTTGTGTACATATGCCGTAATCTGGTGAATCTGTGGATAAGTGCCACATTCTAGCTCAGTATTATGGATAATATACTTGCAGTGGGTAATCGTGGGTAGTATGCTCTTGTCAGTGGGTAATCGTGGGTAAGCCAAAAATAGACTTAGCCATAAAACAAAAACACAAAAACCACTACAAATTAACACTAAAGGACCGAGATAGGTGGATTACTTCGAACGGAAACTTGACGACAAGAGGCGGCTAACCATACCCGCTGAACTTCGACACGAGTTTGCTGGCGGCGTAGTCATCACCCGAGGATTCCAGAACTATCTGCATCTCTACCCAAAAATGGTATGGGACGAAGAAGTCGAACCAAAGCTCAAAGGAAATATCCTAGATGAGCAAACGGCCGATCTTAACGTTCAATTCCGGATGGGCAGAGTCGAAAGCGTCATGGACGCCCGGCAGGGTAGGATACCCTTGGATCAACACCACTTAGATTACGCTTTGATAACCAAAGATGTAGTCGCGGTACGGGCCGGCAAATACTGGCGGATCTTAGCAAAGAGCTAGGCAACGCATTTTTCTGATTTAGTGTTTTATCTTTAACAATCTAGGCAAGCAGCAAAAAGTAAGTCCGACTCGAGATTAGCGATTCGGCAGTCAACAAGTGGGAAACAAGGGGATAACCACTTCATAAAACACCCTCGCACCTTTTTCAAACAAAACACCTCCCAAAACTCCACCTCACACACTTAGAAAGTCTCTAGAATATCTGTTACCATCAGGAAAAGATGAATTAGTTGGTCTCAAAACCGGCTCTCGTATCTCATTTTTTCCGTTAAAAGCTAACGGATAACCAACAAAAACAAAAACGTTCACCCAAAAAAACAAAAAGTTGACTGCTGATTCGGTGACCTTGCAAAAAACAAAAACAAGAAAAACATGCAAAAATCCAATATCCAAAACAAAAACCAACAACATATTCCAGTAATGCTCGATGAAGTGCTTCATTTTTTAGACCCCAAGAAAGAGGAGAAATATCTCGATCTAACGGCCGGGTACGGTGGGCACGCTGAGCAAGTACTGGAACGCACCTTTAATGCTGCCGGTTCGGTGCTCGTCGATCGTGATGAGATGGCCGTAACCCAGCTGAGTTCGAAGTTCGTGGGTAGTGGCATCAGCATAATGCACGAAGATTATGTGAGTGCAGCCCGAAGTTTGCTACGAGATAATCGTAGGTTTCAGTTAGTGTTGGCGGATTTAGGCGTGTCGTCACCGCACCTTAATACGGCGAGTCGTGGCTTTAGCTTTAGCCGAGATGCGTCACTCGATATGAGGATGGATCAACGTCAGGAATTAACAGCAGAAATTATAGTGAATAATTATGATAAAGCTGCCTTGACCTGGGTCTTGAGAACATATGGAGAGGAACCAAAAGCCTCGCAAATTGCGGACAGGATAATCAAAAATCGTCCTGTTAGCTCAACGCTACAACTTGCCCAGATCGTTGCCCAGGCTTGGCCGGGGCATAGTAAAGTCCATCCGGCGACCCGAACGTTCCAAGCGCTCCGGATTGCCGTGAATGATGAGTTGGGGCTCCTCAAAAAAGCCTTACCGTTATGGGTGGAACTGCTTGCCCCGGGAGGGCGTCTAGTTGTCTTATCTTTCCAAAGTTTAGAAGATAGGATCGTTAAACAGTTTTTCCAAGATGTTGCTGGAGACAGGTATGATACCGAACTGATTTTGCTTACCAAGAAACCTGTTGTTCCGGGACAAAATGAATTAGTTTTCAATCCGCGCGCCCGTAGCACAAAGCTTCGAGCCGTTGCTAAAAAATAAAAACAAAAAGAAAGGGGAATAGCACTTATGCCAATTACGGTAAAAAGTAACTCCCGAGCTTATAAAGTAAGGGTCAGAGTCCTTTAAAAGGGCACTGTATGCACGGGTAGTCTATTTAGGCTGCCTGTGCACCACATTTACCAAAAGACTAAAAACATAACCTATAAAACAACAAATATAAAAACAAAAAGTATCAAAATATAACATGACATATTCTTCTTCTCTAGCAATGGGTCGTCAGCGTTACGCGACGCGAAATCAGAATGCTGTTAGTTTTAAGCGGGAGCTAAAGGGCTTTGGTCCAATTAGTAACACCATTGTACTAATTGTCCTTGCAAGCGTCTTAGGACTTTTGTACCTAACTCAAGTAACGAAGACAAATGCTTACGGCTATAAAATTAACGCGCTACGTACTCAAGCCACCGCCCTGCAGAGCGAACACGATGAACTCGAAGTTGCTTCTGCGCGCCTACAGGCACTTGACCGCGCCAATAATAGTGCCGTGTCGAACTCCTTAGTTTCTGTTGCGCCTAGTGCTGTAATTCAAAATTAAATATGACTCGCGTACAATGCACATTTTGGGTGAAGCCCTGCGTCAAAAAATCTTACTGTAGCTTAAGTACGTATCGATTTTCTTACACGGGCTTCATCGCAAACTGCACTATTGTACGCGAGTCATAAAGAGTTGAAATGCCCGCAGTAACACCGTACCGCAAAAACCAACCTAAAATGGCATCCACAGAAGTAAAGCCAGTGAGTACTGTTAAACGTGTCCGTGTTATCTACAGCGCTTTGATTTTTTTAACAGCTATATTTGTCGTTCGAATGTTTTATTTACAGGTCATTAAGCACGATTTTTATCAAAAAGCGGCCTTGCAGTCACAGCTCAAACAGTACGAAATACCAGCAGAGCGGGGGACTATATATGCTTATGACGGCGACGCGTCAACACCATTAGTACTTAATGAAAAAAAGTATACCTTGTTTGCAGATCCTAAGTACGTTAAAGATTCACTCAAAGAAGCTGCAGCCATTTCAAAAATTATTGGTGGTGATACTAATAAAGTGAGTGATTTATTAAAAACGCCAGGATTACGTTATGTAGTCTTAGCTAAAAAACTTAGCAGAGACCAAAGTATACAGTTGAATAAGCTCAAATTTAATGGTGTTGGTACGCGCGAAGAATCATATAGGACATATCCAGATGGACAATTGGCGGCGCAGCTGCTTGGATTTGTCAATGATGAAGGCAATGGGCAATACGGATTGGAAGAAAAGCTTAACAGCAAGCTTGGTGGCACGCCAGGTGAGCTAAAGGCTATTACTGATGCACAGGGTGTGCCTTTGGTATCTAACAAAGAAAACATTCAGACAGACCCAAAGTCAGGCGACAAAGTACAGTTGACAATTGATATTGGTGCCCAGCGACAGCTAGAGGAAATATTAAAAAAGGGGCTTGATAGAGCCAAGAGTAAAAGTGGTAGTGCGGTGATTATGGATGTGACAACAGGAGCTATTACGGCTATGGCAAATTACCCAACCTATGACCCATCTAAGCTTGCAAGTATTACCGACTTGTCGGCGCTAGGTAACCAGGCTGTGGATTCACCTCTAGAAGTGGGGTCAATTATGAAGCCTCTGACTGCTGCGGCTGCAATAAACCAGGGCGTTATTACAAAAGATACGACCTACTACGACCCAGCCAAAATCCCAATTGATGGTTATGTAGTAAGTAACGTCGAAGAAGATGGAGGGCCTGGTGTTAAGAGTATTGGTGACTTACTGCGGCTGTCTTTGAATACGGGTGCGGTATATATGTTGCAACAAATGGGTGGCGGCGAGATTAACAAAAAGGCGCGGGATACGTGGCATGACTATATGGTGAATCACTTTGGATTTGGTACTTTAACTGGTATTGAGCAGGCGGGTGAAACTGGGGGTATTGTACCTGATCCAGACACAGGTAATGGGCGTAATATTACTTATGCTAACACATCATTTGGACAAGGTATGACGGCCACCATACTGCAAATGGCAGGTGCCTATGCGGGGGCTATTAACGGGGGTATGTATTATCAACCTCATTTGGTTGAATCGACCACCGATGCCTTCGGCAAAAAGACCATTAACGCTATTAAGTCGGTCCGCACGGTTGTAACACCAGCTACTAGCGCTGACGTATCGACGTTGATGCAGTATGTTTTTAGTTCTAACCACACGTTTTATGGCATGCCAAATATGCCAGCGGGCTATATGATAGGCGGTAAAACAGGGTCTGCCCAGATTGCCAACCCAGCTGGGGGTTATTATACCGACCGTTTTACAGGGACATTTGCCGGATTTGTGGGCGGTGATAAGCCGCAATACGTGGTGCTCGTACGCGTCAACGAACCAGGCATCGGCGGTTTTGCTGGTGCACGTACGGCTGCACCAATTTTTTCGGATATGGCAACGATGCTTATAAACAATTATGGAGTCACCCCAAAAAAATGATAATGATTCAGCTAAAGACGGAATATTTAACTAAAACAGGGTATAATAAGCTGATAAACAGGTAACACCAAACATGTCAGAAACCATCAATATTATCGTAAATACACACACTCTCGGTAAAATATTTTTATTAGGTTTTGCCGGCTTTGCGCTCAGCATGCTTTTAACACCAATCTACACCAACTATGCATTTAAGCACGAATGGTGGAAGAAAGGTCGCACAACTGATGCAACAGGGGCAAAAGCGACTGTTTTTCAACAGCTTCACGGTGCAAAGCTAAAACGTAATATTCCAACTGCAGCTGGTATTATTTTTGTTGTTTCTACCGTTATTGTGACGCTACTATTTAACTTGTCGCGTAGCCAAACATGGTTGCCACTGGCGGCAATGGCAGGGGCAGGGCTTATTGGATTTGTTGATGATATGTTAAACATTCATAGCACTGGCGGTATAGCCGGTATGCGTAGTAAGCTAAAAATGTTGCTCATCACTGCTGTAGCGCTTGTTGGCGGCATTTGGTTTTATACAAAGCTCGATGTAAGTAGTATTCACATTCCGTTTGTTGGTACCCCGCTCCAGCTTGGCTGGTTGATTGTTCCGCTTTTTGTGCTTGTCATTGTTTCGACTGCTAATGCAGTAAACATTAGTGATGGGTTAGATGGTTTGGCTGGCGGGCTTACGGCTACGGCCTTCGCAATGTATGCGGTTATCGCTTTTATTGAAAAACGTTATGGGATTGCAGGGTTTTGCTTAACAATAGTTGGAACACTTTTAAGCTACACCTGGTTTAATATATTTCCGGCTAGGTTTTTTATGGGTGATATGGGGTCGTTTGCTCTGGGCACTGCACTTGGAGTAGTGGCAATGCTGACTGATACAGTTTTGATTTTGCCAATCATCGGCTTTTTGTTTGTCATTGAAGCAGGCTCAAGCGCGATTCAGATGAGTTCGAAAAAGCTACGTCATGGCAAAAAGATTTTCCGTATTGCACCCATACATCACCATTTTGAGGCGCTTGGCTGGGAAGAAACTAAGGTTACGATGCGGTTCTGGATTATCGGCCAGGTGATGGGTGTTGTTGGGCTAACGGTTTTCTTCCTTAGCAATCAACTCCATTAGTTAAATATTCTAACAAACAAAAAAGAGCAACTATGCAAACATTAAGGGCCCGACGCAGGCCAAACCCCACAGCAGTAGAACAACGGCGACATAGGCCTGATTATTGGTTACCGCTGATTGCAACAGGTCTCCTTGGAGTTGGTGTTGTGGTGGTGTATGCCATTAGCCCTGGTGTAAGTAACCAAAACAATGTGTCAGAAGTGTATTATATTACCAAACAGTTGGTTGCAGTTTTGCTAGGGGCTATTGCCTTTATTGTGTTATCGCGAATACCGTTTGGTTGGTGGCGACATGCCATAAAACCGCTGGTTGTTACTTCGATTATTGTTGCTTTGGCGGTACAGTTTGCGGGGGCTCGGGTAAATGGTGCCTACAGATGGATCCAGATTGGTGGGTTTTCGTTCCAAGCTGCCGAGCTAATTAAATTTACTTTACTCATATGGCTTGCTGACCTTCTTGCTCGTGCTAAAAAGTCCGGTACGCTCGACAATTGGGAATCTACCTTAAAACCTTTGGTCATTTGCTTGGTAGTGATTGCTATTGTCGTAGGTTTGCTCGAGAGTGACCTGGGATCAACTGCGGTGATGGTCGGAATTATTGCTGCAATGGTATTTGTTGCAGGGCTACCGCTTAAAAGGATTATGCTAATCGGTGGCACAATTGCCATTGGTGCTGTATTGCTTATCTCGGCTTTCCCGTATAGGCGGCAGCGCTTACTAACTTTTTTGCACCCAACAGCAGACTGTCAGACTACTGGCTATCAATCGTGCCAGGCATTAATTGCAGTGGGGTCGGGCGGTATGTTTGGTTTGGGCCTGGGTAGAAGTGTACAGGCCTATGGTTATTTGCCAGAAGCATCCAACGACTCAATCTTCGCAATTTTATCCGAAAAATTTGGCTTTGTTGGGATGACCTTAATTTTGGCAGTGTATGCGGTGTTTTTTGGGCGACTGGCTAAAATTATCGAAAAAGCTCCGGATGATTTTAGCGGCTTACTAGTAACCGGCATGCTAGCGTGGTTTAGTGTGCAATCGGCCATAAATATCGGAGCAATGATAGGGCTGTTGCCCCTAAAAGGGATTACGTTGCCATTTATAAGTACGGGAGGTACCAGCGTGCTGTTTGTGACGGGTGCATTAGGCTTAGCTTTCCAAATTTCGCGGTATAGTAGTTACAGTATATCCAATAACCAACCAGGAGACCCGTATAATGACAATTCTACTGACGGGCGGGGGCAGCGGCGGTCATATTACACCACTGTTCGCCGTCGCTCGTGAACTAAAGCTACTTGACCCAAGTATCAAACTGGTAGGTGTCTGTGAAGCAAACGCTAAGTTTTTGAATTTGTTTGAGGAAGAGCCAACAATTGACGAAGTTTGGCAAGTTAAAGCAGGAAAATACCGGCGCTATGCTGGACTAAGTCGCTTGCAGCGCTTGCTCGATGTGCCAACATTTGCCCGTAATATACGAGACGTGGGGCGTGTTGTGCGTGGCTACGGGCAAGCTCGCTCAATGTTAAAAACGTTGAAGCCCGACGGCATATTAATTAAGGGTGGCTACGTGGGGGTGCCAATTGGACTAGCAGCAGCACATCTGGGTATTCCGTTTATTACGCATGATTCTGACTCAACCCCGGGCCTAGCCAACCGAATTATTGCCAAGTGGGCAAAGCTACACGCAACAGGTATGCCAACAGAGTTTTATAACTACCCAAAAGGCACTATGGTATATACGGGTACGCCTATTGCCGCCGAGTTTGAGACACTGAATACTGAGCTTGTTGCTTCATATCGCACACTTGTTGGTGTATCGGACTGCAAAAAGGTAGTTACCATTATTGGTGGTAGCCAGGGCGCTTTACAGCTTAACGAAGACATTGTGGCACTTGCCGGCCGCTTGATGCAGCATCACCATGATCTTGGGATTCTACACATAGTGGGGCCTTCGCATGAAACTGAAATGCTACACGCCTACGCCAAGGAACTGCTGGCCAATGAGCGCCGGCGAGTGGTTGTAAAAGGCTTTGTGCCAGATGTATATCGCTACACAGGTGCGGCAGATGTAGTGGTAAGTCGGGCTTCTGCAACAGTTGTTGCTGAGCTTGCAGAACAAGAAGTTGCGACAATTTTGGTACCAGGACAACTAGCTGATGACCATCAGTCTGCAAATGCAAAACACCTCACAGATAGTAATATGACACTACATGTTGCGCACGCCGATAGGGAAGGGTTATATGACGCTATTGATGACTTGTTGCGAAATGCAGGCAAACGGGAAGCGTTGGCCACTGCTCTAGGAGCACTGGCTAAGCCCACAGCTGCAAAAGATCTGGCCAAGTTATTAGTCTCAACATTTGGGGTGGAGCAGGACAGTGGCGCTTAAGATCCTAAAGCATAAAAAATCAGAGCAGGCAAGGCGCTCACCCGTTACGCGTGTGATTAGTCGCCCCAAGCCAACCTATTATGGTAATGACACGCCTCGTACTGAGGACAGCATCCGAGCACGGCAACTTACCGATCAAAAGCGAGCATTGTGGCAGCGTCTACGACTGGTTCCGACTCTTATTGCTGCAAGCGCTATTTTAGTAAGTGTAGTATACAGTACAACATTATCAACGACGCCGGGGATTATTTTTGTAGGTGAAGCATCGATGTATCGTACGGCGGCTGAATACAAAGTAGGCATTACTAAGATTCTTGAATCATCGGTCAAGAATAAGAGTAAAGTAACGTTAAACACCGCTACGACCCAGGAAGCAATTGTTAAAACCTTTCCTGAGCTTGATATAGCTACGGTTGGTCTACCTATTATTGGTCGACGCCTGATAGTGACGCTACATATGCGTAAACCAGCACTTATTTTGACTACAAAGACCAATGCTTTTGTTCTGGACAATAATGGTCGCATTGTTGCAGAAGCAAAACAACTCCTTAGTAGCTTAACTAGCGGTCTGTTAACAGCACAAGATCAAAGTGGTCTTGTGCTACATGTGGGCGATCAAGCACTAACCAGCGAAACTATAGCTTTTATTACCAATATTGCTGCCCAGCTAAAGGCAAAACAACTTATCATTTCTGGGCTTACAATTCCGACAGGTGGTAACGAAGTAGATGTACGAATAAAAGATATGCCGTATTACATTAAGACTGATAGCTCAGGGAACGCTCGCGTACAGATAGGGGGCTTTTTGACGGTAAGAGATAGCAGTACTAACCCTACAGAGTATATTGATGTGCGGGTTGAAGAAAAGTTATTTTTAAAGTAGGTATTAGTGGGTGATACGGAGTCCCCCACTGCTGCTCCCTGCTTGTTCGTAAAATGTTTATTATATTCATACTATTTATTAAACTATATATATTAATATAAAAATGCAGAAATGCAAATAGCTAAAACAGGGAAGTAAGGCAGGGGGAGTGGCACAAAATTTTTTAGCGTGAAATGTGCGTGAAAAGCATATAACAGGAGCATTATACATAAAAAGCAAATATTTGTAGCGGTATGTGTATAAGTAGTGTGAGTTCATAAAACAAGCAGTGTTTTTATGGGCATGTAAATTTAACTAAGTATACGACGTGTGATGAAGGCATTGACAGAGACAGACGGCTGCTACACCCCTGTTGTAAAGGCATAGGTAATCCTCTTTTGAAGTAATAACTAAGTCGCAAAATATACATTGTACGACGTTATGTTACTATTGCTCTATGCTCTTTTGTTGGCTTGATTCTGATCATCCTCTGGGCCTAAGTTCCCGTTTTATTTTTGTATTTTATGCATCCCTGCCTACAGATTAAGTTTTTAGCTTTTGATCATCCCATGGGCCATATTTGCATAAATATACGTGCACATACCTTGTTCGTATTTTGTATTCATTTTTAGGCTAAAGCGTAAGTGGCTTTGGCGACGCGCTTGAACTGTGACTTGCCTTGCAGGTTCAAAAGAATTGTGGTTTCTTTAACATAGCGGTTCTTTAGAACACGTTTGACAATTTCGTCTCGGTGGAGTGGTTCATTGGCCTTTTTAAGGACTTCGGTGATGATATCGGCAACAGTTCCCTTTTTATAACCCCATTCCTTGAGTGCATAAATTCCGCGCCCAATAAGGACAAAACGATCATCTTTGATAAGCTCGTTATGAATAGCCTGGGTGGTGACGTCTTTACGTTTGAAAGCTGAATCTTTGATACTGGCGGCAATATCATTAAAATGCATGTGTTTGCCGCTTTCAAACAAGATTACGTAGATCTTGTCACGAATGTTCTTTGGATTGACCATAGGCCATTTGGTGAGGCCCCAGCGGCCATTGAGGGTGGCAACAAGTTTGCTGACGCTAGCGAGTGCTTTAACATGCGCAACATTTTGGTCGCTGACCTTCTCGGCAATTGTTTCAGGCGTGGTTGGTTCACCAATTTTTTTGATAGACTCAACAACTGCCCCAACTTGCTCTTTGATAGCTTTTTCGGTGTGTTCGCTAGCAATACCAACGGCGTGGTAAAAGCTGTCATTTTCGTCGATAACAGCGAGCTTTGGGCACAGCATTGCAATAAACGATACGCGAGATTGGTCCAGCTTGTTGTTGTCATTTGAAAGTTTTGCACTAAGGTCGCTGACACGGGCTACCTTGCCCATCCCAAGGAGTTCTTGGACGATAGTTTCTTGGATAGCAATAATATGTGGCATGTCGCCTTTGCTTGCACTACCCTGCAATTTGGTGACTGCGGATTTTTCGAGCTGACGAACACGTTCGCGGGTAATGCCGAGTAGCTCACCAATCTGTTCTAGGGTCTCACGGCGGTCAAAGAGTCCAAAACGACGAGAAACGATTTCACGCTCACGTTCACGTTCGATAGTGTTTAAGACGTCTTTAACAACAGATTCGATCGGTAAAGTCGCTGTGGTAGTATCTGTCATCTGTATTTCTCGCTTTCTTTATAAATATGTAGGTTTTAACACCTTTATAACAATATTTTAACAGTTTAATTTTAAAATGTCAATACTGTAGTATTTCAAAGTTATTGTAGCATCGAATGGCGCTCAATGCACAAACGGTTTGTGGCAATATTGGCATAAAACAAAATTCTCCCCTGTCCATGTTGTGGATAAGTGTATTTTATTACGTGAGTTAGTTATTTTTTAGTAGGGCGGCGCTTAGTAAAACGTTTTTTAATAGGTGCTTCGTCGAGCATTTTTTTGGCGTCGGCTTCAGTAAGCTGTGTTGGGTCTATGTCTTTTGCGATACGAGCATTTTTTTGGCCGTCTGTAATATATGGGCCATATGGACCTCTAAGAATCTTGATTTTACCAAAGTCGGCTATGTTACGCTCGGCAATTTGTATCAGTTTTTCAGCATATTGCTCACGCGCTTCGGACTCGGTAATAGTTAGCGGATCGTGCTCTTTAAGCGACACAAATAATTTGTCTACTTGGATATATGGGCCAAAACGACCTATGTTACCTAAAATATCTTTGCCATCCTCAGTTTTGCCAATTAGACGTGGCATGTCAAACATTGGGAGAGCTTGTTCGAGTGTAACGTTTTCTATAGTGGTCTCTTTGGGCAGTGGAGCAAAGGCTGGCTTTTCTTCATTGGAGGTCTCACCTTTTTGCAACATCGGGCCATAACGGCCGAAACGAACCATAATAGGCTTCTGGCTCTTTGGATCGATTCCTAAAGTACGAGACTGTGAGGTTTCGGCGCGCGTTACATCAGCTGATGCTTTAATAAGTGGCTTAAAGTCGTCGTTATAAAACTCGCTGATCATTTTATTCCAGGCGGTTTTGCCGTCAGCTATGTCATCAAACTCTTTTTCGGCCTTGATTGTAAAATTGTAGTCAACTATAGCTCCAAAGTACTTGGTTAAGAAGTCGGTAGTTACTCCGGCGACAGGAGTGGGCATCAGTTTGCCTCGGTCGGCGCCATAAAGCTCTTTGATAGTGTCGGTTGTGATTTCTGCACGTGTTAAAACGGCGCTGCGTACTTCGCGTTCGTTTCCATCGAGATCTTGTTTTTCGATGTAACCCCTGTCTTGTATGGTAGAAATTGTCGGCGCGTAGGTGCTTGGACGGCCAATACCCATCTCTTCCATCGCTTTCACGAGTGAAGCTTCAGAATAGCGAGCCGGTGCACGGCTAAAGGTCTCTGTGGCAGATATACGCTCGTTCTGGAGGCTCTGACCCTCATAAGTGTCTGGCAGGAGGCTATCGTCCTTGCCGCCACCATAGACGCGTAGAAAGCCGTCAAACACCATTATTTCGCCTTTAGCGGTAAATGTTTCTGGGCGGTTTGAGATGGTTATGTTGACATCTGTTTTATCGGTAATAGCGGGGGCCATTTGACTACTAAGTGCGCGTTGCCAAATAAGCTTGTAAAGCTTCTTTTGCTGATTATCTTCACCGGCTACCTCGGTATTAAAGTCGGTTGGGCGGATTGCTTCGTGGGCCTCTTGAGCACTAGAATTTTTGGTCTTGAATTGGCGCCAGGTGTGATATTTGTCACCAAATTGCTTGATGATATAGCTTTCGGCAGCGTTAATTGCGAGGCTCGATAGAATGGTGCTGTCGGTACGCATGTAGGTGATATGTCCACTTTCGTATAGTCGCTGAGCAACTGACATAGTCTGGCGAACTGAAAAGCCTAAGCGGCGGGCGGCTTCTTGTTGCAAGGTTGAGGTAATAAATGGCGCTCCAGGGTTACGGCTGCCAGGCTTTTTGATAACACTTTTAACTGTGTAGGTTGCGCCGATACAGCTTTGGAGGAACTTCTGCGCTTCTTCGATAGTGTTTGGCTTGGTATCGAGCTCGGCACTAAAACTGTCTTTAGCGCTTAAAAAATCGCCAATGACTTTGTAGCTGCTTTCGGCTTGGTGCGCGGCAATGGCACGTTCGCGCTCGACAATAAGACGTACGGCGACTGATTGTACGCGGCCTGCACTAAGGCCGGCACGGACCTTTTTCCATAAGACGGGAGATAATTCGTAGCCTACTAAGCGGTCAAGTACACGGCGAGCCTGCTGGGCATCCACGAGATGTAAATCGATGAGGCGGGGGTTTGCGATAGCGGCCAAAATAGCTGGTTTAGTAATTTCGTGGAAGACAATACGTTTAGTTTTTTTGGTATCAAGGCCAAGCGCCATAGCAAGGTGCCAGGCTATCGCCTCTCCTTCGCGGTCTTCATCGGTAGCGAGCCAGACTTCTGCCCCCTTGGCTAGTTTTTTAAGTTCGGCAACAACCTTCATTTTTTCTGGGCTAATCTCGTACGTAGGTGCAAAGTCATTGGTTTTATCAATACTTAAGCCCTTTTTTGGTAAATCACGAATATGGCCAAAACTGCTTTTGACGGTATAGTCTTTGCCCAAGTACTTTTCTATAGTCTTGGCTTTGGCTGGTGATTCAACGATAACGAGGTTTTTGCTCATGTTTAGTTTCTTTAGTCTATCAAAATAATATGTATTGTCATTACCTTAATATATTTTAGGTCGACAAAGATGTACCCTACCTTATATTCAACCCGAATGCAAATTATACAGCGTTTTTTTACTCGGACATGAATTTGCTAGCTTTGTACCCAGCCCAGAGCCCTATGAGCGGGCCAACTAACCCGCCAAGTAACAGGCTCCAAGCGCCCAGGGCGTTACCTTTGTCGATTTTTTGACCTAATAGGCCACCAATAACACCACCAATGGTGATGCCAATAAAAATAAGCGCTTTCATATATATGCAGTGTATCACTTACTTTTGGGAAGTTTACTCGGGCTTACGCAAAATAGTGTGCCGAGCAGTGTCAGACGGCTCGGTAGTCTCGCGTAAGCCCGAGTTTAGCTTGCTGGTGTAGTTAGAGTGACCAATGGTTGGCTCCGGTGGGGCGAATCCGTCCTGTAATCTCAAGCATAGTGAGCGCTTGATTAAAACGACTCGGCTGTAGCCCACTTTTATGAAGCATGAGGGCTCCATCTGTTACGCCCTGCTCCAAAAGTGCAATAATAGCAGATTCTTCTTCGGTTTCACCATGTACTTTTTTGGGCGCAGCACCAAGGTCTTGCCACTCAAGTGCATCCAATATGTCTTGTACGCATGTTACTGGGATGGCGCCTGCTTTAATAAGATTATTACATCCAGCGCTCAAGGGGCTGGTAATATTGCCAGGTACAGCAAAAACGGGCTTCCCTAGCTCTAGCGCGTGGTTGGCTGTGTTTAGGGTGCCGCTGCGTGCAGCAGCTTCTGTTACTAACACGCCGTCACTTAATGCCGCTACAATGCGGTTGCGTTTTAGAAAATCATAGACGTGCGGTTGATAGGTGCCGTCATATTCTGTGACTACCACTCCACCTGTCTGCACAATTTGTTTGGCAAGATTGGTATGTATACTGGGATAAATTTTTTCTGGGCCTGATGGCAGAACAGCAATTGTTTGGCCGCCCGCGTCGATGCAGGCCTTATGTCCTATCGAATCGGTGCCCAAGGCTAGCCCACTCACTATAACGACGCCTTTACTTGCGAGTCCGCTGGCAAGGCTCTCGGTAACACCTCTGCCATATGGAGTTATTTTGCGGCTTCCAACAATTGCCAACCTAGGGCGTTTCATAAGATTGTCAAATGTAGTTCCAATAACATGGAGCCTCTGAACGGGTTGCGCGAGATGCAGCAAGTCGGTTGGTATATCTGGTACGGTAAGCGTTAGCATATTGACAATAACCCTCGAATGTATTTAAGTATTGACATAATGTCATAAGTTTGCTAAAATAGCAATCCGTGAGTCTCTTTAAGAGATTTATGTACCTTATACCCCTATTTAACGTCTATCTGAGTTATATCAGATAGATTGTTAGCTGTTTTAGAACGTGTCAGATCAAGTTGTTACCCTCCACTTATCTGGCTGCGCACTCCTTTAGAAGTGTGAGCGTTCTAGAGCGGACTAACCCCTTTAACCCCGCATTCCTCCCTCGTTTTTTTGAGGCTAAGAGCGATATGTCGGAAAACCTCGAGTGGGCCCCACACTATACGCGCGGATGAAGTGTATTTACGAGAATACTTCATCAACGCCTATGGTGTGGGGAGGCCTTCAAGGTGGGTTGAAGGGTGTTTTTTAAAGCGGAGATAAATTGTCTCGTGCAATTTGTCTCCTGAAAGAGTCTCCAGCGGTGCCCACCCCCTCTGGAGACTCTTTCAGTTTATTGCAATTTACTGGACTTACGCAAAGCTCACTCACCCCTAGGCCAAATCTGACCATAGTGAAAACTGTTTTTCTTCTCTCTAGGTATCTATAGATACATCTTATTCAGATAAAACAGTTTTCACTCGGCCATATTTACCCTGGGAACGAGCGATTTTGCGTAAGTCCCGTAAACTCACCTACTACGAAACAGGTTGTTACTTCACGAATGCTGTACATAATCTTTAATACATGCTTTAATATTACTAATTATGGAAATCCATATAATATTTAATCAAGATGAGCAAAGGCTTTTTGGCCTCGATGAGAGGCCCTACGCCCAGGGAGAGGTGGATGGACTTCTGTCTAAAATAGGAGATGCATCTCGGGGCCTTAGCGCTAGAAGCTGCGAGCTAGCGCAGGTTAATGGTCCGACACGGGCAGAAATAGCAGAGATCAAGGAAGCCGCAAGCAATCAAACCTCGGCACTTCAAATAATCAGCCAGCTAGGCAGTTTAGCGACCAACCCACAACAATAAGTATCTTCGGGATGTTTATATAAATTGGCGGGTGTCGGGTTGGAGATGGTCGGAGTATATGAATTCAGTTATGAGGGCGTTAACCTCCGTGTAGAGGGCTTTAAAGTGCCCATGCTCTGTTTTACTAAAGTTTTTGAGTACATAGGCGCTTGCGTCCTCTTTGCGCGCTGGATCGCCAGCTATGCCAATGCGAAGGCGTGAGTATTCTTCGCCCAATGTTGCCGAAACAGATTTAATGCCGTTATTGCCCGCACTACTGCCGCCCGTGCGGATACGGAGTGAGCCAAACGGTAGCGCCAGCTCGTCGTGCACGACTAATATATCCTTATTTTCTATTTTATAAAATTGCTTAACAGCTTGGACAGCATCGCCACTGAGGTTCATGAGAGTGGTTGGCTTAACGAAGATTACACGTTTTTCACCGACACGGACTTCACTTACAAAACATTTGAGTGACTTTTTTTCTTTCCATTCGCCGCCTGCCTGGTTAGCGGCGTGGTCAATACACAAAAAACCAGCATTATGCCGTGTTTTATCGTATTTTTTTCCAAAGTTGCCGAGGCCTACAACGAGTTTGGTTTTTTCGTTACCCACACTGAAATAGCTCATAGTAATAGGTGTAGATTTGCGTTCAAAAAGTCCCATAGGTGTTAGTATACTGCAAAACGTGCGATCTAATCTTTTTTGGTGCGGTCAGGCAGCTGGTCGGGGCGAAGATTTTTCTTCCAGTCGATGCCGTCTTTTTTCTCGCGGGGTTCGTGCTGGTCGATGTACCAAAACTTAACTGGGGTGCCTTCAAAGCCAAAGGTTTCGCGGAAGGTTCTGTCGAGATGACGGCGATACGACCAATGTAAAAACTTAAGTTGTGAGCCAAAAATCTTGAAGTTAGGGCTATCATTTCCTTCTTCTTGTACGACGTAGCGTAGCTTAGGCTGGCGGTTTTTAAGGCCAGCTGGCGGGTGCCTGTCGGTAGTCTTGTGCAGCCAGCCGTTGAGTTCGGATGTTTTTAGGCGTTTGTGGCGCATAGCAGAAACCTCGAGTACCATTTCAAAGATCTTGCTGACGTTTTGGCCAGTAACACTGCTCGTGACAATCATAGGAGCCCACGGCACAAACTCGAACTCTGATTTAACGGTTGGGATCATTTTGTCATGTGTGTATGCATCTTTGTCTTCTACACTGTCCCACTTACTGATAATAATAATTAACCCCTTGCCTGCTTCTTTAATCATGCCGGCTATTTTTTGGTCGAGTTGTACGCTTAAATCGTTGGCATCGATGAGTAACAAACAGATGTCGGACTGTTCAATGGCGCTCAAAGATCGAATAACACTAAACTTTTCAACGCCTACTTCAATCTTGCCGTTACGACGGATGCCAGCGGTGTCCATAAGCTCAATTTCTTTACCCATAAACTTAACAGCTGTGCGGTTAATGTCACGGGTGGTCCCTGCGCGGTCGGCCACAATTGCCTGCTGCTTTTTAGCTAGAGCGTTAAAAAGCTGTGATTTACCAACGTTTGGGCGACCTAAGATAGCTAGTGATATACGGTCTTCGGCCACAACGATGGTGGCTTTTGGAATAATACTACTGACGTACTCAAACAACTCTTCGATGCCGGCAGATTGGGTGGCGCTGGTGATGAAGATATCTTTGATGCCAAGACGTTGGTATGGGGCCATGACATCGTCATTATTGATATGGCGGCCAAGCTTGTCGCCCTTGTTGACGACCAAAATAACAGGCTTACGTGTTTTGAGAGCCATTTTGGCGACTTTGCGGTCCTCTTCGGTTAAAGTGACGTGGGATTCGATCACGACCAAGATAAGGTCGGCGCTGTCGGCGGCCTGGGCAATCTGCTCCTGGATGGTAAATTCAAACTCATCGGCGGCCTTTTGCTTGAGTCCAGCGGTGTCGACGAGCCAAAAATCCTTGTCATAAAACGTTACTTTGCCATACAGGCTGTCACGAGTGGTACCTGCTTCGTCGGCCACAATTGCTTCACGCCGTCCAAGGGCCGCGTTGAATAAGCTGGACTTGCCAACGTTTGCACGGCCGATAATCGCTACTATAGGAACTTTTACACTCATGTTGTATTCATTATAACAGGTAACGCCTCTTGACAAAAGGGGTAAAATAATGCACTGTTAAATTTATACTTTTTTGAACTGTCCGCTTTGTAGCTCTAATAAAAAATAATCGCCGAAAGTGATACGGTGAAGAGTTTTGACTGTATAACCTAGCGCGCTGAATGTGCGGCGGATCTGGCGGTTTCGACCTTCTTGTAGTGTTACTATCCAATCTTTATTATTCTCGGCAAAACAATTGTCGTGTGTTTTGTGGGCTTCACCTGCCTCATGGTCTGGCGCGTGAACCTCAAGGCGGAATTTGCTAAGTGTTTTATCACCGATATTAACGCCTTTTTTAGTAATTAAGTCAAAATCCGTACCTTTAAGAGTGTGAGTTAGGTGCACTAGATAGATCTTATCTTTCACAAATTTCGGATGTGTTAGTTCGTGGGCTAACTGGCCGTCGTCAGTCAATACTAAAAGCCCGCTAGAGTCCTTGTCGAGCCTTCCAACAGGCTTTAATGACCTATATTCATCGGGGAGCAGGCTGTAGATAGTTTTACTGCCCTGCCCATCTCTCGAGCATACGTAACTGACGGGTTTATTGAGCATAATTGTTGTAGTTTCGGCAGGTAAAAAAAATTGTTTTTTGTTGACAAATACCTTGTCGTTGGCGGTGGCATGGTCACTGAGCTGAGCTGGGAGGCCATTTATAAACACTGCGTTACCCTGCACTAACTTATCTGCGGCGCGTCGCGAAATGCCCGTTGCGGCGGCTATGTAACGATTTATGCGCATACTATAACGATATTAGGTTTGGGTCATTTGAGCTAGACATAGCAGCATCGGTCTGTGGTGAAACAATGGTACCTGTGCTGGTAGTTTTTTTCTCTTCATCTGCAAGGAGTTTGTCGAGGTCCGGCTTGGCGGTTGGGTCATTAATTGGCTGTATAACTTTTGCGCCAGACATTCTGCTTTGGGCGTCACTTGCTGGTGTAGCTTCTGGCGTAACTTCTAGGGCCGGTGTTTGGCTGACGAACTGGTTAATTTGTTCGGTTACTGTCGAGAGCTCGTCTGACGACGTTTGAGCTGACTCAACTGGGCTTTGCGTTGAAGGCACTGTTGCATCATAAGGCATCACAGGTTCTAGTATAGGCGCTAAAGGCGAATCGACAGGTGTGATTGGACCAGAGTTTGTTGTAGCCATCGGATCAGCGGGTGGTGCAACAACAGGAGTATCAGCTACAGCAGCTGGAGGTGTTGCAACGGTAGCTACTGGCTGAGGAGTTGTAAGCATTGTTTCTTCGATTGCAGCAGGTCTTGGTGCTGCGCCCGTGCCCTCAATAACTTCACGAGCAATCTTTGCAACATCCTCGAGGGTTACTTGCGATTTAACCAAGTAGCGGTCGGCGCCAAGTTTATCGGCACGTTCTTTATCTTCAGCCTGGCTTAAGGCGGTCATCATTATTACTTTCGTATCTTTAGTCTCAGGAGTAGAACGAAGTATATCTAGCATATCAAAGCCACTGATTTTAGGCATCATAACGTCTGAAATTATAAGATCTGGCTTTTCTTTGACAGCAAGTGCCAGGGCTTCTTCGCCGTCGTGCGCCGAGACAATCTCGTAGCCCTCCGCAAGCAAGCGTGCCTCATAGATTTCTCGTAAATTGTTGTCGTCCTCGACGAGCATGATTTTTGACATCGTTGCTATCCTCTCTTGCTTATGTGTTTATGCTTCATTACGGTCATTGTATCACGAACTCTTGCTGATATCATTTGCTTGATAATACCGAAGTCTTAGCACTTTCTTCACGCATCAATATTTGGGCGCGATCGGAGCTAAGACGAGGTAGATTAATATAAAACGTGCTGCCCTTGTCGACAATGCTGTCTACCCAGATACGGCCGTTATAAAGCTCAACAATTTTACGACAAATAAAGAGCCCCAAACCTGTGCCACCAACAGTACGGGTATTAGAATTGTCGACGCGGTAGAATTTTTCGAATAAATGTTTTGCATCATCGGTCTGGATACCGTGGCCAGTATCGCTTACGCGTAGCTGAACGACGTTATCGTCACCTGTAAGACCTAGAGTAATTTTGCCGCTGTCGGTGTATTTAACGGCATTGTCAAACAAGTTGGTAATAACTTCACGAATGCGGTCTGGGTCAACCTGGACGTAGTATAGTGGCTTTAAGACATTGCCGCCGCTGGCATCAATGACGCTATTTGGCGCTCCCAAGACAAACTCTACGGATAAGCCTTTTTTTTGTGCTGCAAACTTGAGCCCATCAGTTAGGCTTTCTAGCATTGAGCTAACTTCTACAACGACGGGGTGGTTGGTGAGACGTCCATCCTCTGCCTTAGCGCTCGTAAGTAGATCTTGAAACAGCTGACCGAGATGCTGTGTGCTTTCGTGCGCTTTTTCAAGAAAGTTACGGGCTTTGCTGTCGATGGTGCTGACTTTGTCGTTGAGAGCCAATGCCAGATAGCCTTCAATAGCTGCAACCGGAGTACGCATTTCATGGCTGGCAGTGCTTACAAACTCGGCGCGCTGCTGGCCCACTTTGCGTTCTTCTCCAACATCACGAAAAACTGCAACAGCTCCACGAATGTTTTGGGCTGCATCTAAAATCGGTGACACCGTTATTGCTAGAGACATAATATTTTTAGACTGGGTTGCAAGATTGGCGCCATTGTCTTTAACTGTGCGTTTTTCTGTAAGGGCGATGTTAACAGGGTCATTTTCGGGCGCGTAGGGCTCACCCTTTTCGTTTATAAACTTCAGGACTGATTTGTAGTCGATCCCCATAGCAGTTGCCGGGTCCCAGCCGGTTATAGCGCCTGCAGCAGGATTAAACAGCTGGATGACTCTCTGGTCGTCTAGTAATACTACGCCGTCTTCTATGGCGTTTAAAATAAGCTCTGACTTTAGCCTTTCGTCACGCAAGTCGGCTGCAAGGAAGTGTTCGGTGCCTTTGGGACCTTTTTTGTTACGCTTTTTTATGGACATAACTAATATGGCAGTGACGGCCACCACAGTAAATACCCCCGTAATAATAACTATATAAAGCATAAGAACTTAGTCTGTATTATGGCGCATACGCCCCTGTTTTACAATGTTCATAGCCAACCCAAGTGAGTATTTTGTTGTGTAATAAATATTACTGCCTTCGCAAGTTGAGGGCTTGTCAAAAGTAGTGTATTTGTCTTTGGGGGGGCTATAACTAACACTCCAACATATTTTAAACTTAAAAACACCCTACTTTAAGTGGGTGTTTTTAATACCCTAGGTTTTTATAATACGACTTGTGCGTAAGGTACTTCTTGGCTATTACCAGACTTTAAGTCGAATATAAGGGTTGGAACTGGTGTAGCTATACTAGTGTGGCTGTCATAGTTTCCGATACGGTTAATATAGCCAATATCTTCGGCTGCTGAAAAGGATGTGAAATTGATGGAGTGCGTGTCCAGCTCGAGGGGTATTTTAAATGTGATGGATCTCGATGTTTTATCATTAGGGCTAAATACACTGAGCCCAAGCAGTAATTTGTCTTGAGGGTAATTATTTTTGTCTATCGTGGTTATTTTGCTGAAGCCAACAAATCTGTTATTGGCATGTGTTGCGTAATCGCACCCTAGGTTTTTATCGGTAGCTTCATATGTCTTGCCTGTTGAGGTGTCGAGTATGCTAGGCATCCCTGGTTCGAGCGCGGGTGTTGCTCCGTTAAAATAATCCAAAGCCCCATATTCTAGCGCGTATGCACCATTTTCGGTAAAGCAATAGCCCGAATACTGTTTGCCCTCTGGCGAGCCGATTACAGCTAGGCTATTTGTCTTGAGGTCTATATATGCAATGCGTATTGGTTTGCTGTCGCCGCCCCTGCAGCCGCCATGCCCACCCTCTCGGAGGTAATAACGGCTGCTATCTGTTGAGAAGTATCCAATTGTATCCAGCACAATCTCGTGCGAGGGTGCTGACAACGATTTATCGGTGCCAACAAGCGTGTCTAATTTAGTAGCAAGATTATAAGCATGGAGCTCGTTGATTGGGCCAGAAAAGTCTGGGATTTTATATGAAAGAGCTATTGATTCGGTACAGCCATCTAAAGATTGCTTTGCACTAATACGGTTATACATAAATACTTTTTTGTCAGGCGATACACCTAGCGGGACGTCTATATCGCTCAAAGTCTCAGTATCGACATCTTGTTTTGTGCCATCGAGCTTGGCGTAGACAACTTTATAGTTTAGGGCATCGACGGCTTCCCGACCATAGCCGCGCGAACTAAGGTCAAAGCGTGTTCCGACAACATTAAAGGAACCTTGGCTATACTGGCAGGTGTCATCACTGGCTGGTGCCGTTACGCTCTGCTGCTTCCATGTAATTGCGTTCGTTTTCGTGCCGTTTGTACTGTAGAGCTGTGCCGTATAGGTCGCATCATTACCTCCTACTGCACCAAGGGCTGGCACCGTGCAGGATAGTGCAAAAAATTTGTTGTCAGCTGTTGCGCCAAAAGAAATTGTTTTATCGTCCAGCGTAATATCTTTATTGAAGCCGTTTTTTTCTATCGTCACAACAAAAGATTTTTTGCGTACAAAATTGGTGCTTCCGTCGGCATTGGTGGTTGTTTTGGTTGCGCCACTTCCATCTTTTTCATAAGCGGCGTTTTCTGTGTAACGTAGAAGTGTGCGGTCCAGCAAGATCGAGCCTACAACAGTCTTTTTGGATGAAGTTGTGGGTACGTTGTTGGTATATCTTTTGACTAGAGCATAGGTTGCACCGCCGATGCCCAAAGCTACTAAAAAGATACAAATTGGGACTAGATTGTGAGCAATCCCACCTTTTTTAACGGCCGAGGAAGCCTGCATCGCCTGCGGATGCGCTGTCCCTGGAGTTCGCTGCAATTCGAGGGTCTTACTTATGGGCTGTGCCTGGGGTTCAGTATCTTGTTGGTCTTGCATAGGTTCCTTATATTAGTAGTTAAGCTTTAGCATAGTATATACCGTAAAAACCTTTTTACCTCTATAGCCCCCAGTAAGTCAAAAAGACAGGTTTTGTTTTACCGGGGGCTATAACTCACCGAACTTAGCTTGCATGGTAGGGTTGCCACGGGTTAGTTTTTTCACGGTCAGTTCATCCGTCTTACTACTAGCGAGTCGCAGGTTCTTTTCCGAGCCTAGAAGAAATTCTTTCGTCTTTTCTAGCTTCTTGATAGCGTCATCTATTGAAGTAATAGCATTACCAAATTTGTTGTGTGCAGAGTCGTAATTGTCCTCAAGATATTTCGCGACATCCTTAACTGTGTCTTCAAACCTGGTGATATCAAGTTCTTGGTTTCTAACAAGTGCAAGCTCGGTCTTGTACTGCAGTGAGCTGAATGCGGTATTGCGCAGCACGGTCAATATAGGAATAAAAAATTGGGGCCGCACAACGTACATCTTTGGAAATTCATGTGATACATCAGTTATCCCAGTATATAGTTCGCTATCCGCTTCTAGGGTGCTCACAAGTACAGCGTATTCACATTTCTTTTCGTTCCGGTCCTTGTCTAGTTCTTTGAAAAAGTCTTTATTTTTGTGCTTGGCAACGGTTTCATCGGCTTCGTTCTTCATCTCAAACATAATTGAGATGAACTCAACGCCGTTGTCATCTGTTTCGCGGTAGATGTAATCTCCTTTGCTACCACTGCTAGAATCGTTGTCTTTGCCAAACTCAGCATTCTTGAAAGCACCCGTAGAACGAAGTTGGGCAAAAGCAATTTCACAATGAAGTTCTAGTGTTTCGCCGAGCATTTTTGTAGAAAGTTTCATCTTCATATCTTTGTACTGCGCAATCATCTCATCTTTGGTTTTCAACTCAGATTCGTATTTTTCTTTTAATGAAGATTCGAGTAGTTTTTGTTCGTGTTCTTTTACTTCTAGCTTGCCAACTAGTTCATCACGTTGTTTTTCGACCGAGTTTACAGCCTCTGTAACAGCAAGCTTTTTTTCTGTCTCCGTGGCGTCTACTTTGGCTTGCAGCTTTAAAACTTCTGTATCTTTACGTGCAATTTCGGATAGCAGCTCATTTTTAGTTTTGGCTTCTGCTAGTGCTACAGCGTTCTCGATCCGTTCGTGCAGTTCAGCTTCGAACTGACCATCTCGAACTTGTTTTAAAATGTTGGCAAAACCTGCTTCGTCGATCTTAAATGCTTTTTTACAGTGTGGGCAAATTATTTCGTTCATGATTTCTTTTTCCTATCCACTTGTAATTTTGCAGCCTTCTTTTCGTCGCTTACAAGTTTACGTTGCACCTTTTTTACATCTTCACCTGCAGGTAGAAATTCAGGCTTAACCCCACGCTCACCCAATATCTTACGTACTGCCTTGTTGTTTGCAACGTGTTCGCCAGAGATAAATCGTTGGCCTTTCAGGTCTTTTACGCCTGATAATTTCTTTTCTGTTTGGGATAACTTTTCTCGTGCTTCGACGCGTTCGATGTCTAGCAGTCGTTGTTCGATTATTTCTTGCTTGCGTGTCTGTACCGCAAAGTATGTTTGCGCAAAAGCAACTTGTGATTTAGACGGGTCACCATTTTGGGCAATCAAGTAGCATGCGTAGCGTGTAAGACTATAGTCAATCACTTCACGTTGGGCGCCTTTGCCGGTTTCAATCATCTTCCTGACTTTAAGAAAATGATCGTCTATGGCATAATCGCTATTTTTTGCACTCTCTTGAGCACGAAGTATTACCCGTTCAAAGTTCTCCCATTTAGTGTATCCAAGTAATTCTTGCAGTGTACGCGCACTCCAGTACTCTATGCCAGACTGTTCTTCCTTTATATCCTCAAAACTTACAAATAGCTGTTCGATTATTTCTTTTTTCATAGCTATCCTTTAACCACTGCTATGACACGCCCATTTATCAAGTAATCATCATCTTTGTGAATTATAATTGGCGGATAAGCGAATGTGTTGGTTGATTCTGAGACCAGTGCGTAATCATATGCACGCTTTGCGAGCTTTTTAATATTCGCAAGACCATTAATGATTGATACTACATACCTACCAACATTGTCATTTACCTCAGTGAAATATGTATCAACTATGGCGTAGTCTCCATCCTCAATTGAGGCCGTGAGGCCGTTTGGCGTTGGAACATTCGCATAATCCATAGACTTACCTGTAGCTCTAACTGCAAATAACTTACCTTTAGCTCTAAGGCTGCTCTTTGATATATTCAAATATCCTTCTACAGTTTCATCAGCAAATTGGTTTGCGGGTCCACAGCTTGCCATTCCAACAATAGGAATAACATAGAATCTGTCATCGCTTGTGTCAGAACCAAGTTGCTGCGTTTTTGCTTTACGATCGACAAAAAGAAGTTTCTTTTTCTCGAGCTGCGCAAAATGGTGCTGCAACACACCCGGACTCATATTTGGCTTATCTAACATTTCAGCAATTGTACGGAGCGGTATACGTGACAAGTCACTCTTATCGGCTAGCTTGAGTAGCTTTTCTTGGATTTCATTCATGAATATAATTGTAGCGCATTTGGTGTAAATTGTAAATATAGTGTAAACACTAGACAAACTAGTAAAAATAAACTATGCTTTTCTTAGAACTAATCGCATGATAGTACTGCGGGAGTTCACGGAAGTTGCGTTTACTGCGAGAAAACACATACTTCATAATAATCATCAAAAATTAATAACAAGGGGAAAGGAGTAAAACTATGGGAATTAGAATTACGCATATCCGCAAACCTGATCGTGATAGTCGCTATGAAGCGATAAGCCACTATGGTACCTCGGACACTTCAGACGGTACGTTTAGCGTTATCGAACGGAAATCGCTCATAAGCCAACTCGAAGCAAAGGGCCTATACGCATATGTTGCTGAGGATGGCAACCAGGCTATCTGTGACATAAAAGATAACGGAAATATTCGTTTTCTGCAGACACGGCCCGACGCTTCAGAGGCAAACAACCTCTTGAGCTTGCCACCGTGCTAGAAAAGAGTGCTTAAATCGGCACTCTTTCAAATTCATCACATATTATATAAGGAGTAGGAAATGAACACGGAAGATATAATTCATGAAGCAGGCATAAAATTACTGACTTTAAAATTTGACTATGTTTCAAACAATGGTGATCCCGAGGAGAGTCGAACTCCTCTTACCAGGATGAGAACCTGGTGTCCTAACCGATAGACGACGGGACCTTATGTCATACGTGTAACATTTTATTGTATTTGATTGTAATGTTCTCATCCTGACCAGGATGTGTACTTTATTTTTCGTTGCAAGCAACGAATGGCTGGTGTCCTAACCGATAGACGACGAAACCTTTTAATTGCAATATTACGCTAATAACAGAGACAATTTTAGCATATTTTACTACTATGTACCACTTAGGCTCTAAGGTGATGGCTATCGAAGCTTTTCAAGAAACGCCACGAGTTCTTTTGGTGTAATGTCGGCCTTTATAATATAGCCGTCTGCATGACTTTCTATAGCCTTACGGTCCTCTTCGTCCTGTACTAGGTTGGTGGTTATAATAATCTTAGAATGAATCTCTTTGGTTTGGAGTGGATCACGTAAGATTTTAAGAATTTCGATACCTGTCATGCCTGGTACCATTAGGTCAAGCAGGATAATATCATACATATCTGTCTTGGCAAGCTCTAGCCCGTCATTGCCATTGAGCGCATTGGTGACGTTGTAGCCTACTTTGCGGAGCGCACGGTCGTAAAGCTCACTAATAAAAAACTCATCTTCGATACATAGCACTTTGAGGCCATTTGGCGTAACCTGAGTGGTTGCATGTTGATCCATAGTTATCTCCTATACATTGAATGATTTTTAATCCAACCGTGGGCCTGACGTTCAATATTACCATTTGGCGCGTCTTTTAGCTCGGCTGCAAGATTTTGGTATGGGATTAACGAAAAACCGAAGCTGCTGCCTTCGTTTTCTTTACTATTAACCCAAACACTGCCACCCATAGCGGTAATAATAGCTTTTACTAGGTATAGACCTAGCCCGCTACCGCTGATGCTGCCCTTGTTGCGATGATTGCGATAAAATTTGGTATACAAAAATTTCATCGTGCTGGCCGGTATGCCTACGCCAAAGTCTTGGACGACCGTGTCAACTGCTCCTTCTTTACCGACCCCTGCTTTAATGACAATCTTTGTGCTATCGGCGCTGTATTTTATGGCATTGTCGACTAGGTTACTAACAACTTCATAAATGCTAACTTTGTCTACTGCGACCAAAGGAAGGTTTGGTTGAATTTCTAATTCAATTGTCTTGCCCCTAACGTGGGCACGCAACTCGAGGTCCTTAGCAATCTCCGGCAAAAGTTCGTTCCAATTTGCTTCATGCAAACTTAGCGTAAGCTGATTTTCGTCTACACGAGCAACATTTAATATATTACTGACGAATGCCGTTAATGTTTGAGCTGAGGCGCTCATTCTATGCATAAAATCCTTTAGTTCGGGGGTAAGCTGACCTTCTAGCTCATCTTCAAATACTTCAATATAGCCGCGTAGAACCGTTAACGGCGTACGGAGCTCGTGCACTGCTAGGGCAACATAGCTAGTGCTGTTGTCTTCACCTCCGTAGCGTTCGGTGTGGTCGAAAATCGCCAGTAGTGTTTCGTAATTGGAGGCGTTATTTTTAGTGTAATGGGCTATTAAGTCAAACTGCTTAAGGCCTTTTTCATCGGGTAATTGCATACGCACTCGGTCCCACGAAGAACCAGAAGTAACGCTATTAATTTTAGCATTTGTCAACCAGCTTTCTAGCGTGTCTTTGGACTGAAACGAAAGTTGCAAGACGTCATTGATTGACTTGCCAATAACTTCTTCGCGGTTGCGCCCTAAATATTGAAGTAGCATCTGATTTGCAAGTACTACTTGGTCATTAGCATCGAGCACCAACACTGGCAAAGGCATGATTTCTAAAAGATCTGTATTAGTACCGTTTACGGCCGGTTGGATAGCTAGGGTTGATTGCGTACTGGCAACTGCCGATGTTTGAGGTACGATAGTATCACCTAATTTATAGACTTGCTGGATCATGGATTGTGCCAGTTCTCGCCCATGAGTTAGCTTGTCAGGCTGTGGAGTTGGTACGTCACGATCACTCATAACCCAGATTGCTTGCCAGACAGCTTTAAAGGGCTCGCTTACCGCCATGACAACAAGCTTTGCTACCCCAAAAGACAAAAAGATAGCCATTACTGTTGTAGCTGTCAGTGAAAGTTCTTCACTTAGATTGAAAACTCTTTGGAATAACAAATAAGAGCCAACAGCCAAGAGGCTATTTATAAGTATCCAAAAGAACCCGTAGATGCTGAGGTTGTTACTGAATTTTTTAAAATTATCCATAATTATGGGGTGTAGGTTACGGCACCAGTGTTATCGACCATGCTAAACCATGTTTGTCCGGGGTTAAAAGCTATTGGTTTGCCGTCGTCGCCCGCAAAGACCCATTGAGCTTGGCGGCTGGCTTTACTCCATGTTCCCTCGGCTACTGACCCATCTTGGAACACATACATATGCCCACTGCCCGTTGTAACGTAATCGGTGTGTTCGCCGTCGGTGTCGAGGCCACGTGACATTACGATTGCAACAACAACTTTTGGTGCGAGCTGCGTATTAGATTTAAGGTCAACATGCGCTGCCCCGCCCTCGCTGCGCAGGTAGGAATTAGTGGCTACGTCATAATCATAATGAGCATTATAAAAATAACTTGAGATACCAAGATCAATTGCTTTTGCGGTTGGTGTAACAGCTTTGGTTTCTTTTTTACGAAGAAAACCAGTATACGTAGCAGCGGTAAAGCCTTTGGCCTTTTCGAGGTCATTGAGTCTCGCGATAGAAGTGTAGACATTGTGTGGAGCGTAGCGGCTGGTAATACGGTCGTAGCTGCCGCCGTTATAAAACTGGTCGAGGTCCTTGAGGCCAAGTAATTTTATGTCGGCTAATGCTTGCGGGGCGCCACCGACATGGGCAATAGATGCATCAAACGGCCAAAACCAGTCGATGTAGTATGGACGCAACGACCGTACTGGCCCTACGTAATCTGGTGTTGTATCCTGAAATATCGCATTAAAACGTGTGATACCACCTTCGGCGATAGCCTCAAAGATGACACTGGCTTCTTTGAGGCCCGATTGCGGACGGGCATCAGGGCTATTTTCTATCTGTACGGCTGTGACAGGACCAAGGTTGGTGCCAATCGGTACGATTAGGCCACTAAGCTTAGAGACTTCGGTGGTTGGCTTTGGTTTAACTACTTTTTTAACTAGCCTAGCAACCACGGGCGCAGGCTTTACAGGCTTTTTAATGACAAACCAATAGGCGCTGGCACCCATACTGCCCAGTACAATAATGGCAATAATGCTGGCGATAATCCATTGCTTTTTGCCACGAGGCATGTGGAGATCAATACGACGATTTTTGGTTGGCTTATTGGCATCGACTTTGCCTGCTGCCTCTTCGTCGTCTTCTGAGGTGCTTGCAGCTGCGGCTATTTCTGCATCGGCTATTGACTCGGGTGTTTTAAAGATAGGCTCTGGCTTTTCGATGGTATGGTCGGGTTCGTCAGTCTTTAATTCTACAGTCCTTGATTCAGCGGCACTATATTCAGGCACTGAGTCATCGATAGGGTCTGGTTTTGTTTCCGCTTGCAACTTTGACTTGCGCGGCCTTTTAATATCATCCATTTGCTTTAAATTGTACCATAGCGCTTATGTATGAATACAAAAGTTATTTGCTGGTTATAACCTCTGGTACAATCTAGAGTATGTATTCCCCTGATCTTATAGAAAGACTCAAAAAAATATTGGCACCCGAAGGCTATACGCCACGCCAAGAAAGTGAATTGCAGTATCCCGCTCGTAACTTGCCACAGGGTGCTGAGGTTATGCGTATAGCGCCAAGCCCAACAGGGTTTATGCACATTGGCACGATTTATGCTGGGCTTGTTAATGAGCGTGTTGCCCACCAGACGGGCGGCGTATTTATCTTGCGTATTGAAGATACCGATAAAAAACGTGAGATAGAGGGCTCGGTTGATGGCATCATTAACGCTTTCCGTGAGTTTGAGCTTAAATATGACGAAGGCCCTGATAAAGAGGCAGCATACGGTCCATATTTTCAGAGCCAACGTGGCAAAACGTATATGGGGTACGCTTTGGAGCTTCTTGAAAATGGTCGTGCGTATCCCTGTTTTGCAACACCAGAAGAGCTTAAGGTGGCGATTGACGACCAGCAGGCTAAGAAACAGCGCCCTGGTTATTATGGCGATTGGGCGTTGTGGCGCAATAAATCCGAAGCAGAAATTATAGAAGCTCTCGATGCCGGCAAGCCGTTTGTACTTCGCTTTAAATCAAACGGTGACCACCAAAAGCGAATCCAGTACGCGGACGTTTTTAAGGGCAAGATGGAAGTGCCCGAAAATGATCTGGACGTGCCACTAATAAAAAGCGACGAATACCGTTTGCCGACTTATCATCTGGCGCATGTGGTAGATGACCATCTAATGCATGTCACAAAAGTTTTCCGTAGTGATGAATGGTTGCCAAGCACTGCCCTGCATATCGAGCTCGCACAGGCATTACATTTAGAACCATTTATCTACGGACACTTTGCACCAATTTCAGTCATCGACAAAAATGGTGGTGGCAAACGAAAGCTGAGTAAACGCAAAGATTCTGAGGCCGACGTGAAGTTTTGGTTGGAAGCAGGCTACCCTCTTGAGGCCGTGCGAGCGTATTTATTTGGCCTTGCGAACTCAAACTTCGAAGACTGGTACCGTGCTAATGCTGGCAAACCAGTTACAGATTTTGTCATTTCACTGGAAAAATTAGCAGCTAGCCGCGCTCCGCTCCTTGATATAAAAAAAATTGAGGATTACGCCAAAGACTACATAGCCAGTTTGCCCCAAGAAGAATTCAACGCAGCAATAATTAGTTGGGCGCGTGAAAATTCACCCCGTTTTGCGACTGCTATGGAGTCTGGTACTGAGTACACGACCCGGGTATTAGCCGTAGAGCGTCAGGGCGAAAAACCGCGTAAAGATATCGCTAAGTGGTCTGATGCACCAGAGAATTACAGCTATTTTTATGATGACCTTTACCCTGAAGAATTTGCGTCAAGAGTTATAGAAGAACTGAAGGATTTTTCCGTAGATACTGGACGTGAAGCATGCGCAGAGTTTTTGCATACATACAACTCGGATGATGATCAACAAACATGGTTTGATAAGCTAAAAGCCGCTGCCGAAAAAACCGGCTTTGCAACCGATAATAAGGAGTTTAAAGAATCCCCCAAAAAATTTAAGGGCAATGTAGCAGACTTTGCGCGTATTATTCGGGTTAAATTGACTGGCAAAAACCGCACACCGGATCTTTGGACTATTATGAAAGTAATGGGCATAGACCGCATTAAAAACAGATTGCAGTAAACTTTCACGCACCTTTCACAGGTGTTACAAAGAAGTGGCGATTTTGATAAGTTGGTCGGTGTTTAGGTTGGAGTTACCGGTAATGCTGTACCAGACTCCATCATTGACCCAGTCGGCCTCGTGGTTGTCATGCAAATAGATGGTGCGGCCATTGTCGGGATAAATTTGCGGAATAATACCTGTGGTACCCATAATGTGCTCTTTTAGCGCATCACTGTTCCAGTTGGTGCTTTTTTGTGTAAGGACGTAGGCGCGGTTATCGGCGTTGGCTTTATAGGCAACGCTAATTTCGCCAGGGCGGTAGTTGATATGATTGTTAATGGCAAAACCAGACGGTTGATAGGTTGGCAAGCTAGCATTAATCCCTGCCTTTGTGCTGGCATAACGCACCGAAATATTTGGAATATTTTGGTATGCAAGTATTCCACCGATGAGCAGGACGGCCATACTACCAGCGGCAATGCTAGCAGCTCGCGCACTAAGCCCTAT
>JAYTXD010000010.1:0-7467 GCA_043743105.1 Candidatus Saccharimonadota bacterium | reverse complement strand
AATATCTATCTCGCTCCGCTCGGCATCCGTTATCTTTGATGCTTTCTTCATGGTTGTTATTGTCTAGCATCAATGTCCTGATTCAAAACGGAATGGAGGGGATACCATCTGTTATTGAGGCAAATATCACGAAAAATAATGAACTTTACAAGTATTTTTTCGTGGTGTTTGGCGTGTGAGTAGAGCTTAAATAAATCAACAAAATGATCAACTACGGCTATACTGTTTATAGTAAAAGCTATTAACTAAGGAATATTTTTGATGCCCAAAGTTACTAAAGCGGTTATTGCTGCGGCCGGATTTGGAACACGCTTTTTGCCACAAACAAAAGCTATGCCTAAAGAAATGCTACCGCTGATCGACAAGCCTATTATTCAGTATGTTGTCGAAGAGCTGGTTGCCGTGGGCATTAAGGATATTATTATCGTTACCAACTCTACCAAACGAAGTATCGAGGATCACTTTGACCGACCTCCGGCTGATCTAATCCAAAATCTTAAACAAGGTGGCCCAAGCAAGGCGCATTTTATCGAAGAAGTAAAAGCTATTGGTGAGCTTGCTAATTTTGTGTATGTTCGTCAAAAAGGACCTTACGGTAACGGTACCCCCCTACTTAACGTGGAGCATCTTATTGGTGATGAGCCGTTTATCTATACCTGGAGTGACGATTTTATTAAATCTTCGCCACTGCGTTTTCAGCAAATGATAGATGTTTATGACGAGTATAGCTCGTCTGTTTTGAGTGCCGTTAAGGCTGATGCGGATGAAGACTATATACGTTATGGGTACGCGGGTGGTGAGCTATTAAGAGGCGGTATTATTGATGTTAAAGCTATTGCCGAAAAACCAGGTAGAGACAACGCTCCTTCGGATCTTGCAACGGTTAGCGGCTGCTTGTTAACGCCCGATATTTTTACCTACCTGCACATTGCCGAAGCCGAAAGACAAGATGGCAAAGAATTATATTATAACGATGCCTTTAAACATATGCTTGCTGACGGTAAACGTATCTTAGCCGCCGAAATACAGAATGCCAAATACTATGATGCCGGAAATAAACTAGAATACTTAAAGACCGTCGTAGACTTTGCATTGCAACACGACGACATAAGTGCTGACTTTAGGGCATATTTGCAGTCAATCCTATAGCTGAGGGCATTCAAAATATCTTACACTAATATTATCAGGATGGCGTATAATGACAAATATGAATATGACAGAAAAAATACTCGTAATTTTCCTCTCTACTTTCCTAACGCTGTTCTTGTTTCTTGCAATTGTACTTCTTACAAAACTTATTAATCTTTCGAACAAAATGAACGAAATAGCGGATAAAGCACACGAAATAGTTGATAAAGCGAGTGATATAGCCGACAAAGTCGAAAACGTCTCAGACATGTTTAAGAAAACTGCTGGTCCATTGGCTTTTGGCAGGTACTTCATGAATTTAACAGAGATGGTTAGTAAACATAAGAAAGGAAAATAATCATTACAAAGTCTACTTCAGGTAAATGGGCAGTTGGAGCCGCGATTGCTGGCGTTGCTGGGTTTGTGGCAGGGATATTAACGGCACCTAAAAGTGGTAAAGCAACTCGTACCGATATCAAAAATGCAGCGCTTAAGGCTAAGTCGGAGGCCGAAAAAAGTCTTAAGTCATTGCACAGTGAGTTGAATGTAAAGCTCGAAGAAGTAAAAACTAAAGGGGAAGAACTTTCCGGTAAGGCAAAAGACGAATTTACCGATATTGTTGAAAAGGCCAAGACAGCAAAAGAAAAGGTGCGTGAAGTATTAAGCACCATGCATGATGGTAATGCTGATGATCCAGATCTCAAACAAGCCTTAAAGGATGCAAAAGATTCCATTAAGAACTTAGAGAAATTCGTCAAAAAAGCCTAATAAAACAGTTTTAACCACAGCCGAATCAGTCCCAGGTCGGCACGCCATTTTGCGTAAGTCCAGTAAAAATCGTACGCACTGACAATTTCAAACTTTGTTTTATGGCTGAATATGGCGGGACAAAGAACGCTAAAGTCCTATATACTTATATGATATGGGAGAAACGAAAAAACAGCTTAAACCCAGTGATTATGTGCACTTGCATAATCACTCGCACTATAGTTTACTAGACGGCCTTAGTAAGGTACCGGTTATGCTCGACTATGCCCAGGAAATGGGTATGGAAGCCATTGCTCTGAGCGATCACGGTACGCTGAGTGGCTTGATCGAGTTTTATAAAGAAGCTAAAGCCAGAGGCATAAAGCCAATTCTTGGCATGGAAACGTATGTAGCATCACGCTCGCATACCGACAAAGACGTGAGTAAAGACAAATTATACTACCATCTTATATTGCTAGCTATGAATCACAAAGGCTACCAAAACCTTATGCAACTTTCGACCATTGCCAGCCTCGACGGTTTTTATTATAAGCCGCGTATTGACCACGAATTACTTAAAAAATATAACGAAGGTTTAATTGTTTTAAGCGCCTGTATTGGCGGTGAAGTAGGTGACGCGCTCCGGCAAGGACAGTATGAACAGGCCAAAAAAACTGCTGAATGGTACAAAAGCATTTTTGGCGATAGGTATTATTTAGAGCTACAAGACCATGGTCATACACAGCATCCCGCCAAATGGGACGAGCAGGTAGCTGTTACGGGTGAGACCCTAAAGCTTGCCAAGAACCTAGATATTAAAACAGTAATTACGTGTGATGCGCATTACCTTAAGCACGAGGACCAAGAAGCGCACGAGATATTATTGTGTGTGCAGACAGGCTCATTCTTGTCTGATGAGAAGCGCATGAGCCTCAAAAATTTTGAGCTACACTTGACAGATCCTAAAGAAATCATCAAACGATGGGGCGATGATTATCCTGATTCTATTACTAATACGAAAGCTATTGCAGATCGTTGTGACGTAGAGATTGAACTGGGCAAAATTTTGATTCCGAAATTTCCCGTGCCCGAAGGCGAAGACGAAAAGTCTTATCTACACAAACTTGTGTATAAAGGCCTCGCTTGGCGCTATGGTGACAAAACTATGGAAGAGGCCGCCAAGCTAGATATTATCGCAGCCGAAAAAACCTTGCCAGACGAGGTTAAAGAACGGGCAAAATATGAGCTCGGTGTCATAGAAAGCATGGGCTTTAACGGATACTTCTTAATTATTTGGGATTTTATTAACTGGGGAAAAAATGAAGGTATTGTGTTTGGCCCTGGTAGAGGTTCGGCTGCAGGCTCAATTATTGCCTATTCACTACGTATTACCGAGCTTGACCCCCTCAAATATGACTTGTTGTTTGAGCGGTTTTTAAATCCTGATCGCATTAGTATGCCAGATGTTGACATCGATATTCAGGACACTCGTCGCGATGAAGTTATACAGTACTGCGTACGTAAGTATGGCGAGAATCGTGTGGCCAATATTGTGACTTTTGGTAAAATGGCAGCTCGTAACTCGGTACGTGACGTGGCACGTGTACTGCAAGTGCCTTATGCAGAAGCAGACCGTTTGGCAAAGATGATTCCACCACCTGTACAAGGACGTCATATATTACTTGCAACATCGCTTGTTGATAACGCCGAGCTAAGAGCCGAGAACGAAACCAACGAACAATCTGCCCGCGTATTTGAGTTGGCAGTAAAGCTTGAGGGTACTATAAGGAGCCACGGCGTGCACGCTGCTGGTGTTGTGATTGCTCCTGATGACATTGTAAAGTTTGCACCGCTCGAAATGGCACAAAAAGGCGTGGTCTCTACGCAATATTCAATGAACCCTATTGAAGAGCTTGGTCTTCTTAAAATGGACTTTTTAGGCCTAAGCAACTTAACAATTATCAAAAATGCTCTGCGTATTATTAAGCGTGTGTACAAAAAGAACATCGATATTAGTGCTATACCACTTGATGATGCGGATACGTATGCGTTGTTTCAGCGAGGTGACACAACGGGTGTATTCCAGCTAGAATCGAGCGGTATGAAACGTTACCTTAAAGAGCTAAAGCCTACTGTATTTGAAGATATTGTGGCTATGGTTGCGCTATACAGACCGGGCCCTATGCAGTTTATTGATAGTTTTATTAAACGCAAACACGGCGAAGAAAAAATTACTTATTTGCACCCAGGGCTTGAAAATTCGCTAAAAAGTACCTATGGAATTATGGTGTATCAGGAGCAGTTTATGCAGGTTTCTAAAGAGTGGAGTGGGTTTACGGGCGGGCAGGCCGATACACTCCGTAAAGCAGTGGGTAAGAAAAATATTGACCTAATGCGTAAAGTTAAAGTAGATTTTGTGAAGGGTGCAGTTGAGGTTGGAGGTGCAACTAAACTAGTTGCGGAGAAATTTTGGGATCAGCTTGAGGAATTTGCAAACTACTGTTTTAACAAGTCGCACGCTGCTTGCTACGGCCTTATTGCATACCAAACAGCATACCTAAAAGCGCACTATCCAGCAGCATTTATGGCCGCTGTAATGACGAGTGATTATGATGACACCGACCGCCTAGCGATTGAAATTACCGAATGTAAACACCTGGGCATTGATGTGTTAGCGCCAGACGTCAATGAATCGTTTGTTGAATTTGCGGTAGTGCCAACAGGAGATCCACTTCATGATCCAATTCGTTTCGGTATGAACGCGGTTAAGAATGTTGGGACTGGTGCCGTCGAAGAAATATTACGCTGTCGTCAAGATGGTAACTTTGCAACGCTAGAAGACTTCTTTAGCAAGGTTAATCCGCGTGTTGTTAACCGTAAAGCAATGGAAAGCCTAGTTAAATCAGGTGCGTTTGATAGGTACGGTCCGCGCAACTTACTGCTGCATAATATTGATACTTGTTTGGCATTTGCGGCACGTGTTCAAAAAGAATCGATGAGCGGCCAGGAAGACTTATTTGGCAATGCACTAGAAATTCCTGATCATATGAAACCGAAGATTGCATTAGAAACGGGTGGCATCGATTATCCGCCCGCGGAACAGTTAAAATGGGAGCGCGAGTTACTTGGACTATATCTATCGCAGCATCCACTCAAGGCGTTCGAAGTATATCTCGAAGAATTGGCTGTGCCGCTGGCCGACCTAAAACCAGAAATGGATGGAAAACTAACAATAGTTGGTGGTGCAGTAACCGATATGCGCGAAATTGTAACTAAAAATGGGCAAAAGATGGCATTTGTTAAAATTGCGGATTTGGGTGGTGAGACCGAGCTAGTCTTGTTTCCGAGCGTGTATCAGCAAACGGCGGGTATATGGGAGCGCGACAGGGTGCTACTGGTACGAGGCAAAGTTAATGCTAAGGACCGCGCTACTGGTGAGTTAATGCAAGATATAAAGATACTCGTCGACGAAGCACGCGAAATTTCACACGAACAAGCGAGCGCCTATCAGTCAACGGGTAAACGCCAAAAAACACCATCGACCAAGATGAGTTCAATAGTCAAAAAAACTACAATCGAACCAGAGAAATATAAGCGTGTCTACATACGACTCATGAACAGTCAGGACGAGAGAATGCTTACGGCTCTTAAACAAATCATTGATGAGTTTAGTGGCTCAACGGAAGTAGTATTAGTATTAGGCGAAAACGATAGCAAACAAATTATTAAGCTCCCATCCGGCATGAATCCAACTGAGGATGCGCTTGGTAAGCTACGAGCTGTTATTGGCAACGAACAAGTGGTCGTGCAGTAACTTTTTTAGCGGACTATTCCGCTTGTTTGCAATAAGCTAATACCCAAAAACGCAAAAGCAATAACTGCAAAGTCAATATGTATATGCCGAAGTATATAATGTTCACCTGCTAGTGCCAGATGCTTAATTCGACGACCTCGTTCAAGCGCCCAGAAAATACCCACGCCGCATATTGAGAACACAAGTAGCGTGCTACTCCAGTGCGCGTAACCGCCTGTAAGGAGTTGAATACGACGTACGCTGCTAGCGACAGCTGATATATGGGGTGCAGTTATGGCTGAGGTTGTTATTAATTGTCTGGCTGTCAAAGCTGGATTTTTGGTAGCTTCAGGCGTGGTAGTAGGCACAACGGGTTGGGGTTTGATTGTAGGGCCGGCTGGAGAGGCTGCGGGTGTTGGCGAGGCAGCTTTTGGTTGAGTGCTTGCAGGCGGCGTTGACGCAACCGATGCCGACGCAACCGATGCCGGTGCGGAAGGAGCTCCGTACATAGAAACCACTATTGTTTCTGGGCCTGAAGTGACATAATTTGGGCTGTTTGCAAAACCAAAACCAACTTCGCTAAAGCCGCTGTTGAGCAGGTTTTCTCGATGCGGCGGGCTGTTCATCCAGCCGGTCACTGTGTCGCTACTGCTTGCAAAGCCATAGGCTAAGTTTTCTCCAGCGCTTGTGTATTGATACCCCGCATTAGACATAAAAAACCACGGCTGTTCGCCAGTTGGCGTTATATGCGACCAATAGTCACGTGCTACCATGTCGTTTGCTTTTGCTTGAGCCGCAACCGCTAGCTGGTTATTGAGACTAAGTGCAGCAATGCCGTTTGAGGTGCGCTGCGTATTGGTTTGGGTAAGTAAATCGGAATTACTGATAGATGTTGCATAGCTCAAAACACTCGAATTTTTACTACCTATAGCATGATACGGATTTGTTGTTTGGCGTAATCCAAATGATGCACCAAACAATAATAATGCTGGCAAAAACTTTAACGTACGGACAAGAGGGTGTGTGGTTTTTTGCGCACGTTTACGGGAAGAATGCTTTTGCTTAAGTGTTATTTTATTAGGTTTTTTTGTATGCATGAGCATAATTAATATTATAGCGTATTAGAGGCTTGATCGTATATTTAGGTAAAACGTAGCTGATACAGAGCCATAGCGGCTGCTTGTACAACGTTAAACGACTCTTTTTTGCCGAACATTGGTATAACGAGTTTATGGTCAACGGCCACTAGCAGTTCGGTCGAAACGCCCGTTACTTCACTGCCAAGAAGTAGTACACACATATTTGGTGCCTTGAAGAAAGTTATATCAAGCGCATCTGGTGTTTGTTCTAGGGCACATATACTATAGCCGGCTTCTCGTAGGCGTGAAAGTACTGTGAAAACGTCTTCTTCTTGTTCCCAATCTACTAAAATCTCTGCGCCTAAGGCTGTTTTTCGGATGTTGTTAGTGAGCTTAGTTGCAATATGTGGCAGCCGTATATCGTGAGGTTTGCTAGGGTACGGCGTGTAGCCCGTTAAATAGACTTTTTCAACGCCAAGGCCTTCGGCCGTTCGAAGAAGAGAGCCAACATTATGGGTACTACGAATGTCATGAGCAATAATGATGATAGAACGCATATCCTGGTAGCCTAAGACTATAAAAGCAGTACGTCAAGTTATAGCCCCCCCAAAAACAAATACGCTACTTTTGACAAGCCCTCTTTGGCTTGAATGATTTGTTTTTCTGTCAATGTATCTACAGATATATCTCCAGAAAAGATAAATCATTCAACCTCAAAGA
>JAYTXD010000009.1:0-14903 GCA_043743105.1 Candidatus Saccharimonadota bacterium | reverse complement strand
TCTGCCGAGCGATCATCACCCTTATCTAATATGCCAGCGAGGCCTTTGATTTCACTAAAATCATCCATACCCATGCTAATTCCAGACATAGTCGCGTATTCAAAACCAATATCCTTCAGATCGTCGGCTATTTCAGCTGTCTTGTCCTGGCCATATAGCTGGTAAGCAAGTGCCATAACGCCGCTAAGCTTTTTCTTTGTCATAGCTTCGTCTTGGAACGGAAAGCCTTCGGGGAAGATTTCGTTGAACAGTACACGACCGAGCGTTGTTTCGCGCATAGTGCCACGGAAGCTCAAGCGTACGTAATCTTGGAGCTGTAATGTTTTGTATTCAAACGCCATAAGCGCTTCTTCAAGGCTGGTGAAGCTCTTTATTTTGCTTGTGTTACCCGGACGTTCGTACGTGAGATAGTAACAACCAAGCACGATGTCTTGTTCAATATGTAGAATCGGAGAACCATCAGCAGGCTTTAGCAAGTTCTTGTTGGCTGCCATGATGTTCTTGGCTTCATCCTGTGCAGCATCGCTGAGCGGAAGGTGGACGGCCATCTGGTCACCATCAAAGTCGGCGTTAAAACCCTTACAGACGAGTGGGTGCAGCTGGATAGCGCGGCCATCGATTAACACTGGCATGAATGCTTGGATTGACAAACGGTGCAGTGATGGTGCACGGTTCAAGAGAACGTATTTGCCCTTTATCACCTCGTCGAGTGCATCCCAGACTTCGGTTTCACCGGTTTCGATCATGCGAGTAGCAGAACGGATGTTATGCGCATAGTCATTAGCGATTAGGTTACCGATAATAAATGGCTTGAACAGTTCGAGTGCCATCATTTTTGGAAGACCACACTGGCTGATCTTGAGCTCAGGCCCAGCAACAATAACCGAACGTCCTGAGTAGTCAACACGCTTGCCAAGAAGGTTCTGGCGGAAACGACCCTGTTTGCCCTTCAAGAGGTCCGAAAGACTCTTGAGGCGGCGGCGCTGTCCAGTTGCGGCAACAGCACGGCCACTGCGAGCGGAGTTATTGTCAATTAAAGCATCTACAGCTTCCTGGAGCATACGCTGCTCGTTGCGGCGGATAACTTCTGGAGCGTTGAGGTCAATAAGCTTCTTGAGACGGTTGTTGCGGTTGATGACACGGCGATAAAGGTCGTTCATATCTGATGTGGCAAAACGGCCACCTGTTAGCTGCACCATAGGACGAAGGTCTGGAGGAATCACCGGTAGTACACTAACGCACATGCTTGACGGCTTAATGCCAGCATTGTGCATACTTTCGAGCAAGCGAAGGCGTTTCATGATCTTTTTGCGGCGTTGGCCCTTAGCCTCTTCGGCCTCGGTGTTGAGCTCGGCAATTAGGACCTTTAAGTCAATTTCGACCAGAAGGTCTCGGAGAGAGTTACCACCCATACCGACAGTAACTAGCTTACGAACGTCATCTGGCAGATTTCGGTAGTCTGATTCACTGAGTAAACGTAGTTTTTCAAGGTTATTAAGCTGCTCTTTGAGCGTCTCAAAGTCAACAGTAACTTCTTCGAGCTCTTTTGTCTGCATTTCTGCTAGTGCTTTTACGTTGGCATCTTCTTTTTTAGCATCTGCTTCGTAACGCATCTTGATGGCTTCTTTTGCTGCTGCAAATTCAGCCTCCTTGTCAGCAAGCATCGTGTCGCGCATTGCAACGTCAACGCTCTTGATGATATAGCTGGCAAAATATGCAACGCGCTCAAGATTCTTAACAGTCATGCCAAGAAGTAGACCGATTGCAGATGGAGTTCCGCGGAGGAACCAAATGTGTGCAACTGGAGTCGCAAGAGTAATGTGTGCCATGCGTTCGCGGCGGACAATAGAACGTGTGACAAGTTCACCATTTTTGTCTACTGCGGCTTCGCGTGAGCGAAGGCCTTTGTACTTGGCGTCATGTGGGTTGATATCCTTGACCGGTCCAAAGATCCGTTCGCAGAATAAACCGTCACGCTCAGGCTTCTGAGTGCGGTAATTGATTGTTTCTGGCTTTGTTACTTCGCCGTAACTCCAGTCCAAAATATCTTCTGGACTTGCTACTGCTAAACGTACCGCGTCAAAATCAGCAATGTTCGTGCCGTAATTAAACTTTCTCATATTTATGCTTCCTCCCCATCGTTGTCGTCTGTTGTCGTGTCATCGTCATCAGTTGCAGCCACAGTTACACCGTCACCGCCAATAGAGTCATCATCACTAACTGTCATGAATTCATTCTCAATTGTTTCTTCGGTCTCTGCTTCCGTATCATTTTCTAAAGGAACGGCTTCGATCTCTACACCGTGCATCGCTTCATCCTTGATGTTTTCGGCCAATATTTCTTCAGCATCGATGAGCTTGTTTGTATGCAAGTCAAGAAGGTCAACCTTAAGAGACAGACCCTGCAACTCTTTCACAAGCACGTTAAAGCTTTCAGGAACCTTAGGTCCAACAATTTCAGTACCCTTGATGATGCTTTCGTATGCCTTTGAACGTCCGTAGACGTCGTCTGACTTAATAGTAAGCATTTCTTGTAGGGTGTTGCTGGCGCCATAAGCTTCCAGTGCCCACACTTCCATTTCCCCAAAGCGCTGGCCACCATTTTGGGCCTTACCGCCGAGTGGCTGCTGGGTAACCATGGTGTATGGACCAGTAGAACGAGCGTGGATCTTGTCGGTAACCATGTGATTTAACTTGATCATGTACATGCTTCCAACGGTTGTACGTTCTTTAAATGCGTCACCGCTGCGGCCATCAAACAACTGCTGTTTACCGTCGCGTGGCAAACCAGCGTCGTTTAGCAGGTCTTGAATCTTCTGGATTGGGACACCGTTAAATGACGGGCTGGCAACTTTCATACCTAATGCACGTGCGGCCATACCGAGGTGGGTTTCAAACAACTGTCCGATGTTCATACGACTTGGGACACCTAGCGGGTTCAGGACGATATCAACAGGTGTACCATCTTCGGTAAATGGCATGTCTTCTTCAGGAAGAATACGGGCAATAACGCCCTTGTTACCGTGACGTCCACCTAGCTTGTCGCCAACCTGGATCTTACGCATCTGGGCCACAAAGACCTGGATTTGCATAAGCACACCAGCTTTAAGCTCGTGGCCGTTTTGGCGGCTAAAGACTTTTACACCCACAACCTTACCGTGCTTGCCGTTACTCATGCGCTGTGATGTATCACGGACTTCCTTAGCTTTTTCGCCGAAGATAGCTCGGAGGAGTCTTTCTTCCGAGCTTAATTCCTGCTCACCTTTTGGCGTAATTTTACCGACCAAGATATCACCAGGGTGCACTTCAGCACCAATACGGACAATACCATCTTCGTCAAGGTGACGAAGCGCGTCTTCGGAAACATTAGGGATGTCACGGGTTACAATTTCAGGTCCAAGCTTCGTTTCGCGGACTTCCGTCATATAATCTACGATATTTATACTTGTGAGTGTATCGTTTTCAATCAGCTTGCGGGAAATAATGATAGCGTCTTCAAAGTTATAACCACTCCATGGCATAAACGCTACGACAAGGTCTTTACCAAGAGCCAATTCTTCGCCTTGTACTGACATACCCTCGATCAACACATCACCAGCCTTAACTTTGTCACCTGTGCTAACAACAACCTTTTGATTAATGCTGGTACCTTCGTTACTGCGCACGAAGTGTAGTGGCTCGTAGGAAACTTTTTGGCCATCAGCGTATTTTACAACTACTTCAGCACCTTCGGCCTTTACAACTTCACCTTCACCTTCGGCAACAATCAGCTGACCAGTGTTACGTGCTGCAGTACCTTCAAAGCCCGTTCCAACAATTGGACTCTCGGGGCTGATGAGTGGTACGGCTTGACGCTGTTGGTTACTACCCATCAATGAGCGGTAAACGTAGTTCTTTTCGATGAACGGAATAAGTCCTGCGCTTGAGCCAATAACCTGACGACGGGCGGCGTCAACATGCGTGACTTCGTCGGCACCAACTTCGGCAGCAACCAAGAAACGGCGAGCTGGAAGACGTTCGTCCAAGAAATAACCATCTTCGTCAATCTCACTACCAGCACTAGCAATGATTGCGTGCTCTTCTTCGGATGCATCCATATACACAACATCTTTTGAAGCACGAGCTTTTACTGGCCAGGTAATCTGATCTTTGACTTCGCCTAGCTTCTTAGCGTCTTCAGCAGTGACAAATTTTCCTGCCTTGACAACAACCTTACCTTTAACTTCTAAATCGGCGCCAGCAACATGTCCTACAATGTCTTTTGCTGTAGCGGCATTGACAACACGCCGATATGGAGTTTCTATAAAGCCATAGTCGTTGATACGGGCATAGCTAGCGAGGTTCAGTACCAAACCAATGTTGGCACCTTCAGGAGTTTCTACCGGGCAAATACGTCCGTAGTGAGTAGCGTGCGCGTCGCGGACTTCAAAACCAGCACGTTCGCGGCTTAAACCACCAGGTCCCATCGAACTAAGACGGCGTTTGTGAGCTAGCTCAGACAGTGGGTTAATCTGGTCCATAAACTGTGAAAGCTGAGATGATGCAAAAAACTCACGAACAGCAGCAACAATTGGGCGAGCATTGATGAGCTGACCTGGAGAAACATTTTCGATGTCGCTCATGCTCATACGGTCTTTGGCGTTACGCTCCATTCGGAGAAGACCGATGCGGAACTGGCGTTGCACAAGCTCGCCGACCAATTTGACACGGCGGTTTGCAAGGCTATCAATGTCATCAGAAGCTTCTTGGGTGTTGTTCATGCGAATAACTTCAGCAATAATGGCAATCAGATCTTCTAGGCGCATCACGCGGTTTTCGGCAGTGTTAGGAACGTCTAGATTCAAGCGCTTGTTGATTTTGTAACGACCAACACGGCTAAAGTCGAAGCGCTTGTAGTTGTAGAACATGTTTTCTAAGAGTGAACGAGCGTTATCTACAGTAGCGAGGTCACCCGGGCGAAGACGGCGGTAGACTTCGATAAGGGCTTCGTTTGAACCTTTGCTTGGGTCTTTATCAAGGGTTGTCTCGATATAATTAAGCTTACCTTGATCAACGTGCTTAAAGGCGTCTTTAATAGTTGCTTCGGTCATTCCAAGAGCTTTTAAGAGGGTTGTAACAGCAATTTTTCGCTTGCGGTCGATTTTAACGTAAAGAGCGCCTGCAGCGGCAGTCTCAAATTCTAGCCAAGCACCACGGCCAGGAATAACCTTGGCACCGTAGAGCTTGGTCAGACCATGTTGTTCAGATGTAAAGAATACACCCGCAGAACGAATTAGCTGGCTCACTACGACGCGTTCTGCGCCGTTAATAATAAACGTTCCACGCTTGGTCATCCATGGATAGTCGCCCAAGTAAATCTCAGACTCTTTAACTTCGCCGGTAACTTTGTTAGTTAGTTCAATAATGGCCTTAAGTGGTACATCATAACTAACGTTGTTTTCGCGGGCTTCAGATTCAGATATCTTTGGCTCTTCAAAGTGGTAACCCTTGAATGTTAATGATAATTTACCACCCGTGTAGTCGTCGATAGGGCTAACTTCGGCAAGCAGCTCTCCGAGGCCTTCCTCTACAAACCATTGGAATGATTTGTTTTGGTGATCAACGAGGTTTGGCATATCCAAAACATCATCGACCTTTGTAAAATAAACACGCTTGCCACGTGCGATAGGTTTAACGGTTGTCTTCGCCATACGCTCTATTGAACTCCGTTTATGTATTAGGCAACTCTATAGTAGTCGTCTGATAAGATGATAATAATTGTTGTGTTTTTTGATACTGCAGTTTGTTTCGGCCGAAGCTACCTAGACTGTGGCATTTTTTATAAAAATTGTGAGACAACTTAAATACGCCGCGTCATTACTACTTCTTAAGGTTCTATTGTGAAGAACAATTTATATAATGTCAAGCTTATTTCTGAATCAAATAAAAGCTGATTGCATTGTTACAAATTTAAGTATTACTAAAGTCTTACGATTACTTTGTCTACCAGGCCATAAGCTTTGGCATCGTCGGCACTCAGCCATTTGTCTCGTTCCATATCTTCGTGGATTTTAGCTGGTTTCTGACCAGTGTTTTTAGACATAATTTTTTCTAACAAATGCTTCACGCGTAATGATTCTTTTAAATCTATCTCTTGGTCAGTTACTTTGCCGCGGGTACCGCTTGATGGCTGGTGAATCATTATCGTGGAATGTGGCAAAACAGAACGTTTACCCTTTTCGCCTGAACTTAATAAAAATGCCGCTGCAGAAGCCTGCATCCCAATACCATATGTATGCACTGGAGCTTTTACAAACTGCATCGTGTCATAAATTGCCAGAGCGTCGTACACAGAACCGCCAGGGCTATTGATATAAAAATGTATTGGCTCAGTACTGCTTGTGTTGTCTAAGAATAGTAGCTGGGCAACAATAAGATTGGCAGTATGCGGATTAACATCTTCGCCCATAAAGATAATCCTATCTTTTAAAAGACGGGAATAAATGTCATATGCACGCTCCATACGACCTTCTTGTTCAATAACTGTCGGTATAAGCAAATTTGATGGGTTTGAAGCCTTAACATTCATAGTAATATTTACTATACAGTCATGAGTTGGCACTCGTCAAGTGTGAGTGCTAAATTATCTGAAATTACGTATTTCTAGGCGCTAGCGTATTTCGTAATAATATTAATGGTTTTTTCGGTAATCATACGTGCAAGAATGTCGCGCTGTACTTCAGGCTTATCTAATTCGCTTTGTGCTGCTTTGTCTTTATACTGGGCTTTCATTGCTTTCAGCCGCGCATCAAACTCTTTCGGATCAACAGTAACTTTTTCAGCTTCTGCAATTTCAGACAAGATAATGCCGATTTTTACGCGGTCTGTAGCTGTATCGCGTTTTTGTTCCTTATGCTCTTCTGGGCTAACGCCTTCTGCTTTGAGATGCTCTTCCCATGTCTGACCACGGTACATTAAGTTTTGTTTTTCCTCGTTTTCGATCCGCTCTATCTGCTCGTCTATAAGTTCTTTCGGAACGCTCAGTTTTGATTTGCTCGCAATTTCCTTAAGTAAAGCTTCTTCAAAGTTTCGCTCCGCTTCTTGTTCACGCTCAATTTGCAGTTGCTTTTTAATGTCTTCTTTAAGCTCTGCCAATGTTTTAAATGGCCCAGCTTTTGCGGCAAAGTCATCATTCAATTCTGGCTCAACTAGTTCATTAACTGAATTTACAGTAATTTCAAACGTAACTTTTTTACTTTGTAAGGCTTTTACGCCGTAATCTTTTGGGAAATTGATGGTAAATGTTTTCGATTCACCAGGCTTTATGCCTATTACGTTTTCCTCGAAACCGGGTATAAATGAACTACTTCCGAGTGTAAGAGGGTAACCCTTTCCTTCGGCACCGCTGACAGCTTCGCCCTTGTCGTCAGTACCCTTAAAATCAAGCATAACTTCATCACCGTCTTTTGCGGCGCGCACTACTGCAGCACGCTCAGCCAAACGCTGTTGCAGCGAATGGATTACTTCTGTAATCTGTTTTGCTTCTAATTTAACAGGCTCTTTTTTCATTTTGATCTTAGTGTAATCAGTTAGCTTAATTTCGCCGATTACTGGGACTGTTAATGTAAATTCCAGCGTAGTGAAAGGGACAAACTTACTTAGTTTCATGTCTGGATTTGCAACAGGACGTAAATCTTCTTGGGTAAGCGCTTGGTTATACAAAGCGTTCACTGCCATATCCAAAAATTCGCTTTGAAATGCCGCTTGATCGAGGTTTTTTTCAATCATGTTAAGTGGCACTTTACCTTCACGGAATCCAGCAAGTTTCACATTTGGTGCCAGTTTTTTTAGGGTATTTGACTTGACTGGGCTTAGATCGGCCTCATTCGCGGTAATTGTGAGTTCAATGAGATTTGGGTTCTTTTGTACTTTAGTTATATGCATAGCTAACTACTTTAACAGATGCGGTCTATGATTGCGAGCATAACCGCTTAACTACGGCGATAGTCTTTGACGGTTGCAACAATATGCTGAACCGAAAGTGACTCTTCGCTGTTTTTACTAAGATTTTTAAGCTTGAACTGCTCAGTTTTAAGCTCTTCTTCACCAATAAACAACACGTATGGAATTTGCTTTTTGAGCGCGGTTTTAATTTGTTTATCCATTTTTCGTCCCGTATTATCTACTGCCACGTTCACTCCCATATTCCGTAGTTCTTGCACCGGCTTGATGGCGCGCTTATACACGTCCCCTATCAAAATGACGTACAGGTCTGTCTCGCTGAAGATTTTAGGTAAAAGCTTGTGCGATTCCAAAAAGTTTTGGAATGTAACGTCTCCAAATGCAAAACCAACAGATGGTACTGGCTTAACACCAAACTGTCCGATAAGACCGTCATAACGTCCACCCCCAAACATCGCACGGTTGTTTTCAGGGTCTGTATCGAATACTTCAAACACAATGTCCGTATAGTAGTCAAAGCCTCGCATGAGCGACGGATCATACACCGCATTGCTGATACCTTGAAGCTGTAATAACTCAATCAACTCACCCAGCTTTTTTGCTGGCTCAGATGACCCAATTTCTTGCGGTAAATCTTTTATAGATTTTGCACTTAGCACTTGTTTCAGTTTGTCTAATAGTTTAGCGTCTCGTTGTGATGGGCTGAAAATAGCTTCCGCTAAACCCCAGAATTCCGCAGGTTCCATTTTATTCATTCTGTCTATCAAGCGTATGAGTGTTGTTGACTGCACGGAGTCAAGACCCAGATAGTCATTGTTTACAAAATTCATGAGTGAACGATTGTTTAGCTTAATGCTATACATAGATCGTTTTGCACCGAAAGCGAGCACTGTGGCATCTGCAACCTGGATAATCTCAAGTTCAGCTTCCATACCGGCAACACCAAAAATGTCGACATTCGGTTGCCAGAACTCACGCAATCGTCCTTTTTGAGGCCGCTCGTACCGCCACAAGTTTGGCATTGAATACCAACGAAGTGGATACGCCAGCTCCTGTCGCTTTGCGGCAACCATACGGCTGACACTTGGTGTCATTTCCGTTCTTAGCGTCACACTGCGTTCACCACGGTCTAAAAAGGTGTACGTTTGCTCCTGGATAATCTCTTCGTTACCCTTTGCCAAATACAGTTCAGTCGGTTCAATAACAGGTGCGTCGTATTCTTCGTAGCCGAATAGCTCAAACACGTTGCGCCACTTATTAAACATATACTTTTGAATTCGTTTATCTTCGGGGTAAAAATCCCGTGTGCCCTTATAGGGTTGTGTTGAAAGACTCATATTAATATTCTACCAGACTAAGTGCTTTTTTTACGGCACCAGAAACGCTTTTAGTTTGTACAAACTTTATCAGTCTACGCTCATCAAGATATTCTAGCTCTGCTATCCTGTCTGTCCACCCGCCGTAACCAATCAATAACACAACTGGTCGTTTCATTCTGTAGGCAACGGCTAACTCTTGCAAGGTACCTGCTCCTCCACCTAACGCAACCACAACGTCACACATTCCAACCAACATTGATGGGCCACGAAAACCCTGGTCGTAGCTAACGATTTCTATATCTATATAATCGTTTCCTTGGTTGCGGGTATTACCAGATATTTCACCAACTACTACACCTCCGGCAATACTAGCTCCACGCGATGCGGCTTCCATAATTCCACCTTTTCCGCCATTTACAATTATGCAATTCTTTTTCGCAAACATTATTCCTAATTTTTCGGCTGCATTAAGCATGGCATTATTTGGTTTCTGAAAGTCATACTCTTCGTTTCCAGCAGAACCAATTATTCCAACCTGTATTTTTTTCATATGTTTTCTCCATTTAATATTTTAAGTAGTGCTCCGCCATACCCCGGAAAGTATTTTTGCTCTAAGGCAGCTAGACGATCGGGGTATTCCATTAATGTCGACACTGAATTAATTGGAGGGTTACCGCCTCCTTCTCGGCTGTATTCAATACCGGCAACGGTATCAATTCCTATTCTTTTTTTAGTTTGTTTGCTTTTAAAAAGCATCCCTACAGCTGCACTGATAGGCACAGGGTTTACGTTTTTAGTTGCAAATTGAAGCGTTAAGCCACTTACGGCAATATCATCTATTAATACTGCAGAATTGCCAGTAAATATAGGTTTTGTCTCAAGTACCCTTTCTTCGCGTTTTACAGAAAAATTGACTGTCCTTATAGGCAACCCAATAGCTTTTTGCTCTATCCTTTTTGCAAAGGCCAACCCACTTATCCCGACACCGACAATCTGGCTGCTTACATCTATTTGCGGCGTAAGCCTATTAGCTAGCAGGCCTAAGTTTACACAGATGAAGACGCCTCGCGTTAGATGCGAACAGCGATTCAATTGCTTCAATGCAGCTCATTCCTAAATCAATATCATTAATTAGTAAGCTAGTATTGCCAGGGAAGGTCACTACTTCTTTATTACTGCTCGTCATATAGTTATTTAGTTCGTTAGTATCTGTTATCTCACACATTATTTACTCCTAAGTTTAATCAATAAAAAACGCCGAAGTGCATCGGCGTTTTGATAATTCAAGAGAATAGAAAACTAACCGACAAGCTCCGGCGATCGATGTAGATGCAACTGGTTGACTGAATAATTCATTACAATATACATTATACCACTTATGTCAATAGCTATACAAATTCAACTTATTTCGTGTCGGACAGATCAAGTATGGTATTCGCCAGTTCTGCGTGGCTCCATACTAGTGGTGATACGCCAGTAGTATTGCCGTTTTCTGGGTTTACTTGTTCTGCTAATACGCCACTATGATCTGCGTGCTTGATTGACCAGCTTAATAGGCCTTGAGCCTTATCAATGTATCCGGCGCGTACATAGAGCTGTGCGATCCATAGCGTTGTTACAAACCACGGATTGCCTTTGTAGGCCGGATTTGATGCAAAATAATGGTCGTATTCATAACGTGGCACCCCGCCGGCTGGTGCTGAGTTTAATAACTCTTGTTCAATAGAGGCGAAGCTGGCAATAAGCTGTTCTTTTGGTACCGGGTAGTTAAACATATAGACACCATAAGTCGATGATACGTCAAGTGTATCATCAGAAACCATGGCTTGGCCGTCTTGCAACAGATAACCCTTACGGAAGTTTTTGCGGAATTCATTATAAAATGCAGCCGATTTACTGCCGATGAGCTCTGCGGCCGCTGTCCATTTTGTTGCATCATCATGTTCGTTGAACATCGTGGCAAACCTTGCCGCAACCATCAATGCACCGTAGGTGACGGCCGTGGTATAGGTGTGAGTCATAAACTTTTCTTCCCACAGGTCGTAGGAGGCATGCGGTAAGCCGGTTTCTTGATCTATAAATTTGGCCATAAAATTAGCCGCTGGGCGAATAAATGAGTCATACATATCATGAACAAACTCCTCGTCCGAACAATAGTCAAAAAATTCTCCGATCATAAACAAGACAATTGCTGTTTCGTCTTCTTGAATCGCTAGTTCTTTGTGACGGCCATGCAAAAGCGGGTGCCAGGTGCTGCCAATGGCTTTGTCGGGCTGGTATTTGTGCATCATGTAGCCGTCGGGGTGCATTATTTCGCTACAAAATGTAAAAAAGCGCTTGGCGTCAGCCGAATATCCGAGCCGTATCAACGGCCAAAGTACAAAAGCTCCATCACGTGGCCAGACATAGCTATAATAATCACGGCCGTAGTTGTAGATAGAAGAGTCACAGCTGGCAATTATTCCGCCGCGTTTGTCTATGTGGACCTTAATAAGCAACAGGGACTTTGTGAGCCATGGCTGCATGTCGCTACTCACAACACTTCGCTTTTCGGCTGACTTAAGCAGCCATTGCTGCCAGTGCGCCCGCGTACGGTTAATTCGCTCATCGAGGCCCGTTTGCTTAAGAGTAACGTGAATCTGTTCGGCTGCATGCTGCGAATCGGCTGCCACTACCCAGTAGTCGACCTTCATTTCGCCATGAGCGGCAATATCTTTTTGAAAGCGGATAACCGAGTCCACGCCGCCATGTTCAACCGAGCTGCCAGACAGCTCACCATCTTCTGCATCCCTGAACGTCCCTTCCTTACATTCAACGCCATAATTACCAACGGCAAACTGATCGAATGTCTTGCCTTCGTTGGTCATACCACCAATCAGCAGTACGACGCGGCCCTTATAATCAAGGATATAGTTTTCTTCAGGCTCAAACAGCGCGGTGTCGGCCCGGCCGGCATCAGAAATTTGAAATACTTGGTGCATAAACAGCCTGATATCACGGGCGCGATCTGCCAGGTTCTTGACATATATCTGCCGGCAAAACACATTAGTGCGCGAGTCTACAAAATCTTTAAGATACAGCTCTATCTGCACACCATCATTGCGCATGGTGATTGTGCTAATTAGCGCATCGTCCTCGAAGTTAACAACAGTATGCCATGACGCATCATCCACCCATGAAAACGTGCCATCTACCCATACACCAATTGAGTGGTGCAGGCTTCGGGCAGTTGTGAGGTTCTCAAGACCAACATATGGATAGTAAAAATCATTTACGAGCCCGTACTCGTTAAGACCAACCGTAAGTGCATTATTTCCAAGGATTACCGGTCGGCCCATCAGACATCTACCCCTTTTTCTGTCAATCGGAACCTTATGTCTTGAAAGGCGTTCATAAAGTTCATGTAGGCAATATAGGGTGTTTTGTACGGGCTAAAATAGGCATGGACGTCGCCGTCGCTCCACCACTTGGTGCACATATAATAAAAATGGTCGCTGGTTTGGAGTTTGCGCCAATCGGATAGCAGATGCTCATCATTACTTTCGTGTATGGCGTTTTCTAGGCTATAGAGAGCTGTTATTGCACCGTGTTGCATGCGGTTGCCGAGCCATGCCGTAAGGTCACGCTCGGTGTCAGCCCATGTAATGGTATATGGCACATCAATAGTATCTACGGCCTCAAACTTTTCGGCAGCTTCGGTTATTGTCATAAAAGTATGACCTGGTGCCTTTAACCATTCGTGCGGTAGATGTTCGATAAAGTCAAAGATACCCGTGTCTTCCCATTGATGCTCGCCAAATGTTTCGTAATCCATAAACAAGTTAAGCACTGGCTGGTCCCAGGCGGCGTTAGCCCAAGTAATAAACTTTTCGGTTGTTAGTGGGTATTCTTCCCATGATTTATTGCCGAAACGAAACGCAAGATCATCGCTTAACTTATAGTTTTTCATAAGCAATTTAATGTTTTCGGTATGAGCAGGACGATAGACGAAATTTGGCGAGCGCCAGTCTAATATTGGATCCCAACCTTCACAAATTATAGCCTTATAGCCAGCTTTGTCGGCCCAATATGCTAAGTCGTTATTATAACTTAGCTCAGTATTACGGAAAGCGGTTGGGGTCACTCCAAAAACTTCTTCAATTTTTTGACGATGTAGATTAACCTGTGCTTCAAACTCTTTGCGCGAATAGAAAAATGCCAAACTGTGATGATATGTTTCGGCTACGATTTCTACACGACCAGTGGCCACGACACGCTTAAAACTTTCTAAGACTTCTGGTGCATAGCGTTCAAACTGCTCAATAATTGTACCTGTAATAGACATAGACACCTTAAACGCTGGGTTGTCTTGCAACATACTAAGCAACCGTTGGTTCATGGGATAATAAGACTTTTCGGCTACTTTACGGATTATGTCAGCGTTATTCGTGTCGTCGCCGTTTGGAGAGTCAAAATAGCCATGATCTTGGCCGGCATCGAAAATAGTATATTGCTTAATCCTAAACGGCTGGTGTACGTGTAAGTAAAGCACTATAGCCCGCGTTGTGTTTTTGGTGCTCATGCCATAACTTCTTTTTGTTGTATGTAAACGTTCATAATTTTCTTGGCTTCGTGGCGCCACGACATGCGTGATACTTCCGCAAGCCCATCTTCACTCAACTGGTCCTGGAGCTCTTGGTTATTAAGCACTGTACAAATCTGGTTCGCCATATCGTTAACGTCCCAGTAGTCGGTTGTAAGAGCACTACGCATTACTTCCGCCACTCCCGATTGCTTGCTTACAAGTGTAGAAACACCAAAGGTTGCTGCCTCAAGTGCAGTCAGGCCGAAAGGCTCACTGATAGACGGCATAACAAACATATCCGACTGCGCAAACATATCGCGCCAGTTTTTGCCACGTTGAAAGCCAGTAAAAATCACATTAGCACCTATTCCAAGTTCAGCCGCTAACTCTAGTAGCTCCAATTCCTGCTCACCGTTACCCATAAAAACCAAGAAGGTTTTTGGACGCTTTTCGATGACTATCTTCATGGCGTGCAGCAGATTAAAAAGCCCTTTTTGAATGGTAAGCCGCCCGACGTTCATAACCACTTTATAGCCATTATCACGCATTTTAACCAAGTATGGATAGGCATTGTCGCCAATCACACTATCGTATATGTCGGTGTCGATACTGTTATGCACAACTTCTATCTTATCTGCCGGGATGCCGTAGTGTTTAATAATTACTTCTTTGGTAAGGTGCGACACGGCAATAATTTTATCTGCCATCATCATGCCCATGTACTCAATCTCTTCAACCATGGGGTTGCCTCTGTTGCCGCCCGATCTGTCAAACTCAGTTGCGTGGATATGAACAATAAGAGGCTTGCCACTAATTTGCTTAGCGCGCATACCAGCCCGCATAGTCAACCAATCATGGGCGTGGATAACATCAAAGTCACCGAGGCTAACGATTTGGTCCATAGATCTTTCGTACAAACGATGGTAATCAAACAGGCTGACCCATTCCTCTCGTCCAAACTCATCGACAAATTTAAAGCTATCGTAAGCTATGCCAGCCTTCTGGACTTCTTTAACATTAATAGGTACCGCCGAACTAACGCGCATAAAGTCAATCTCACTATGGTCGGCCGTATATGGA
>JAYTXD010000008.1:0-6118 GCA_043743105.1 Candidatus Saccharimonadota bacterium | reverse complement strand
TGCTTCCAAGGCTGCCTCTTGCCCACTTGGAGGAGCTGTGTATCTGGGCAATAGTGGCAACACTTCTGCATCTGCAATTTATTTTGTAGCAACAAACGGCATATGTTTAGACAAAACTAAGTTTGGCACCAATCCTGCTATGGGCGGTATTTCGGGCAAGAACTTGTATATAGCTACCAATCCAGGCTCGCCGTTTGACTTATATATGGACTCTAGTTTTCCAACTAGTTCTATACCCCTAGATCTATCTTGGCGTGCAGTTCGCTATCGCCGTCAGTAAACATTAACTGCCAATCGGTTTAGAACAGTAAAACTGATACTATATGTAGTAATGTCATTAGACAAAAGTAAAAAATATAAAAAATCAATCCTGGCTACGTTTATCGGGACAAAACGATCTCGAGTTGGGTTTGTTAGACGTGGACTGGCAGTTCTTGTAGGTTTATCTGGGCTACTTTCAATATTAGGAAGTACCCGTTTTGCTCGTGATGGACTTGTTTTTAATGCATGGTACGGCTCAGCCAATGCCTGGTTATTACAGCACGGCATAGTTACGGGATTTGCGTTTTTGTACTTAGCTCGGCAGATATATCAAGGAGAACGTATCGCTTACAGGCTCACTTTGGGACTTATGATATTGCAAGTAATAAAGTTTAGTTTGTTTGAACGTAGGTTTATGCCGCTTATAATCTATTCGTTACTTTTACTGATTATAATTTTAAGTAAGGATTACTTCGTACGCCATAGCAGCCCCAGGCGTTTTATGGGACGCTTAAGAGCAGTTGTAATCGCTCTCGTAGTATCCGTTGTAGTCATTACGCTTCTTGGTGCATTATCTCGGCTCGGGCAGCCAGAAATATGGGAACAAAGTACCTTTAATGCTGGTCGCGTGGTAATGCGTGCTACCCTGCTCGAAATAAGCACCAACCCTAAAGATCCACTTACTGCGCGGCTGTTTGGCCAGGTCTTAACAGCTGCAGGTTTTGCTATGTATGCTTGGATTCTGGCCGGGCTATTCTCACCTTCTTTATATAGTCGCCAGCATGCTGAAGAAGCAGAACGAGAGAGGATGTTAGCACTTTTAGACGAGCATGGCAGTACAAGCGAGGATAGTTTTAAGCTATGGCCTCATGATAAACGATACTGGTTTAACACGAGTGATACCGCAGGCATTGCCTATAAACAGCACAAAGGTTTTGTGATAGGGCTTGAGGCACCGGTTGGAGGAGCGCATGCAAAAAGTCGCGCAGCTACAGCATTTCGTGACCATTGTCGTGCGCACGGTTGGAAGCTCGCGTGGTTATTCGCTGACAAAAAATCAGCCGAAGTAAATGATCTTAAGACACTTAAAATTGGTGCCAGTGCAGTGGTGACAATCGATGAGTTTGCTACTAATACGGTACGTAACAAGTGGTGGCGCTGGGTACGCAATAAAAATAGTAAGCTGGGACTGCGCTATGACGTTTTGACAGCTCCATTTAACGACACTGATCGCGGTCAACTCAAATCCATATCTACAGCCTGGTTGGGGGACAATAAACATAGCGAGCGCACATTTGCATTGGGATATTTTGACGAAACATTCCTCACAACTTGCACGGTACACGTGTTACGTAATGAAGATGGCGTTATTATAGCTTTTGCAAACCAATTACCCTCCTATCATCATAATACGCAGGCTACGATAGATCTTATGCGCTCATCACCTGGGTATGACGGTGCCGTAACCTATCTGTTAAGTGAGACACTTCTCGGTATGTATGCTGAAGGCCGTTTTAAGACGTTTGATCTTGGTTTTGTGCCGCTTGCTCAAAACGAAGAAGCCGTGAGAAAAAAGGCTGTACTCAATCTTACGACTACATTATTTAACGCATATTTTTCAGCACGAGGTTTGCGACAGTTCAAAAATAAGTTTGAACCAGAGTGGCATGATACGTATCTAGCCTGGGATGGAGACTGGCTTGACCTCCCTGCTCTTGCGCAGGCAATCGACAAGGTTTTAACGTACACCTCGTCAAACCCTAGCGAATAGAATTACCTACTGATAAATGTAAGCGCAGTGCCCGTGCGACCGGCACGACCAGCACGACCAATACGGTGTACGTAATCTTCGTAGGTATTTGGCGTAGCATAGTTAATGACGTGTGTGATGTCAGCAACATCGATACCACGAGCAGCAACGTCTGTTGCTACAAGGACATTGATGTCATTAGTACGGAAGCGCTTTAATGCTCGTTGGCGCTGGCTTTGTGATTTGCCACCGTGCAATGCATCTGCCTTAAAACCGCGCTGCACGAGCTCGTTGCCAAGGCGTTCTACGCCAAACTTTGTTTCGTCAAAGATAAGTACTTTGCCGTTCTTAGCACTAGTAAGTACATCATGCAGTTTGTCGATACGATCGTCACGACCACTATAATACACAACATCTTGTTCAACGTTATCGCTTGTTTCACTCGTACGAACAGAAATAGTAATAGGATCACGAAGGAATGTATTGATAAGCTGAGCAATCTTAGGTTCAATTGTAGCTGAGAAAAAGAGCGACTGGCGTTCTTCAGGGATTGCACCAAGCAAGTAGCGTATATCGGCAATAAAGCCCATATCGACCATACGGTCAACTTCATCTAATACTACGAGGTTGAAAGTAGATAGACTTAACGTACCGCGTTCAACGTGATCCTTAATGCGTCCTGGAGTACCAATTACAATTTCTGGGCGTTTTTTGAGGTCACGCAACTGGTTTGTCATACTTGCACCACCAATAAGCAGTACGCCAAAAAGCCCACTGCCCTTAGCAAACGAACGACATTCGTCTTCGATTTGTTCGGCAAGTTCACGAGTAGGTGCGATGATTAAAACTCGGCTTCCTGGTTGCTCGAGAATTTTGTGAAGAACAGGTAATGCAAACGCGGCAGTTTTACCAGTACCAGTATTGGCTATACCAAGGACGTCTTTGCCAAGTAAGCCATGTGGAATCGCTTTGTCTTGGATTGGTGATGGTGTTACATAGCCTTTGACCGCAATGTTTTTTTTGAGGAGCGGGTGCATTGCAAAATCTTCAAAGCTGTTTTCGGATGTGTATATTTCTGCAACAAAACTTGTCGCAGGCTTAATAAAACGGCTTGGGTTTATGTTTTGCTTATGATTTTTAGCACCGCCACTACGACGGTTAGAGCTGCTTTGGCCGCCGAAGCTTCGCCCACGTGTTGGACGGCGGTCATTAGATGGTGTGTACATAAAAAAGAATCCTTCTTGTTTTGTAGTTAGTATTAGTACTTCATTGTTTTTACAAATGAAGCCACGGTACTAAAACGTATCTATACAAAACTACCCGGATTCATTAGTCGAACAATATGAATAAACTATAGCATGAGTAATTGCAAAAATCAAGCTTGAGTAGTTTGCAAAAAAGAACGGTCTGTTCTCTAATCAAATTTTCTTGTATAGTTTTACTAACGTATGAATAAATCAAGAATTAAGATACCTACTGGGTATGTAGTGCCGCTTAATATGAATGGGCTTCGTGGCCGCATGCTTAAGATGCCTCCGCCAAAAGGTAAAAAGCGAGAGATACTGCTTATTTATGGGCACCACGCTTCGCTGGAGCGTTTTTATAGCCTCGCGCAGGTTATTAATGATTATGCTGGCGTGACATTACCTGACCTTCCTGGCTTTGGAGGCATGGACAGCTTTTATAAGATTCATGAAAAGCCCGATATAGATACAATGGCCGACTATCTCGCCTCATTTATTAAGCTCCGTTATAAAAATAAACACTTTAGTATATCGGCAATCTCTTACGGATTTACGGTCGTAACACGTATGTTACAGCGCTACCCCGAGATTGCATCCCAGGTCGACCTACTGATTAGTGTCGTAGGCTTTACTAATAAAGATGAGCTTATGTTCACCAAAAACCGTTATAGGTTTTACTACTGGCTCGCCTCTTTCTTTAAGCACAAATTACCAGGAGCTTTTTTTCACAATGTTATTTTGCACCCGTCTATCTTGCGAACATTTTATAGCCGTACTCATAATGCAAAACATAAGTTTGCCGATCTGGACGCTGCAGGAAAAGAAGATCTTACAGATTTCGAGATACATTTATGGCGTATCAATGAAATACGAACGTATATGACTACTACGCTTACGATGCTCACCCTCGATAATACGCAGAAAAAAGTAAATTTACCGGTGTGGCACATATATGTTGCAAGCGATAATTACTTCAACAACATCTTGGTCGAGGAAAATATGCATAAAATATTCACTGATTATCGCCCTATTAAGGCGCCTATTAAGTCTCACATGCCTAATGTGACTGCTGGTAAAGAAGAAGCGTCGACGCTCTTCCCTAAGAAGATTTGTCAACTGCTTAAGTCAACGCCTAAGCTTGCGAAATCGTAAGACATGCTAGAATAGGTGTATGAAGATCGGCCTTGTTTGTCCGTATGATTTTTTTCGGCATGGCGCCGTACAAAAATTGGTTCAGCAATTAGATAAAGAGCTCGTTGCTCGTGGGCATGACGTACGCATTATTACGCCGCGTCCTAGAAGCTATAAGGGTGAAGTCCCTGAGCGCATGATTTTTGTTGGCCAGTCTGCTAAGTGGAATACACCCCTCAATACGACCAACGAATTTGGGATGACCTTGGAACTCAGCGAACTCGAAGACATGCTTAATGCCGAACATTTTGACTTGCTTAACGTACACGAGCCCGAAATACCTATTTTGGGCGCCCAGATTGCAGCCCGGGCCGACTGCCCTATTGTTGCTACATTTCATGCAACGGTGCCAGAAACAGCAGTTGGTAAGGTTACCGAACTTTTACGCATCCCTTATGCTCGTCAAATATTTAAGAACCTAGCTGCAATGACGGCTGTTTCGGATTCGGCAGCAAGGTTTATACGTGAGTGGGCCGAGTTGCCAGTGACTATTGTTCCGAATTATGTAGACATACCATATTACAACAAAGCTCCAAGCGGAGCCGTTCGTGATCCGCACAAGATATTGTATATTGGCCGGCTGGAAAAGCGTAAGGGAGTAAAGTATCTGCTTTACGCCTTTAAGGAACTTGCAGAACGTGATAGCGAAGTAACACTTACGATTGCTGGCGGTGGCGGCGATAGAGAAAAACTTGAGCAATGGGTTACGGACAATGATGTACCTCGCGTGACCTTTTTGGGTAACGTTGATGAAGAAACAAAACTTCGGTTATTACATGAAGCGCGTCTATTTTGTTCACCAGCAATATATGGTGAAAGTTTTGGCATTGTGCTTCTAGAAGCAATGGCAGCTCACGTACCAACCGTAGCTGGCGATAACCCAGGATATGCTTGTGTAATGAAGGACCGTGGACTTCTATCTCTAGTTAATGTTAAGGAAACCGAAGAATTTACGCGCAGGCTTGAGCTACTAATGCGTGATGATGCAATGCGTAAGCTATGGTTAGACTGGGCCAATCAAGAAATTAAACAATATGACCTCAAAACAGTTATTGATCAGTACGAAATGGTTTATAGACAGGCTGTTAGGGCTACTAAGTAATGAAAATCGGCCTTGTTCTCGACGATACTCTCGATAAGCCCGATGGCGTGCAGCAAGCAGTTATAACACTCGGCCATTGGTTGGGTGAGCAAGGACACAAAGTTCATTATCTTGTTGCTGATACAGAGCGTACTGATATCCCAAATGTGCACGGGCTCGGACGGTTTGCGAACCTACGTTTTAATGGCAATACAGTTAGGACGCCGCTACCAGTGAGCCGCCGTCGCATAAGAGAGTTGCTTAACCAAGAAGATTTTGACGTCCTGCATATTATGCTTCCGTATAGCCCATTTTTGGCAAAGCAAGTGATCCGTATGGCTAGTCTTAAAACTGCCATTGTAGGTACATTTCATATATTGCCTGCCTCACGCCTGCATGGGTTGTCTAATCAGGCACTTCGTGTATTGCTAGGTCGTAGCCTCAAGCGGTTTGATAAAATTGTTGCCGTTTCGGAACCTGCTGTGCACTTTGCTCGCAAGGCTTACGGCATTAACGCAACTTATGTACCAAATCCGATAGTTACTAATGATTTTAGGAGTGGTAAGCGAATAGCTGCTTACAGTAAAAATA
>JAYTXD010000007.1:0-30316 GCA_043743105.1 Candidatus Saccharimonadota bacterium | reverse complement strand
AATTGGCGTTACTGGTACGGATGGTAAAACAAGCACCTGTACGCTTATTACTGCTATGCTCCGTAGCGCTGGATACAAAGTTGCCATGATGACGACCATCTCGATCGACTACGGCGACGGTGTTGCGCACCCTAATCCAACTCGTTTAACATCTTTGGGTTCTGCCCAACTTATAAAGCGACTCAAACAAATTAAGGCCGCTAAGCCCGACTGGTTAGTGCTCGAAACAACCTCTCATGCTTTAGCACAGCACCGCGTCTGGGGCGTGCCGTACAGCATTGGTGTTATGACAAACGTTGGGCACGAACACCTGGATTACCACCGCACATTTGAACGCTACCGCGACGCCAAAAAAATGCTTTTCCAGCATGCCAACGCCAACAAAAAGGGCTTACGGGTAGGTATTGCGAATGCGGATGATCCAAGCGGCGCTTTGTTTGCCACTGCGGTTAAAAATCCCGTACTTTATGGGGTAAAAGCAGGCGATCTAAAGGCCACTGACATACAACTGACTCCAAGCGGCTCAACCTACGTAGCCACTATTGGCCATGAATCTTATAAGATCACATGTCATCTGCCGGGCTCATTTAATGTCTACAATTCTTTGGCTGCAGTAGCGGTTGGAAGGGCAGTGGGCCTTGATACAAAACAGATTGAGCAGGGGATAGCGAGTTTGGACAGTGTCGAAGGCCGCATGACTCGAGTTGATGAGGGCCAAGATTTTGATGTCATTGTCGACTATGCGCACACCCCAGAGAGTTTTGAAAAAGTTATCAAGGAAGTCCGCCCATTAGTCGGCGGCAAAATTATTACTGTGTTTGGTTCAGCTGGTCGAAGGGATATAGAAAAACGTGCCGCCCAGGGCGAGGTTGCCGGACGTTTAGGCGATGTAGTTATAGCAACGGAAGAAGACGACCGCGATATAGACGGAATGGAAATCCTCAACCAGATTGCCAGTGGTGTAGAAAAAGCTGGCAAAGAGCGAGGTAAAGACTTGTTTTTGGTGCTCAAACGTGAAGATGCCATTGCCAAAGCCTTCAGTATAGCCGAAGAGGGTGACATGGTGCTGCTTCTTGGTAAGGGTCACGAGAAATCTATTTTATATAACGGGCCGAAAGCCGCCGAATACCGCAGCAGACCACAGGATGACACCGACCCAGAACGCGTACAAAAGCGCGACTACGACGAAGTTACAGCCGCACGGACTGCTCTCAAAAAACGCTAGATATTATTGAGTGTGAGCGTGGTGCAGCGGATGTAGCCGCCACCTTTGCCGAGCTCTTGAACTACAGGGGTTATTGTTTTAAGACCTCTCTTTTCAATCTCTGCTTTTAGCTTCGGCGCGAAGGCGCTCATTACGACTGTTTCGCCCGTGCTAACTAAGTTGCAAGCAAAGGCTTTTTTAGCTTCTTTTAGACTAACTTCAATTTTCTCCATCGGTAAAGCGCGGATTTTAGCAGCACTTTCACCCATGAAAGCAGCAGGACACCATGCAATCAGGTCATCTGATATAACAGCTATTGCAAGGTCGATGTCGTAATAATAACTGTCAGGCCAGCCAGTGGTGGCATTAATAATTGCTTTACCACGTCCAAAAAAGTGGCGCAGCGGTTTAGTCTGAAGTGAAATTACTTCATAGCCTAAAGTTTCAGCCAAAAACTTATGAACGGCCTTATCTGTCCTATAAACAGAACCAGCTAGTAGGTAGTTGCCGCAAGGCAGGGCATCGCCTTGGCCACTAAAGTGTAGCCCTTCGGGGGCTTTAATGATTTCCTTGCCTAAATTTTTTAAGCATTCTTCAGCGTAGGACTCTTCGCTTTTACGTTTGTTGGGAAGTACTGACATTACTGCTTTATTGCCTCTACAAAGCGCCCAGTTGGCTGTGTAGACGCCATCTTGGCAGTCTTTTGGTGGCTTAACTTGGATTACTTCTACACCAGCTTCTTCTAAGGCGCTTTTTATAGCGGCGTGCTCGGCCATAGCTTTTTCTATACTTACAGGGATGTGTGAGTCCATGTGGGCGTTAATAGCAAACTGGTCACTAAAGTAATCGGCCCCTGACATTAAAACTTTTTGGTTAATGAGTGCACTCATAGGTTTTTATATTTCATAACTACAAAAATTGTAGCACGTTGCCGACAGTCGCCCTGGTACAATAAGGGTACTAACGAAAGAGGGGGTCCTTACACGCCATGAAGCGTAAACTTATAGCCTTTGATCTAGACAACACATTAGCCGAAAGTAAATCACCGCTCACTGATGCCATGAGTGAACAACTGGGCAAATTACTCGAAGTCTATGAAGTGTGTGTTATTTCGGGTGGTAAATTTGAGCAGTTTAAAAATCAGATGATTGATAGGCTCGAGGTGGATCCAAAGCTACTGGACCACATGCACCTTATGCCTACATGCGGCACGCGCTATTATCGATATGATCATGCAAAAAGGGAATGGGTAATTCAGTATGCCGAAGATTTGGCGGCTGAAGACAAGAAACGCATTATTGCTGTGCTGGAAGAAGCAGCCAAAGAGCTAGGATATTGGGAAAAGAATCCTGCGGGCGCAATTATTGAAGACCGTGAAAGCCAAATAACGTACTCGGCATTGGGCCAACAAGCATTACCAGAAGCAAAATATGCCTGGGATCCAACCGATGCTAAAAAACGAGCGATTCGCGACTACGCGGCCGAGCGTTTGCCCGACCTTGAAGTTAGGGTTGGTGGCACGACATCTATAGATGTGACGCGTATTGGTATTGATAAAGCTTACGGTATGCGAAAACTCATGGACGAGCTTAAAATAAGCGCAGCTGAAATTTTGTTTATTGGCGACCGGTTAGAAGAGGGTGGCAACGACTACCCCGTAAAGGCAATGGGAATTGATTGCGTGCAGGTACTCGATTATCGGATGACGCCAGCAGTGGTTGAAGGTATTGTCAAAACAGCCTAGTGGTGACACTTGACGAGGTAGTTGGCACTCATATATAGTGAGTGCCAGAAGTTGAGAGTGTTTGCGAGAATTCTTAACTATCTCTAAATGTGCAGTAAACGGAGGAATTATTTATGAGTGTACCTATCACTCCGCTTGCCGAATATGTGGTAGCGGTTGCGGAAGTAGCGGCAAATAAAACAATGAGTGGGCTGTACCTGCCAGAAGCTGCCAAAGAAAAGCCTAAGATTGCCAAAATTGTAGCTGTTGGCGTTGGTGTGAAAGAATTAAGACTTAATGATCGTATTATTTATAAAACATATAGCCCTACCGAAGTAAAAGTAGGTACTGTTGAATATATAATCGTAAAAGAAGAAGACGTCTTGGCGACGGTAAAATAGGAGATTATTATGGCAAAGCGAATTTTTTATGATGATGAAGCCCGCCGCAGGGTACTTGCAGGGGCAGAAATGCTCTACAGTGCTGTTAAGACAACCATGGGCCCTAAAGGCCGCAATGTCGTCATTGGTAAAAGTTACGGCAATCCAACGGTTACTCACGACGGTGTAACCGTTGCAAAAGCAATTGAGCTGTCAGAAGACGAAGAATCACTAGGCTACAAAGTAGGCGCAGAACTTATTAAACAAGCTGCTAACAAAATGAATGATGTTGCTGGTGATGGCACCACGACTGTTACTGTTTTGACTTATCACATCTTGAATGAAGCCAACAAGCTCATTGCGGCTGGCCATAACCCGATGCTACTGCGTAAAGGCTTGGAAGCAGCAGCAGCAGATGCAATTAAAGCACTGAATGGCATGCGTGAAGATATTACGGGCAAAAAGAACCGTGTTGCCGAAGTTGCAACTATTAGCGCGGGTGATGCAGAAATTGGAGCATTGATAGCAGGTGTTATAGAAAAAGTCGGCAAAGACGGTGTCGTAACGGTTGAAGAGGGCCAAGGCTTGGCGCTCGAAAGCGAAGTGGTTGAAGGGTTTACGTTTGATAGGGGCTTTTTGAGTGCGTATATGGTCACTGATGCGACCCGCATGGAAGCCGTCTACGATAAACCAGCTATCTTGATTACAGATAAGAAAATCAGCTCCGTACAAGAATTTCTACCCATTTTGGAAAAACTTGCAGCTGCTGGCAAAAAAGACCTAGTGCTTATCGCCGAAGATATAGACGGTGAAGCACTTGCGACCCTTATCTTGAACCGTCTGAAAGGCGTTTTCAATACAGTTGCAATTAAAGCGCCTTCGTTTGGCGACCGCCGTAAAGATATACTGCAAGACATCGCTATTTTAACTGGTGGAACTGTTATCTCAGAAGAACAGGGCATTACGTTTGAAGATGCCGACCTCAGCATGATTGGTACGGCTAGAAAAGTTATCGTTACAAAGGAGGAGACAACGATAATTGAAGGTGCAGGAACATCATCAGCTCTCAAGAAACGAATTACCCAGATTGCAGCCCAGGCCAGTTCATCCGCATCTGAATATGACCGTGAACAGTTTGAAAAGCGCGCTGCGGCATTGAGCGGCAAAGTCGCTGTTATAAAAGTTGGTGGCGCAACAGAGACAGAAATTGAAGAAAAGAAGTTTCGTGTTGACGACGCTGTAGCTGCTGTAAAAGCAGCTTTGAGTGAAGGTATTGTAGCTGGTGGTGGCGTGACGCTCGTTGCTTTAGCAAGTTTACTCTGGAAAAAAGACGGTGAAACAAATAATGCAACAGAATTCGCAGCAATAGGGCTTTTTTCAAAAGCATTGGAGCAGCCTTTTAGAATATTATTAGAGAATGCAGCCCTAAACCCTGATGAATGGTTACCTCAAATTCGTAAAGCAAATAGCAATAAAGATAAAATCATTAAAGGAGTTGATTTACGAAACCCAGGCCAGTTAATAGATATTAAGGCAGCCGGTGTTGTTGACCCTGCTCGAGTTACTCGTGAAGCCATACAAAATGCAGTTTCAATCGCTGGAACAGCAATGACTATGGGTGCGCTTATTGTTGATGTACCAGATCCAAAGTCTGCCTCACTTGATATGCCAGGTATGGGCGGCGGCATGATGGGCATGTAAAATAGCCAGTTACAGGCACTAAACTTGCAAAAAACGTATCTTTGTAGTATTATATACTTCTTAAGTGGAGTTTTACAAAGTCATGGCGTTATTTAAGCGTAAATCAGACCAATCCGTACTACCAGAGATCGAGCGGTATTATGATGCCGAAAAGCGTGAACGCGCAGGTTTAGCATGGCTATTAGCGCTCGCATCTATCGCGTGTGTTGCACTGTTACTCATCGGATTATTTTATAGCGGACATTGGTTGTACCGCAAAACAATACACACCGGTGGTAAAGTTGGGGTTTCAACCTCAGGCATTAGTAACTCTACTAATAAAACTATCGGTGGTAGTAAAAAAAATACTACGCCTAAAACTACTGCTCCAAGCAAACCAACACCCCAAACGCCAGCTCCAACCTCAGCAACACCAAAGGTCCCAACAGACCTCAAGGTACCAGCCCTTACTACTCCAGCCCCTTCAGCGCCTACAAACCCACCAAATAACCTCGCTAATACAGGCCCTAGCAGCACGGTAGCAATTTTTATAGGCTCAGTACTCGGTTTTACGGCACTACATAACGTTTTTAGCCGTACTCGTCGCTCGAACTAGCTGTTTGCAGCGTCTATCTTTTGATTTGGAATGGCTATAGGTGATTAATAAGCGGAGAAAGTGCATGAAGTACTTCTTGCTTGAGCCTGCTTAATTCGGTGTTGGTACTACTGCAACCGCTACGGCTTCGCCTTGCTGATCATCGTTTTGATTATCGAGGCCAAACATCCCATACCCCCCTTGTTTGTAGCTACTAATTAATAGATAGTATATAGCATAACCGTGATATGAAAAACTGCTCCTTACGAGGGTGGTATGGTGGGCCGGTTAGATGTAGTAATATGAAACTTATGGAGGGTAGCATGCTCGACGACCTAAAATATATTCACGATAAAGATGCGCAAGATGCACTTGGTGTTATCGAAAAACAGTGGAAACAATTAACGCAAGTCTACGACGTAACCTACACGCCCAGTGCAGAATTACGTAATGTTGTCCTCTCTGGAATGGGTGGGTCAGCATGGCCAGCGTTATATGTTCAGGTGTGGCCGGGCATAAGTTTGCCGTTTGAAGTTAGCCGAACCTACACTCTTCCAAAATATGTTAACGAAAACTCACTTGTTATCATATCGAGCTACTCTGGCAATACAGAAGAAACGTTGGCGTCACTCGCAGATGCTGAGGAGCGCAAAGCTCAGATTGTGGTCTTTGCTGCCGGAGGAGAACTAGAACGACTTGCAAAAGAAAAGAACCTACCACTGTATTCAATACCTCCAGGCATCCAGCCGCGCATGTCATCATTTTATTTCATTGCCGCCCTCATTAGCCTCTTTACTGGCCTTGGGCTCATGGACGAAAAAGCATCGGCAGAGCTCTCAAGCTTATCTGAGTGGCTTTCTGGGCAGGTAGACTCATGGAAGCCAGATGTTCCAACAGCGTCTAACCCGGCTAAACAGTTGGCGCTTGAGATTGCTGGCAAAACGCTCATATCCTATAGCGGACCTTTACTGGGTCCTGTGGCAAACAAGATGAAAATCTGTATGAACGAAAACGCCAAAAATACCGCCTGGTCGTACCAATATCCTGAATTTAGTCATAATGAATTCATTGGCTGGTCGAGTCACCCCGTTGACAAGCCGTTTGCGGTTGTCGAAATTCGGAGCAACTTAGAACATCCGCGCGTACAAAAGCGTTTTGAGATTAGCGAACGAATGCTCTCGGGTTTGCGACCCGCTCCACATGTTATAACTCCAAAAGGTGAGACATTGCCACAACAAATATTTTGGACAAGTATGTTCTGCGACTTTGTATGTACCTATGTAGCGTTACTTAATGGCGTCAATCCAACTCCTGTTGATCTTGTTGAAAAGTTCAAAGCCGAATTAAACAAATAACTATTCGTGGCGGAGTGACTGAATGGGGTCTTTGCGGGCCGCCTTAATTGCTGGTGCGGTACCAAAAATAACGCCAATGATTGTTGCTGCAGCAACGGCGAGTCCGATGATTGGCCAGGTAGCAACTGGTGTCAGGGACGTTGAGATGCGGAGCATAAAGTTAGCAGCCAAAGCTACAAGAACGCCTATAAAACCACCCACAACACTAATAATCGTAGCTTCAATCGAAAACTGGCTATAAATTTGCCTGTTAGTAGCGCCAAGGCTTTTACGGACACCGATTTCGCGGGTGCGCTCAGTGACACTTACAAACATAATGTTCATGATGCCTATTCCGCCAACAATGAGCGAGATGGCGGCTATGCCAGCAATAAAAGATGTGAGCAGGTCGAGTGTCTTGCTGGTAACTTGCAAGGTTTCTGCCTGTGTTAAGACGGTAAAGTCTTGCTGGCCGCCGTGTGCTGCTCGCAAAGCACTTGTAATTTCACGGCTAAGTATGTCGGCGTTAATATCGGATTTTGGTGCCACTAAAATCTGGTAAATATTGGCGGTGTTGCCACTAATTGCTTTAGCGGTGTCGTACGGTATAAAAATAGCTTGGTTAAGATCGCCACCAGAAGTGTAGGCATTAGCAGCAAAGCTATCAAAGACGCCGCTCACAATAAACTCGTGTCCACGGAGTACTAATACTTGGCCAATTGGCACGTTTTCTTGAAAGAGCTGCTCGGCAACCGTCTTACCGATGACGGCAATGTTGCGGCTATTTTGCGACTCGTTAAAAAAGCTTCCGTAAGCAACCTTTTGGCCTGAAATTTGTACAAATTCTGGGCCCGTACCTATTACAGTACTATCAAACTGACGGCCCTCCGTGGTGGCTGCAAGCGCTGAGATTGTGCTAAGCGGGGTGGTGCTGGCAATGTTAGGTAGTTTTAAAACAACCTGAAGATCCTGGCTTGTCAAAGCGGCTGCACCAAGAACGGCTTGGTAGTTTGTGCTTACAATATGCCCTGACGCATCTCTGTTAACCAACCTCCCTGGCCTAACCGTTAAAACGTTTTTGGTACTGGTTTTGAGGCTTCCTGCTATCTGCCGACTTACGCCTTCTCCCAACGAAACAGCAGTAATAACCGATGCCACGCCAATAATAATCCCGAGCATTGTCAGCACGCTGCGCGTTTTGGTGCTTTTAATCGACCTCAGTGCCAAGTGCACATTACGACCGGTCAAAATTGTCATGAGGTCGTCCTAGTGGTTTTAGCGGCTTTTTTACGTTTTGGTGCAGGTTGGTGTGTCTTTTTAGACGAATTTTTTGTAAGATTTTTACGTACCGGTGCAGCTTTGGCGGGGATTGTGCTCATGAGTAGTGATATGCCTTCGAGCTGCTCTTCTTCATCAGTTTTGGGTTGGGCCTGACCACCACTACGAGCACGGATTGGTACTTGGCCAATTTTAGTTTGCTCGTCAAACATAATGCCGCCATCGTGCATATATAGCACCCGTGTTGCGTAACGCGTCAGCTCGGGGTTATGCGTCACCATCAAAATTGTGCTGCCTTTAGCATGTAGCTCGGCAAGCAGCTCAAGTACAATCGTGCTGTTTATGCTGTCGAGATTGCCAGTAGGTTCGTCAGCAATAATTAAACTTGGTCCACCAACCAAGGCACGGGCAATCGCTACGCGCTGGGCTTCGCCACCGCTTAAGTTTTTGGGCAAAAAGTACTCGCGGTCACTAAGCCCCACATCTTCTAGTGCTCTGCCTGCCATCTTGAGGCGCTTGGTTTGCGTAATGCCACGGTAGGCAAGGGGCAAAGCAACGTTATCAAGTGCTGTCATACGGGGCAGTAAATTAAATGACTGAAAAATAAAGCCGATGTGCTCGCGCCTGGCTTTGGCAAGGCGGTTGGGCCTTAGGCGTGATACAACTCGGCTACTAAGGCTATAGGTGCCATGCGTAGGCCTGTCGAGCAAGCCAATAACGTTTAGCAAAGAAGATTTGCCCGATCCACTGGCGCCCATAATTGCCACAAACTCACCTTTTTTGATCAGAAGGTTTACTTCGTCCAACGCAACAGTTGTGGCATTACCAAAACCATATATTTTTGAAACGTTGGTGAGTTCTATTACATTTTCCATGTCTCCTAAGTGTACGCAGTTTGCAATATGTTGCGCAAGGTATTATTGATGTATTTTTTCAGATATAATAAATATTATTAAGTATAGCTATCCTAAATCAAAATTTACACGTTTTGGTTTGGAATGGCTATATCTGATGGAGGGGTCGCATAGTGGCCTAGTGCGCCACCTTGGAAAGGTGGTATGGGGGCAACCTCATCGAGGGTTCAAATCCCTCCTCCTCCGCCATATTAAAAATCCCTAAAACCGATTTTGACTTTTTAGCCGGGTTTATGCGAACAAAATAGACGCTCTAGTGTGCCCGGTGGTATGTTTTCATAGAGGTTTAGCCAAGAGTTAGTTTGAGCTCTTTGAGTATTACATTGATGGACTCAGCGGCAGTGGCTTCATCGGTGACGTTGCCGGTAAGGTCGATTTCTTTCATGAAGCGTAGGTTTACCTCGTTTTCGGTTGCTTTAACGGCAATGTTGCTGCCCATTATGTCGCGTAAATGCTTAATAGCACGGGCGCCGCCAACCCAACCGTAGCCAACGAAAGTTATAGATTTGCCAGCCCATTCTTTATATATCCAATCGATGGCGTTTTTAAGCACTGCTGTAAGGCTGTGATTATACTCAGCAACTAAAAAGATAATTGCATCTGCATCACCGACCATCTTAGTCCAAGCAATGACGTTTTTCTCAGTTGCAACAAAATCTTTGCTTGACGGTGAAACAGTCGCATTGAAGAACGGCATTGGAAGGGATTTAAGGTCTGCAACCGTGACTACATATTCGGGGTATGTTGCTAACTGTGCATTAACAAACTTTAGGACATTGTCGGCCGCACGGCCTTCGCGCACACTACTAGTAACTATCAGTAATTTACTCATAGGGATAATTCTTTCTTATTTAAATTTTGTCGGGACTGATGCCTACTTGGGCAAAAAGATCGTGATTGATTTCGTAAATTTTTTCTGTACCTTGTTTGCGCTCTAAAAGTACACCGGCATCCACCAACTTTTTGAAGTGGTGGCTCATAGCTGGCTGACTCAGGGAAGAGCAGGTGCTGACTTCACCGCAGCTGGCAGTGTCGTGGGGCTTTTTAACAAGACTCCGCACGATATCCAACCGAGTCGGATCGGCTAAGGCTTTAAAAACATTTACGTTGTTGTCATGCATAGACACATTGTATAATAATCGAAACATTTAAATATGTAAATACTTAAATGAAAGTTTATGTATCGCTCGCTGAAGATCTTATACCAGTACTAATGTATGCCAAGGGATCTTTACTCAATACGAACGGCCGGAACTGCTATACTTAACAGCATTATGGAACAGATAAGTAGTGTTATCGCGGGAATTATAAAAAAGCTATACGGTATTGAAACTGAAGTTGTACTTACGCGCCCCGAAGAACAATTTGGCGATTACGCTACAAATGCTGCACTCAAATTAGCTAAACAACTTGGTAAAAACCCGCATGAAGTAGCCGCTAGCATTGTGGCCGAGCTGCAGCACGAGTCTGTTACGAGTGCAGAGGTAGCGGGACCTGGATTTATTAACATTACACTGAGCGACGCAGCGCTCATGCAGCTGGTTGACGCTGATCCAGCTAAGAGTCTTGAGGGCCAGGTTATAGTTACCGAATATTCAGACCCTAATCCGTTTAAAGTCCTGCATGCGGGGCACTTGTATACCAGCATAGTCGGTAATGCAATTGCCAACCTGCTTGAAAACGCCGGTGCAGAAGTTCACCGCGTTAACTTCGGTGGGGATGTGGGTATGCACGTTGCAAAGATGCTGTGGGCTATTACCGAAAAGATTGGCGCTCATGACGCTGAAAAACTAGATGCGCTGAGTGAAAACGAATTGAATGAACTCGTTACAGAATCCTATATTGAAGGTACAAGTGCGTACGAAGATGACGCTACGGCAAAAGAAACTATCATCTCGCTAAACAAACAGATTTACGCATTTCATGCCGCTAACGACCATGAATCACCGCTTGCCCAGATGTACTGGAAAATTCGCAGTTTTTATTATAACGTTTATTTTAAACAATTTTATGATTCTATTGATACTCATTTTGAGAAATATTACCCCGAAAGCGAAACAGCACCTTTGGGACTGCAAACCGTCAAAGAACAACTAGCAAAAGGTGTGTATAAGGAAAGTGATGGTGCGGTCATATTTGATGGTGAGCCATATGGGTTGCACACAAGAGTTTTTATTAACTCCGAAGGGTTACCAACCTACGAAGCAAAGGACGTTGGGCTAATTATGAAAAAATACCAAGATTATCATTTTGACAGGTCAATCCTTATCACTGGTAATGACATTGTGGAATATATGAAAGTAGTACTAAAAAGCATAGAACAATATGCACCGAAGCTTGTCGATGCAACAACGCACCTCACGCACGGCATGGTAAAGCTTGAAGGCGGCGTAAAAATGAGCAGCCGTAAAGGCAATGTATTACGAGCAACCGACGTGATTGATGCTGCTAAAGCCGCGAATAATAAAGTTACCGGCAAAGACGATGATCACATAGTGCTGGGCGCAATAAAATATTCATTCTTAAAACAACGTACAGGCGGGGATATTATTTTCGACCCGTCTGAATCAGTTTCATTAGAAGGCAATAGTGGCCCATATCTGCAGTATGCGCATGTCCGGGCAAAAAGCATTTTACAAAAAGCTGGCGATGTGGCTATGGTGACTGAGCTGAACGATTTTGAACCAGGAGAAAGAAGTTTGGTACGTAAGCTCGGTGAATACGCTGAAACTATTGATAAAGCAGCCACAGAGCTCATGCCGCACCACGTATGCACGTATTTATATGAACTTGCCCAAGTATTCAACCGCTTTTATGAAAATAATAAGGTAATCGGTGACGAGCGCGAAGCAGTGCGTCTGCAGCTAGTGACCAAATATGCCGAAACACTTAAAAACGGCCTGAAACTGCTTGGTATCAACGCCCCTGAACAGATGTAGGTTAATAGTGTATAGTGTAATCAATTAATTCCCTCAGGAAGGATACGAATTGGAAAACCCAGATAAGAAAAATGAATTATTTGCTAAGAAAAAAGTTCTAATCGAAAAAGCAGTAGTTATGACAATGCCGCCAATCAAAGCGCCACACTGGTTGCAAGGTTTCGTAGATTTTGTCCGCGAACAGGGAGTAATTGGTTTAGCAATCGGTCTAGTACTCGGTACACAGATCAAGACGCTCGTAGACCAACTTGTACTGAGCTTCGTGAATCCTCTTGTTGGCCTGTTGCTTCCAGGAGGCGGTACGCTGCAAGAAAAAGCATTTCATGTTAGTGACCAGTCGTTTAAATGGGGTGCGTTTGTATCGCAGCTGATTAGTTTTATCATCGTGTGCGCGATCGTTTACTTTTTGGTTAAAGGTTTGAAGTTAGATAAACTTGATAAGAAAAAAGAATCTACAGAATAAAAAACAATAAGCGTATACTGCAAGTATTAAAATAAAGGAAATCAATATGTACATTACAAAAGTTTTAAAACGCAAAGACGCTGCTTCATTAGTAGTGGCTATTTGGCTCGCAATGTCGCTCATGCAGCTTACGAGCTTACCAACGCTGAGAATTACTAGCTGGATCACTGGGCTGGGTGCGCATAACTGGCAAGGAATGTATGGTGGTGGCCCAGGCAGCGACTGGCGCACTGAATATCTTGCTCCCGTTGTTTCATTTATTGTGCAGGTAATAGCGCTTGAAATCCTTATTCGCCTTTATGTAATGCTCTATCCTTTGGTTGTTCGCAAGAAAAAGTAAGTACCTGAACGGGTGTATACTGTACTCATGGATATGCCTCAAACCGAAGATGATGGCTTATGCGTTATCCTTCACGGCCGCGAGCAATTGTGGGCGCTTAGGGCTAAACTAATAATTAATTTAGATTAAAAAACTCTTCTAAAGTCGTGACATTTTTTGAATGTAGTTCTTCTGAGAGGGCAGCGCCAACATAACGGATATGCCACGGCTCAGTACGGTAGCCGGTAATAGCTTGTTTGTCTGCAGGGTAACGAACAATAAATCCGTATTTGTAGGCGTTTAAGGCTACCCATTTACCCTCAGCAGTAGTACTAAAACAGTCTTCAATACCGCATCCTCCTCCGCCAACATCAACTGCAAGGCCTGTCTGATGTTCACTGTAGCCAGGTTTAGCGCTCTCGGTATCGGCAGTAGCCTGGCCGTAGTTTTTTACTTCGTTGTTATAGACGCTTACCTGACTGGTATACGACCTGTATCCGCTTAAGGGGGCAATGATAAGGTTTTCTGTTTTTGCTGCAGTAATAAGATTAATAAGCGCATCGGCAGCTTCTGTACGCATCTGTTGTCCGCTTCCTATGTTTACAAGGTCAGTTGGTGTATATTCGAGCGGTCTCAATGGCCGTTTTTTATTAACGACGACCCAGATGCTAAATGGGGATGTTTGAGAGTATTTTGTTTTATCAAATGTTGGTACTACGGGCTTGGTAGGCTGAGTAGTTTGAACAACTTTAGCCTCGTTTTTTTTGTGACGTTGCAGGAAGCTCCAGCCTCCAATTGTGGCTATACCTATAAAAAGGAGGACTCCGAGTGTCGTTAATATCTTCTTTAGCATAGATATATTGTACAATATACCTAATGAGCAAAGACAAAACACCCCCAACGAAACTATTATGGATGGATTTAGAGTTTACTGATTTTGACTACCCAAACACTTTATTATTAGAGGTCTCGGTTGAGATTACTGACTTTAACTTTGTTACCTTGGCAAGTTATGAGGCACGTATTAAAAATAACCCCGATAATTTAGTAAAGAGGCTAAAGCTTAATACTTTTTGGCAGGAATTTTCTGATAACAGGGATGATTTTGTAAAAAACAACAGCAAAGGCAAGCCGCTAAAGCAAGTTGAAGAAGAATTAATTGCATTTGTAGAAGAGCATTTTGGTACCGAGCCGGCAATTCTTGCGGGCAACTCTATCCATTCCGACCGTCAAGTTGTTAAGCATCGCTGGCCAGCCCTAGACCTTAAGCTACATTACCGCATGCTCGATGTAACCACGCTCAAGATACTCATGAATGCAAAATACGGTGTAGAATTCGCCAAAAATAACACCCACCGCGCTTACGATGACATCCAAGCCAGCATCGCTGAGCTACAATACTATCTTGACTGGTTTAAGCAAGAACATGAATAAAATTAGAATCACGAGAGTCATGTAATGGATCATAAAACCGTCGAAGGATATATCTTATCAATGCCAAATGCTCGGCTTGAGTATCCTTTTGGCGAAGGCGTAGCAGTATACAAAGTTGGTGACAAGATGTTTGCACTTATTTCAGAAGATAAAAAACCGCTCCAGATTAGCCTCAAATGCGACCCCGAGCTCGCAACGGTCTTGCGAGAAAAGTACGAAACGGTCCTTGAAGGCTATCATCTTAACAAAAAGCACTGGAACACCATTATCCTTTCGGGGCAGTTACCGCTTGAAGAAGTGCAGGGGCTTATACTGCACAGTTATAATCTGGTAGCCGTTGGTTCTGACGAGCATCAGCCCGAGTAGATATAGCCCTCCAAAAAACAAATACACTACTTTAAAAGAGTTGCAGTACTATTATAGCTATTGCCGAGTATTTTTTTGATGGTTGGACCTTTGGCACCGTCATAACTTTTCTTTAAGTTTTGCTCATAAGTAACTAGGCTCGTCTTAAGCTTTGCCCTAAATACCTCGGTAAAATTATTGTCAGCTGTGGCTGCTGTAAAAGCAGAAGTAGTCTGGGGGTCAAGCTTAGATAGTAGAATAGGTGCAGTAATAACCGTTTTTCGCTTGGTTAGATAGCTTTTGAGCTCAAACTGCTGCGACCCTACTGATAAAACAGTGGTCTCTGCCCAGGATTGCGTAAGCAAGTCGCTACTACCCACAACACCTAGGCCTGCAACGCGCACAATTTCTTGTTGCTTGGCCACCAAAGACACGAGCGCCGTGGCATTTTCTTTGCTGCTCCTGGTAATCAGCGAAGAAATAAGAACGATAGCAATCATCAGAATTGCGCCGCCACCCACAATGACTAGCAAACGCGAACGGAAGGAATTAGGCTTTAAGAACCTATTTTTGGGTGGATGTGGCGTGTTAATGATAAACCCATACGGGTTCTGTGGACCTGGCTGAATGCCGTTTTGGCCTGGTTGAGGCGTTTGTTCTTGCGGCGACTTAGTGCCCGGCAGCGGGCTATTAGGGTTCATAACCATTAGCATAACAAATATAGGGTCACCAGGGTAGGGGGGTAAGCCAGTTGCTTGAGCGGCAATTTGGAGGAATATAAATTTTTTAGATATAATGTAGGTTAAATCAGGTATAATAGACTCTAACATGAGCATTATAAAAATAGGGGTGTGCGCCATATGATGCCTAAGTTGTACGAGGCTATTGATATGGCTGTTTCTTGTGGTGTGCCTACCAACATGATCCCTGATGTATTAATAAAACTTGGCTGGCCGGCCGAACTAGTAAACGTCGCTACCGATGCCTGGCTTAAAGCCAATGGCCGCAAAACAGTCAAAACTGGCTTTAAAGAATGGCTAAGCAAATACCACAAGAAGGCGAGGTGGTCGGTTGTGGTAGTTGTTGTAATTGGCACCATTCAAGCTGGCATTGCACTACTTAAACCCTGGCCCGTTAAGATTATGGCCGATTCTGCCTTTGGCAAAATACCAGCCTGGGGCCCACTCTTACCATATACGCACACGCCTAAGCTTATTGCCATAACTGCACTTTTAAGCGTAGTGCTGTTTATAGTGGGCGCAGCGTTTGACTACGCAAGCAATTTTTTGTTGCTCAGGATTGGTTTTTGGCTTAATAGAATGATCAAAAAAGAGTCCTTTAATCACATCCTCCATTTGCCACTATTTCACCTGGAGCGCTTAGCAAAAGGTGACTATGTATATAGACAAAATGTTGTTACAAACAGTCTTTCTGATTTAGTTTTGTCTACCACTGCATCAATTATTGGGTCAATTATTATGATTTTGGGTGTTTTGGCGATTATGATTACTTTCAACCCCATCTTAACCCTGGTGTCGGTTGTGTTGATGCCGCTACTTTATCTCACAGTACGTATGATTGGCCCTAAAATGGGCTTTTATTCACGGCAGCTTACGGTGGTTGCTAGCGATACGGCGGCCAAAATAAGCGAATCAGTAGATAATGCCGAAACAGTTCAGGCCTACACCCTAGAGGACAAACAGCTTAAGCAGGTCGACAATTTGTGGCTAAAAAGCTACAACTTAACACGCAAAACAATGATCTGGAGCAACTTACTAAAAGATACCAACTCCTTACTAGTTATACTGGCAACGTCTACTGTAATGTACTTTGGTGGCACGGCTGCCATGCAGGGTAGAATGACTTTTGGTGAGCTATTAATTTTTATGACTTATATGGGCTACCTACTTGGCCCGGTCGAAAACTTGGTTGGTCAGATTACCCAGCGCAATCAAAAGATGATTGATGTAAACCGCGTTTATGAAGTCCTCAGTGACCATGAAGGAGTTGAGGATCTACGCAAAGACAACCACATGCCGGCCTTAATAAAAGGGACTCTCGATTTTCAGAATGTGTCATATTCCTACAACGGGCAACAGATTTTTAGAAATCTAAATTTACACATCGAACAGGGCGAAAAAGTGGGCATTATTGGCCCTAGTGGCAGCGGAAAAAGTACAATACTTAAACTAATACCCCTATTTATTGAGCCTGAGGGTGGAAGAATAACGGTTGACGGTATCGACACCCAATCTGTATCATTACGCGAGCTTCGTAAAAAAATAGCATGGGTCAGTCAAACGCCTCAACTTTTTACGGGGTCATTACTTGACAACCTATTTGACGGCGACGCTTACCGCCAAATCGAAAAAGACGAGATTACCGACGCGGTACTAGTTTCAAATGTTGCTGAGTTTGCTGTACGGCTACCTATGGGAATCAATTCCCCGGCAGGCGAAAACGGCTCGTCTTTAAGTGGTGGTCAAAGACAACGCGTTGCCATAGCTAGGTCACTTATCAAAAAAGCACCTATTTTATGTCTTGACGAGCCTACAGCCGCCCTTGATGCCAAAAGCGAAAACTACATCCGCGATTCTCTACTAAAAATAGTACAGGGCAAAACAGTGGTTATGGTCACTCACCGTAGATCACTGTTGGCACTCATGGACACCATCTATGTCCTAGATAGTGGCGCACTCAAAAACGTTAATGAACTTGGCGGGCTAGATTATTATCTTGGGCTTCTGGAAGGTATTGACCAACAACAGATTACAAAAGAGATAGAAGATGAAAAGTCATACGTTAAACCAGAGTCAATAGACTCATTCCTAGGTCTACTAGACAAGCCAGTAGCGGAACAAGAAGATGTACCACCCCCAGCAAATCCGCCAGTTTTGCCAAACGCTGCAGTTACCCTTATAGACGAAGGTGATGGCGTAACCATTAAGCTACATTAGGCTTATACTGGACTTACGCAAAATAACTAAATAGGGCTGCTAAAGTTTTTCGGGTCTACAGAGGTTGGCGAAATGACCTGAACAGGCATACGTATTAGTGCAATCTCTTGGTCACCTGGTCCTTGAGCCGATGGTGACATAATAACTGCCTTAAGGTCTTGATTGGCATTATTGCCATCGTCATCATGCGGAATTTTAAATAGCTGGTCGCTAATTGCTGCCTGGGCCAGGCTAGATTCCATTGTAGGCACGTCTGACGAGCCAGCCGATTTTGCAACCGGTGGTGCTAATTTTTCGAGTGTACTTCGAGATATTGCGTAAGCCTGTTCTACGACCTGTTCTTCGCTTGTCCCAGAGCCCGATGTTCCTGCCTCGTGGGGTAGGGGGTTAATTGTCCTGCCATGCATTCCGTTACTTGCCACTACGTTTTGGGCTAGAGGCTGCAATTCAACATCGGTCTGTGGTGGCCCGCTTCGGGCTATGCTGTGTTCATCAAGCGCCGCTAACTGGATGGCGTTTACTTCTTGGTTTCTACTAGTAGCACCGGAGGCCAGTCCACTTGTCTTAAACTTGGTGTCGGTTACCCTGGTCATGATGTTTTTAAACTCATCAACTCTGTGGCCGCTAGCTACTACGTCTGCCTCCGATATATTGGCTGCATAGATGCTTTTGCCGGTTTCGAGAATAATGCTGCGTACATCATTTTCGGTAACCGCTTCGCCAGCGGTCTGCTTTTTTTGCAACTCTGCAAACTTACCCTGCCACTGCCCAATTAAGTCATCTACACTACTGGTTATGCTTCGTACTGCCACTGTATATTTTTCTCATAGTTTAATGTTTTAAGGGTTAGTTAAAACTGTTTTCTTACTGTTGATGTTTACTACGGATGGAGGTTACTATAATCAACTAGGGTAGGTGGCACAGCTGGCATGGCACTAGAATTAGGATCGGGTGCCGCACCGCCACCATTCTGTGTATAAGCTTTAGCCTCAGGTGAGTTAGAAATGCCGCCCTCTATATCAGCCGCTGTTCTTGACCCATTAGCAAGGTCTCTACCCCATGTAGCGTAGGCTTCATCGTTTGCTGGTCTACCCAGATACTTCATGTAGAATCCGTTTACTATACTATTAGTCGCTGACTGATCCGTGGCTGGTGCTGCCGAAGCGCTTGGAGTGTAGGGTGGAAGCTGGTCTACTGTTATGCCTGCTGCGTTGGCTCTAGCTTGTCGGTCGGCTGCAGTGTTGTCGCGAGCAAGTTGCTGGAACGAAGCTACACTTTCTCCACCTGCTAGTCGTCCTTGCCATATACCCATATCTTCTGCAGTAGGGTCGCGGCCAACAATGGTACGGAAGGTGTCATTAATAATGTTTGCGCGCCCTTGTTCTGTTGTGGTGTCACCAGGCGCTGGTGCAACAGCACCATGGTTAATGTATGCTGCGATGTCTTCGATGGACGAACTATTTCCACCTGCTTTTTCGGTATTTGCTGCGTCCTGAACTTCTTGACTATATTGAGTTATACCAGGCGCTGGCGCAACACCTAACTTGTCCTTAGAGAGTGCAACGGCTTTAGCCACTACATCTACATTTGCATCAGTAGCTGGTTTTGTTTCTGTAGACGTATCACCACCACCTCCTCTAAGGGGGTTAACAGCATTTGGATCATCCATGGTGGCTAAGGCTTTGACTATGTCTTCCTCAATATTTATATATGGTGAGCTAGTAACTGGCTGCGTATTAACAACAACACCACTAGTGCTAGTAGGTAGAGCTATAGGGACGCCAGGAGGACCAGTAACAACACTTACTTCAGGTTTGACCGGATTAAAAAATGAGTTGTCACCAGTAGTCAAGTGCGTTGCTAGTGAGGATGTGAGTGCGTTTATTTCTCTGAAACCAGTATCCGTAGAGTCAAGTACTGACTTTTCGGATGGACCAAACGCTGAAGTTATGCTTGACGGAAGCCCTGCGGTGAGTGCTATAACTTCACCCATATTTTTACAACTCGCGAGTTTTTTTTGAAAATCTTTAATGGCAATTGCGGTACTCGTATGATTTACAGCGTTTGCTGTACCATATAATGCACCAACAAATTGTTTTAACTCTTCTAATTTTTTTAACGCTTCTAATTTGTCGTTATCTGCCATATTATTATTTTATCCTTTGTTATTATACTAGTAATACTAACATACAATGTCAAACCGCTTGTACTTACTCGCTACTTAAGCAGTAAGCCCGAGTTAGAGCCACTTACACTGTACCCATGGCTGCGAAAGCTGTACCCTATAAGGTATGGATGCTGTTGCGGAGGTAAAGGCTAGGTTATCTATAGAGGACGTAGTGGCCGAGTACGTCCAGCTTAAACGTGCCGGCAGAAATTATAAAGGCCTTAGCCCATTTGGCAACGAAAAGACCCCAAGCTTTGTGGTGAGCCCCGAAAAACAGATTTGGCACGACTTTAGTAGCGGCAAGGGCGGCGATATGTTTACTTTTGTACAGGAGGTCGAAGGGCTTGATTTTAAAGAAACTTTGGAGCTATTGGCGCGCAAGGCGGGGGTAGATTTAGAACAGTTTAAAGGCAAGACATCTGGCGCTAATAGCAAACAAAAAGACCGTTTATACGAAGTACTGGACCTAAGCGCCAAGTTTTATCAGGCCCAACTGCGTGGTAGCAAAACAGCACTTGAATATCTGCTTAAAAAGCGCGCCTTTACCAAAGAAACGGTGCTAAAATTCCGCCTGGGTTACTCGCCAAATACTGGTAACGCCTTAATTAACTTCTTAAAATCAAAAAATTTTACTCAAGAAGAAACAGCGACTGCCGGGCTTATTACAGAGCGGTATAACGGCTGGGGCGATATGTTTAGAGGCCGTGTAATGGTACCGCTTAGTGATGCCCAAGGTAGGGTTGTGGGCTTTACGGCAAGGATACTAGAAGACCCCGGATCAAGCCCGGGGCAGGCTGATGCACCAAAGTATATAAATACGCCAAGTACACTGCTTTACGACAAAGGTCGGCAGGCTTATGGTTTGCACCTAGCTAAAGAGGCCATACGTAAGCAAAAGTTTGGCGTAGTCGTAGAGGGTAACTTGGATGTTATCGCTAGTCATCAAGCGGGCATCGCAAACGTTGTAGCGGCTGCAGGCACGGCCTTAACGAAGGCGCACCTCAAAGATCTAGGACGTTATGCACCCGATATGCGCTTTGCATTTGATAGTGATAAAGCTGGGATTGCGGCCACAGAGCGAGCAATACCGTTGGCTCAAAAAGTGGGGGTTAACGTGAGTATTATTACTATCCCAGACGGAAAAGACCCAGACGAACTGGTACGCAAAGATCCAAAACTATGGCAGACGGCAATAGAAAACCATCAGTACGCCGTTGACTGGCTGATTGAGCGCTATATAGGGTTGCTCGACATCGAGACTGGGCAGGGCAAACGGCAATTTACTGACGTGGTTTTGCGCATTATTAGGGGTCTCAGCGACAAGGTTGAGCAGGATCATTACTTGGGCGAATTAGCCAAGAGTATTGGCGTGAGCAAAGAGGCTATGGCGAGCAAACTCATCGTGCAGGCCAATGAGGTAAAGCCGATAAGGCTCAAAAAACCTGTTACCCAAACCAATACTGAATCTAAAGAAATGGTGGAGCGCCGTAAGAGTGAGCAGCGCTTATTATCACTACTTTTGCTACAGCCAAAACTACGTGTTGAGGCCAAAATGATCCGCCCACAGATGCTTACGAGTCCAGACGCCCAAGCGCTACTTAACTTCTTGGCTGAACATCCAGACTTTGAAGGTGCTGTCAACGAGACAGAAGGCTTGCAATCTATTAGGGATTATGTAAAAATTACAGTATTACAGTTCGAAGAACTCTACCGGAACCTCGAGTATATAGAACTTCATAACGAAGTCACTCGGTTGCAGGAACGCTTGGTGGACATGTATGTCAAAGATCAGAAACAACGCGTGCGGAAGGCTATGGAAACAGCTTCTGATACGGATATGCGGAAACTCCTAGAAGCCGACAAGCGGCTCAACGACTTATTAAAGCAAGCCAAGGAACATTAAGTAAGGAACACTAAGTATATGGCAGATAAAAAAACCGATAAGACACCAAAAAAGAAGAAGGCAGCTGCTGATGACACCGTTGCTGCGCCTGTTGCACAACATGATGATGCAGCATTGCAAGCCGTAAAGCTGGGGCTTGTTAACAAGGGTAAAAAAGATGGCAAAATTGACCAACGTGAAATCTTTGCCGCTATTACCGATACGCCAGACCACATCGATATTTTGGATCAGCTTTACGCCGAACTGACTGATGCTGGAGTTGATGTTGTAGGCGCCACCGAACCAAGTGATAAAGAATTTTCTGACGAATGGGTAACAGAAGATGAAGAAGAAGAAGAGGTTATTTTAAGTGACCAGACCTACCTCGACGACATTGCTGATGACTCAGTGCGCTTGTACTTACGTGAAATTGGCAAAATTCCACTCCTTAAAGCCGATGAAGAGCTAGCTCTTGCCCAAAGAGTTGTTGCTGGTGAGAAAGAAGCCAAAGACCAGATGGCAGAGGCCAACATGCGCTTGGTTGTATCTATTGCAAAACGCTATGTGGGCCGTGGTTTGGACCTTTTGGACCTTATCCAGGAGGGTAACACCGGTTTGTTGCGTGCCGTTGAAAAGTTTGACCCTGACAAAGGCTTCAAGTTTAGCACCTACGCAACGTGGTGGATTCGCCAAGCTATTACTCGTGCCATTGCCGACCAAGCTCGCACAATTCGTATCCCTGTGCACATGGTCGAAACCATCAACAAACTCCTCCGTACTCAACGCCGTCTTACACAGGAGCTTAACCGCGAGCCGTCTAACGAAGAAATTGCCAAAGAGATGGAGATTGAAGTCGAAAAAGTCGAACATATTATGAAGATCAAGCAGGACATTTCTAGTCTTGACGCTTCAGTTCGTGATGACGAAGAAGATAGTGTCTTGGGCGACTTCATAGAAGACGAAGATACAGTTTCTCCAGAAGAATCAGCCGCAGGGCAGCTGCTTAAAGAGCAGGTCAAAGGCCTTCTTGGGTCACTAACCGATCGTGAGCAAAAGATTTTAAAGCTGCGGTTTGGTCTAGAAGACGGCAAGAGCCACACACTAGAAGAAGTTGGCCAAGAATTTAGCGTTACCCGTGAGCGTATTCGTCAGATTGAAGCTAAAGCCCTCGCCAAGCTCCGCAAGCACAAAGATTCTAAAAAACTTTTAGACTATATTAAGTAAACTACTTCGTTAAAAAACCGGTGTCGTGGAGTAGGTTATCGAGATTGTTTAATAGAGCGTAGGCATCGTCATCGTTAGTAATGGTGTAGTCAGCGTTTGCGATAGGGCCACCTTTTTCGAGGTTCTCAATCTCTGCGTATTCACGGGAAGTAACCTCGGCTTCAGTTAGTGGGCGAACAGGGCGGTGGGCTAACCGTGCGTGACGTAAATGGCGTGGTGCACTAATGGCGACAATTAATGCCTTCTCTCCATAATGCTCCTTAAACATTTTGTACTCTGTCCAGCTATACAAACCATCGGCGACTACAACAGGGTGGGAAAGTAACAGATGGTCAAGTTTAGGTATAATACGTTTTGCAATTGCACCTTTGCCGTCTATCTCTCGGAATTCTTCACGCACAAGTTTTTCGCGGGCCTCGTTAACGCCATCTTCACCGTAACGCTTTTTAACTTCTTCAACTATTACGCCGCCAAAATACGCATTAGGAATGCCTTTCGTATCAAGATGTTCAACGCATGAGCTTTTGCCTGCACCCGGCATGCCGACTAATACTAAAACTTGTGGACGCACTTTCATATAACTTAATTCTAACATCTATGGCCATTCCAAAACAAAACATGTCTTTCTTTGTAGGGGCTATACCTTAGTAGAACTTGTCCTACACGCCGTATTTGTCGACGAAATCTTGCAGTTCTGTGCCCCTATATGACTGGAGGCTGTCAACGAAAGTGCTCAAAACATCAGGTGTAATGATTGACGCGGTTGATGCCGAGGCCGAAGCCGAAGAGTCGTAGAAGCTAATTACCGAACTATCCATAAAAATATAGTAGGCCGATGGCTGATATTTTAGGATGTCGGCTGAGTTTATGCTGAGTGTATCGGTTATCGAAGAATCATAGAAGCCGTAGACTTTGCGCCCCTGCGCCGTTGTAAGGATGAGCTTGCACGGAAAGGCTAGGCTCGATAAGTTGGTGTTTGGCTTTATAGAATATGGCAAAAAGTCCCCGCAGTTTATGGGCGGGTTATTTGTTGCGTCTTTTTTATGCACAATCATCTCAAGTGACTTACTTGTAGGCAACTGGTAAATAAGCATATAGCGAGGATAGTCGTTGGCGTTAAAATATAACTTGGCGTATTTAATTTGCAGAGGTCCCGTGTAGTTTCTGGGTGCGTAGAGGTCAAACCCTGCAGTGGCGGCAGACTTGGCTGTTTGCCTTATTTGAGCCTTGCCCGCCTGTGCGATTTTGGCTTTTTCGGTGATGGTAACATGGGTAAAGTGCTGTGTAATTAAAAACGGCAACATCAAGAGGCACACACCGGCAAGAACTGGCAATGCAACAGAAACTTTACTAAGTATCTTCTTGGAGCGGACGTAGTGGCTAAAAGCAATCCCGAGTGCAGTTACGATAGCCGTAACAAGTGCGGCGGTTACTTTGTAGGCTGTTGCACTTGGTATTTGTTCATGTGAGCCACTAAGGCCGGCAAATACTTGGCTCACCTGAAAAAATGTAAGTGTTGCAAGCGTAAAGCCTGCAACAAGCAGTGCGTAGCCAAATTTTCGTTTAAAGATTTTAGAAATTATAAATTCAAGCGCGGCAAAACTCGCGAGACCTGCGGCTATAAGCCATAGATAGTTTATAGAACAGGCGTAGTTAAGAGACAACGTCTTGGTTGCGCAGGTTGTACCAGGGCCTCCAAAGAGTTTCATAAAAAATACTGCCAAAACTGTAGCGGCTCCAAAACGTATACCATTAACGATAAAAAAGTCTTTGTTTAGGCTGTCTTTTGACTCGTGTGGTAGGGCAGTTAGTGCCGGCTGATCGGCCTCATCAGGTAGTGCAACTTCTGCAGTCAGTTCGGCAATGCCGCTCATTTCTGGTTTGTTGGCCGCAACCACCTCATCAGGCTGCACAACTGTAGGTAGGCTTTCTATCGGCGTTTCGGTATTAAGCTGGGTCATGTGTTCGTTTTCCATAAGCGGTTTACTGATAATTCTACCACATTTGCAGGGTGTTTCTCATCTGTTGTTGCTAAAAGGGTGCTTTGTCACAAAAACAAATCATTCAACCTCAAAGATCATCTAGCTAAAACCAGCGTATTTGTTCTTGGGGGGCTATAGCAGCGTATACTATAGGGTAGATGAGTGAGCGTAAAAAACTAGCTATTATAGACGGTAAATCGGTGTTTTACCGTGGCTATTACGCCATGCCATCTTTGGCTCTGGCTGACGGAACGCCAACAGGCGGGGTGTACGGGTTTGCGGCCATGAGTCTGGAACTTATTAAGAAGTTAAAGCCAGATTATGTAGCGGTTGCGTGGGACAAGCCTAAGACCAACATTCGTAAGCGGCTTGAGATGTATCCTGCCTATAAAGCGGGACGCAAACCTGCGCCACCGGATTTTTATGCGCAGATTCCTATTTTGTATGATTTGCTGCGGGCTTTTGGCTGGCCACTGTACGAAATTGATGACTATGAAGCCGATGACATAATGTTTACATTGGCTAAAAAAGCCCACAAGCAGGGGTTGGAAACGATGTTGATTACGTCGGACCTTGATGCTTTGCAGTGCATAGACGAACATACGCATGTCTATATTCTAAAAAAGGGTTTTAGCAACATTGAGCGCTTTGATACGGCCCATTTTGAAGAAAAACACGGGATTACGACCGAGCAGTTTTTAGACCTAAAGTCTCTAAAAGGCGATAGCTCTGACAACATTCCGGGTGTGCCAGGAATTGGCGAAAAAACAGCGACTGAACTATTGCAGAAATATGTGACTTTAGATGAAATTTATGAAAATCTAGCACTTATAAAAGATTCTACACGAAAAAAGCTGGAAGCTGGGAAAGATTCGGCGTATCTCAGCAAACGCGTGGCACTTTTGATGGACGATGCACCGATTGACGTTGATTTAAAAGGGACCGATACAAGGGCGTTGGACGTACAGGCGCTTAAGACTTTACTCCAGAAGCTGGAGTTTAAAAGCCTGCTCCGTAATTTGCCTGACTATATGCGCGTGACTGATGTAGATGGTGAAATTGAGGGTGACACGGTGACGGTAAAAGCGACTTCTGCAGTGGAGTTGCATGAAATTACGCCCCTCAAAACAGTTATTGTTGATTCTGATGCAAAACTAAAAGGTGTTGCGATTGTAGCCGAAACAGATGGTCTATTAGTACATTCGCTCACAGCAGGGACACACGGGCGTGACCCGCAAGTTTTGATTTTGGCTAATAAAAAGATGGCTTATGCGTTTGATATACCAAAGCTCAATACAAAAGACTTTACTAAATTTTTAACTAAGGCTTTTGATCCGTTACCAAAGCTTGTTGGCTACGATATTAAGTCGACACTACAGATATTTCTGGAACTTAAAGTACCAATGCCGCATGTAGGCAGTGACGTATTTGTAGGTGGGTTTTTAATTAACCCGCTAAGCCGCGCCAGGAGCCTGAGCGAAATGGCAGAAACAAGCTTGGGCTATAACGGTTCTTCATTAGATGATTTGCCGCCAGAAGATATGCTACACAAGGCAGGTGAACTAAGCGCAATTATCTGGGCGCTTAACAACTTTCAAGGCGAAAGTATTAGCGAGCTCACAAAAGTCATCCAGTTGGCAGAAAAGGTGGAATGGCCAGTTATACCAGTTTTGGCCGAGATGGAGCACGAGGGTATTGGACTTGATTGTGAGTATTTAGTGAAGATGGGCGACGAACTTCAAGACCAGATTAGTGACCTTGAACAATCTATCTATGGTCATGCAGACCAAGAGTTTAATATTGGCTCGCCTTCACAGCTCGCCGAAGTTTTATATGTCAAAATGGCATTGCCAACAACAGGAGTAAAACGTGGTAAAACAGGCTTTTCAACGGGCGCGGATGAGCTAGCAAAACTGCGTGAGTTAAGCCCGATTATAGACCTTATTTCGCAATATCGTGAATACACAAAGCTTAAAAATACCTATGTAGATACACTGCCGAAACAAGTTGACGACAATAATCGTGTACATACGACATTTGCGATGACCATTGCACAAACGGGGCGGTTGAGTAGCAACGATCCAAATCTGCAAAATATACCAGTGCGAACAGATGTGGGTAAGCGTATACGGACAGCATTTGTGGCACGTCCAGGGCATGTATTTGTGAATGCAGATTATTCTCAATTTGAGCTTCGTCTTGCAGCTGCTTTGAGCGGTGACGATGACATGGTGCAGGCGTTTAATGGTGACCAAGATATTCACCAACTTACGGCTGCAACAGTTTTAGGGATCCAGCCAGAAGAAGTTACCAAGGAAATACGCTACAAGGCAAAGGCGGTGAACTTTGGTATTTTGTATGGCCAAGGTCCGCATGGTTTAGCGGCAACGAGTGGTATGAGTTACGGTGAAGCACGTGATTTTATTACGAAGTATTTCGAGGTGCGGCCAAAACTTAAAGAATATCTGGATGGCCTCCGCGAAAAGGCTAAGACAAAGGGATTTGTCGAGACATTGCTAGGCCGAAGACGGCCAACGCCGGATGCACAAAGCAGCAACCATATGGTACGCGAGACGGCTCTGAGGCAAGCAATAAATATGCCGATTCAAGGTACGGCCGCCGACCTTACAAAGCTTGCAATGGTCGAAGTGCATAAGCTGCTGCCCGAGGGGGCAAAAATGCTCCTACAGATCCATGACAGCATCATGATCGAATGCAAAGAGGATGATGCTGAAAGCGTTGGAAAAATTCTGAAAGAAACTATGGAAAATGTCTACCCAAACCTTGGCGTAAAACTAAAAGTAGATATCGCGGCTGGGAAAAATTGGGGCGAACTTTAGTCTTGGTTGATGTTGAACATCCGGTGAATGTTAAATTTGTCTGTGAGCATACTAAAGTTAGCCCCCCACGTTTTGATTTGGAATGGCTATATCACAATTATCGCACATTTGTTAAGGTAGTAAGATGATTAAAGCCATAGTGTTTGACTGCTACGGGGTATTTTATGTAGACCCTATATTTGCCTACCTTAATGACCCCGATTCACCGCCAAAAACAGCACGAGAGCTGCATAATCTCGACAAACAATTGGTATCAAACATTATTTCGCAGAGTGAGTTCACGACGGCTGTTGCTGCGCTTTTTAATCTTTCTGAGCAAGCGGCTCACCGACTCTTTTTTGCGCCAAGTGCTCGTAACGAGGCATTACTCGAGTACGCGCAGCAATTACGCAAAGACTACAAAATAGGTATGCTTAGTAATGTCGGTAGTGACGTCATGAATGACTATTTCTCACGTGACGAACGTAAGCAATTTTTTGATGAAGTGGTACTGTCTGGTGATGTAGGTTTTGCGAAGCCAGATAAGCGTATTTATGAGCTGATATGTGAAGAACTTGGTATAGAAACAAATGAGGCTGTAATGATCGACGATTTGCCCGATTTTTGTGAAGGGGCTCGTCGGGCTGGAATGCAAGCAATTGTATATAGGTCTAACGAGCAGTTAAAAAATGACTTAGCACGGTTGCTGTAATTATGAGTACTAAGATAGTGGTATCCTATAGCGCATGAAGAAGTAGACTGTCATGACCAAGTTTATTTTTGTACGACATGGAGAAAGTGAAGCGAACCGAGATTATAAGATCGGAGCGCTTGACACACGGTTGACCGAAAAAGGAATTGGACAAGCCCAACAAACGGGTGGTGCGCTAAAAGACATGCACATTACCACTATTGTGTGCTCTGCATTCGTACGCGCACAGCAAACAGCCGAAATTATTGCTGGTGAGTTAGGTATACCGTTGCGGAGCATTAGGGTGATTGATGATCTTGCAGAACGGCGTATGGGCACATACGAAGGACAAAAGAAAGAACATCCATCATATTGGTACTATTCTGCTGAAGCCGAAGATCCTGAGTTTGAGCCTCGTGCCGACCTTTTAAAGCGTATGCATAGAGTGCTGAAAGAGATTGCCGAACTCAGTAAAGACGGCATGGTATTGGTTGTTGGTCATGCACTTTCGGGGTTTTTCTTAAATGAGGCTGCTAAAGGTATTGAAAAGATTGAAGATATGCCCGCAGGGTCCAATATGGCAAACGCGGCATACTTTGAAATAGAGGTAGCAGATGGAAAATAACGAAACACTGGACACATACAATCGTTCCGCTAAAGAGCTGTCTAAGTATTTTCACGGAATTGGTCCACGTGTTAAAGATATTGATTTTGCGCTCGAACAAGCAGGCAAGAATGACGGCTCTGCGGATGTATTAGAGCTAGGCTGCGGCGATGGCCGTGATGCAGTTGAGATAATTAAACGCACGCGCTCCTATGTAGGCATAGACAATTCCGCAGGTCTTATTGGCCTTGCTAAAGAACTATTACCAGCAGCCGACTTTAGGGTAATTGATATGCAGAACTTTGATTATCCGTATAAAAAATATGACGTTGTCTTTGCATTTGCCTCTGTACTACATATAGATAAAACAAGCTTACGTGATCTTATGACTGTAGTAGCACGATCACTCAAAGTAGGAGGTATATTTTATATCTCAACTAAATATGCTGGACGCTACAAAAAAGAGTGGCGTGAAGACAAGCATGGTCGCCGCTTGTTTTATTACTACAGCCCTAGACTTATTGCTCGTCTAGCCGAAGAGAAGTTTGAAGTTGTAAAGCAAGAAGTAGAGACAATACAGGGTAAACCTTGGACTGAAATTGCGTTGAGGAAAATTGATGATTAAAGCTATCATTTTTGATTGTTTTGGCGTGCTGGCCGAAGACGGCTGGACACCCTTTAAGCGCAAACATATCATGCATGATACTAAGCTGATTGAGGAAGTTGCGCGTCTCGGTGCCTTGACAGATAAAGGCGTACTGCATAATGAGGAAACTGTTCAGGCAATTGCAACGCTTCTGAAAGTTGACTCGTATGATCTGCAGCAGGCATTAGAAACGAAAGTCCCGAACGAAAACATGTTTGAATTGATTATGAATGAACTAAAACAGCATTACAAAATTGGTCTCATGAGCAATGCGAATTACGATGTGGTAAATGAGCTCTTTGAAATAGAACAGGCCGCTTTATTTGATGCCCATGTGCTTTCGCATGAGACAAAACTCCTAAAACCCGACAGAAAAATGTTTGAGCTTATGGCTGAACGTCTTGGGGTTGCAATGGATGAATGCTTGTTTGTAGATGACCAAGAAAAGCACTGCGAGGCTGCTCAAAAATATGGAATGGAAGCAATAGTTTTTACGGATTATGAAGATTTTATTGAAAAGCTGCCGCGTAAGCTTTCTGGCATGTAACCACCACGTTTTTGTCTATAACTCAGAAACTAAGGTTTCAGGCTGCTGTTATTTTGCGTAAGTCTAGGTAGTAGTTGTAGTCTATAAAGGTGGGTTATAGGCAAAAACGTGGTGGTTTTTAGCTAGTTTTGTATCTGTTAAATAGCAATAAGTAATGTCCTATGACATTACTTATGCATGAAACAACAT
>JAYTXD010000006.1:0-15970 GCA_043743105.1 Candidatus Saccharimonadota bacterium | reverse complement strand
TATAGCCCCCGCAAATCAAATACGCTGGTTTTGGCTAGATGATCTTTGAGGTTGAATGATTTGTCTTTTCTGGAGATATATCTGTAGATACATTGACAGAAAAACAAATCATTCAAGCCAAAGAGGGCTTGTCAAAAGTAGTGTCTTTGTTTTGCGGGGGGCTATATATTAACCTGCGAATTTCGCTCGCACGTCTGCTCGATATCTTCCATGTTGACAACAGAGACGTACATCTGTAAAATAGTAAGAGATTATTTTATAACTCTAAAGTGTTAAGGAAAAGTTAACTTATGCTCGCTATCCGCATGCAACGTACCGGTCGCAAAGGCCACGCCCAGTTCCGTCTAATCGTCCAGGAGTCACGACGTACTCCTACTAGTGGCAACATTATCGCTGCACTTGGTAGCTACGATCCACACACCAAAGCTATTGTCTTAGACAAAGAAAAAGCCGCCGCATATCTCAATAATGGAGCACAGCCATCACCTCGTATGGCAATGATCTTGCAAAAAGAAGGCATTACACTTCCGTCTTGGGTAAAAGTAGATGCAAACCGCACCAAGACAATCAAGCACACTGATAAGCTTCGCCGCAATCAAACACCAGAACCTGTTGAAGAAGTTGCCGTCGAAGAGCCAGCAGCAGAAGCTACGAATAAAGAAGTAGCAGCAGCTCCTGTAGCCGAAGAAATTGCCGTAGAAGCTGAGGTCCCTGCCGAAGAAACTGCTGCTACCGAAGAAGAAACCGAAAAAGCGTAACATTTCCGCTTAATTAACCAATAGCGTTTTAATGTTCGGCTCTGTATAATAATTCCAGAAACCTGAGGAGACAAGCCCATGAGCACTATAGACCAACAGTTCATCGAATATATTGTAAAATCATTAGTCAGCAACCCGGACGAAGTCAAAATTGACCGCCGCATAGATGAAAAGGGTGTGCTTTTAGAACTTACAGTCGACCCCGAAGATCTCGGGCGCGTTATTGGTAAGCGTGGTGCTACCGCCCAGAGCCTCCGCACGTTACTTCGCGCACTCGGCACCAAGAACGAAGACCGTTATAATCTAAAAATTGTTGACAATGGTGAACCGCGCCCACCACGCGATGACACAGGCAGCTCAGACCACCACAGCAGTGCAAATGACAGCAGCTCATCAAGTTCAGCTACCGACGATAACGACTCGTGGTCTAGTAAACCCGACACAAAGTCAAAAACATCCGACGACCTCAATCTTGATGATGACGACGAAGTCACTAAAGCCAGTGATAAGCTAACCAAGACCCGTGAAGAGCTGAACGACCTCGACGACTTAGATATCTAGATCTGGGCTCCAAGTAGCAAAACGGACTGTTGACCCATTTTGAAAGACAGTCATTTTAGTGTTATAATATAAATAAGATGAAAATACAAGTTATAACACTTTTTCCGGAGATGTTCACTGGCGTTTTTGGCGCTAGCATGCTCTGGAAGGCCCAGGACCGCGGTATAGTGGAATACAGCACAATTGACCTCCGCACGTTTGGCCTTGGTTCTAGACGCACTGTGGATGACACCCCTTATGGTGGTGGTGACGGTATGTTACTCAAGCCAGAACCTGTTGTGGCGGCAATAGAGACTGCAAAAAAGATTGATCCAGAAGCTTTAGTTTTATTACCAACGCCAAGAGGCAAACTATACAAACAATCGGATGCAAAGCGCTTGGCCGCAGATCAGAAGGGGCTTATTATTGTCTGCGCACGCTATGAAGGCTATGACGAGCGGATCACAAAATGGGTTGATGAACAGGTCTGTATTGGCAATTACGTTCTTACAGGGGGGGAACTCCCTGCAATGACTATTATTGACAGTGTAGTACGACTATTACCAGGTGTTTTAGGAGGCGAACATTCCGCTGAAATAGAATCTTTTCAAGACGATGACCGCACGATAGAATACCCCCAGTACACACGTCCTGTTGAATTTAGAGGCATGAAAGTACCAGACGTACTGCAAAACGGGCATCACGGCGAAATCGCCAAATGGCGTAAGAGTCAGAATTAGCCAAGAATATTGACCGCACGGGCGGCAACGAGAGCAATTGTTAGCAGTGATGTGATAGATTGAAGCGTCATAAGCAGTTTGGCCCGGTGTGTGAGTGGCAGGGTATCGGTGGGGCTGAATGCTGTTGCGTTGGTGACAGAGACATAGAGATAATCAAAAAAGGTCGGATTCCATTCGCCTGAGCTTTTTAGGCTCATTTGCGGAAACAAAAAGTCAATTGGTCTAACAGCAGTTGACTGTCCTTGTACGCCGCTACTATCCATTTCCCAGTACCACAGGCCAAAGATGATGATGTTTGTTAGATAAATAGCCAAGCCAGAGACGATAAGCTGCTTGCCGGTGACGTCACCTTTCGTAAATAAACTGTCTATAACCAAGATCAATGACGTGATGTTAGAAAGGGAAATGATAGCAATCAGTATTACTGCCAGTGTATGACGGACGCGGAACGTGATCTCTTTCTTTAGCGGCCCGAATACGGCCAGCGCTAATAGTAACAGTATCTCTAGCCCAACGATAAGATATCGGGGGCCGACGACAAGCTTACTACTTAAAAGTAGCTGTAGAATGATTGCAACGAACACAGCTATTTGTACATGCCAAACAGGTTCTTTTTTTTCGAGGTGGTGCATGCCTGCAAGTTTCATCCTATTCATAGTATTACAAATCTGCACATAATGCCGCATAAAATTAACCAGGTGCTCCAGCTGTAAGGGCAAGCCTCCATGCCAGTATGCATAAAATTAACCCTACTATCGTAAATAAAGCTTCAGGAATATGACCGAACTTAATTTGATTGTCTAATTTGTGTAACCCCAGTTTTTCTGCCACTGTTTCATTTGCTGTATTTCTTTGGTTTGAGCTGTGATTATAGCAACCGTTAAATCTTTCACTTCCTTGTGTTGAGCATTTATTTTCCCAGGTGCAGCCATGTTTATGGCAGATTGGTGATGCATAATCATCTGCTCAAGGAATGCTTTATCAAAAGCGTCACCTGTTTTAGTGTTAAGTGCATTCATCATGCCGGCATTTGTGTCTTCCATCCCCATAGCTGAGTGATCCATCATGGCCGTTCCACTGCTCGCAGGATAGCCCCAGGCTTTCTGCCAAGAGACCATGCTAGTAATTTCAGTCGTTTGAGCCGATACAATAGCGTTTGCCAAGTCTTTGACTTCTTGATGCTTCGCACTCTTGAGTGCTAGATTCGCCATGTCTACAGCGCCTTGATGGTGGGATATCATATTCGCCAGGAACAGGCGATCGTATTCTTCACTACTCACCGCAGCCATCATTTTGTAATCACTAGATTCTTTGTTTGGCGCTACTTCAGCAGAAGCGACTTGGCTACTTTTTGTCATGCTCGTCATGGAGCTATCTCCATTACGGTTAATTGCATAAACGCTTATGCCAATCAAGGCTACTGTTACTGAGAGTCCAATACCTGCATACTTAGTTGTGCTTTTCATAGATTCTCCGATTTCATTTAATTAAGGGGCACGTCAAAAAAAACGTGAATCTCAACTTCGGAAAACACCTATACGTATATGAATGGGTACTTTTAACGGTAGTTCTGGGTCATCGGGCTGTCGTACGGGGAGTGTCGCAAGATAGGTTTGAGACCTTAGTGCAAGATAAAACGGCGGTTCTGGCTCATCTTCATCCCTTCGCTCAACCGTATAGTACTTCTCCTCTTTGCCAACAGTCATTGTCGAGCAGAGTGTGGCGCATGTCTGTGAAGAACTCGTAGAACTATTATGATTCATGCCCGCCATATCATGTGGCATTTGCATCGCTGCGACATGGTTAAATTGTCCAACGGCTAGGAAAAGCAATGTGGCGAAACTAGCAGTCAATAGTCGGAAAGCTTTTCTCATACGCTTATTATACCTTGAGCCTTAAGTTACGCAGAAACTGGGCATTGATTGCCACTATAATAGTGGAAAGTGACATAAAGACTGCGCCCAGTGCAGGTGAGAGCACAAAGCCCAACCCCGCAGTAATCCCCGTTGCAAGAGGGATAGCCACAACATTGTAACCAGCTCCCCAGAAAAGATTTTGCACCATCTTACGGTATGTTCCTTTAGAAAGTAAGATGATCTTTGAAACTCCTCGAGGATCACTACTAGCGAGTATAATTCCAGCAGATTCAATCGCCACATCAGTGCCAGCTCCAATCGCAATCCCTACGTCTGCTTGCGTCAGTGCTGGAGCATCGTTGATGCCATCGCCAACCATTGCAACCCGTAATCCTTTTTTCTGAAGTTCCTTCACTTTCTTGGCCTTATATTCAGGATGTACCTCAGCAAAATATTGTTCTAAACCGAGCTGTTTAGCTACATAGCTTGCGACATCTTTGCTATCGCCGGTTATCATGGCACTTTTTACGCCGAGTTCTTTTAGCCGTGCAATCGTTGCTTTGGCTTCGTCTCTTATGACGTCTGCTAGGGCAATAGCTCCGATAACTTTATCTTTAAACACTAGGTATACTTCCGTCTTGCCATCTTTGGCTGCCTGTTTAGCTTGGTCTGCAAAATCTACCGGAACAGTAAGCTTATGTTCGGTAAGATAGCGGTAACTAACTGCTAAATATGTTTCATTGCCATGCAATACACCTTTAACGCCAGCACCTGGGATTGCAGTAAACTTTTCTACTTTATCGAGATGAACGTGTTGTTTCTTAGCTTCTGTGAGTATTCCTTTGCCAACAATATGCTCGCTGTTTTGCTCTAGGCTGGCAGTTAAATGCAAGATGTCCTCGTTCTTATAACCTTTAGTTGCCCAAATGTCCGTTACGCCGTGTTCGCCTTTAGTCAGAGTGCCTGTTTTATCAAAGAGAACGATATCTATCTTACGAGCTGCTTCCAGCGCCATACGCTCCCGAACTAGTAAGCCATTTTTAGCTGCAAGTGTAGTGGATATAGCAGTCACTAGTGGCACCGCCAAGCCTAGGGCATGCGGACAAGCAATTACAAGGACAGTAACAACACGTTCAAGAATAAATGATACAGATTGGTCACTAAACACAGCCCAACCAACAGCCGTCAAGATAGCTGCACCGAGCGCAACAAAAGTTAAGTAAAAGGCTGCACGATCAGCGACTATCTGAGTTTTCGATTTGCTAGTTTGAGCATCGGCAACAAGTTTCATAATGCCAGCTAGTGCTGTATCGCTGCCAACTCCAACTTTACTAACCTGAACAGTTAATGACCCACTACCATTAATGCTCCCACCAATTACTAGTGACTTAACAGCCTTCTTTACGGGTTTAGATTCACCCGTCAGCATAGATTCGTTGACTTCAGACTCGCCCCTGACAACAACGCTATCTGTTGGCACGACTGCTCCGGGTCTCACTAAAACAAGATCACCAACTTTTAGTTCAGAAACAGTGACGGTTTTTGTGCCACTTTTAGTAATTAGTTCTGCCTCATCTGGCAATAGTTTGGCTAATTCCTTTAATGCGCCTTGTGCGCTCATAACTGAAGCCATTTCAAGCCAGTGGCCAAGCAACATAATAGTAATAAGTGTTGCTAACTCCCACCAGAAATCCATGCCATCAAGCCCAAATGACACAGCTAAGCTATAGCCAAAAGCAACGGTAATGGCTAGCGAAATAAGAGTCATCATGCCTGGCTGACGGTCGGCAAGTTCGGACTTGGCTCCTTTTAGGAATACCAGCCCACCGTAGAAGAAAATGAAAGTTCCAAGAATCGCAGGAATCCAGTTGCTGCCCGGGAAAGTCGGCATCGTAAAGTTAAGTAACTCTTGAATAGTTGCCGAGTAGAGTAGTAGAGGAATAGTAAGTGCGAAACTCAGCCAAAACTTTTTCTTGAACATATCAGGGCTATGGCCTTCGTGCTTGTCGTGACTATGCGAATCATGACCCTCGACTCCACTATGCATCGAATGATCCACTATTTGCCCCTAATGTTGTTTAGCTCATAGAGCTGGAGCAACTCTGCCTGAGCTTTTTCTATTTGTTTTGCATCATTTGAACTCAGCATATCCGTAATGTGGGTAGTTATGTGATTTTCCAGAACCAACTTATTAAGGGAAGCTAGTGATTTTTGAATAGCCAGGCTTTGCGTAAGAATATCCATACAGTATTCTTCACTATCTATCATTTTTTGAAGACCTTTTATCTGACCTTCAATGATTTTTGTACGATGACCCGCGCGCTTTTTAATATCTACTCTCATACCAAAAGTATATACCCCATGGGGGTATTATGAAAGTATGTTATTTTCACCGATAGTGCTGGACATGCTGGTTCAGAGAGGTCTTTACAAAAACAATAGACCGTTGCATAGCAATACGGTCTATATATGTTAATTATCTCTTGGCTGAGCTCTGTGGGTTAGATTAGGCTTTTGAGTCCGAGTCTCACTTGTCTACGGAAGTGCGACACCAAACGTGGCTCGACTCGTTGAGCAGGCCGGTCACGGACCTTTTCTAATATGCTCGGTTTGATCAGCCCTTATTAATAACTTGGTCCACTTTGGGCGATGTACTGGCGCTGTGAGTGGAGTCTCCGTTATAGGTGGCAGTAATTGTTTGTGTACCGATCGAAAGCGATCGGGTAGAGATGGTGGCCACACCCGACCCGTTCAATGTGCCGGTGCCCAGGAGAGTTGTGCCATTATAGAAATTAACAGTGCCTGTGGGTGCGGCACCGGAAGTTCCACTGACGGTGGCGGTAAAGGTGACCGACTGCTCGACAGTCGATGGGTTCGTTGAAGAAGTGAGGACAGCCGTGGTGGTGCTTAGGGTTGGTGACGCTGGTATAACGGTAACTGTGGCCGTAAAGACAATGGCCTGGCCTGTGTAGGTGTTGTTCGCGCCTGCGATGACTAACGAATAGGTGGTCGTGACTTTGGGCGTCACCACTTTGCTGCCGTTTTTGGTTACTACCAACGTGCCTTGGCCGGTTTTAGTGAGATTTGGATCAGTGTTGGCATCACCTTCATAAAAAGTCACCTTTAATTCATCGCTGTTAAGGTCGCCAGCAGCGACCCGCACGCCGCCAGTAAAAGCCCAATTCAGCGTTGAGGATTCCCCAGCTTTGATAATTGAAGGTGTGGGCGCAAAACTGGCCGCCAGTTTGCTGGTCGCAGACGAATTAGTATTACTGCTACTGGGGTGAACCATGGTTGGCGCCTCGATGACTCCGGTTTCGGCCAATATAATAATAACGATGACAACTGCGATTAAAAATAGAACCATGAACGGCCATGCCTTCCCCTTGCCTTTGGGGAAAGCGAAGTAGCTGGACAGGCTGCCCTCCGCGGCTTGGTCAGAAATGCCAGGTAGGTCTGTTCCGCGGCTTAAACCGCCACTCGCAGCTTGGTCGGCAATACCGGGACTGTCTTCGCCTTTTGATTCACCTTTGTCGTTGTTTGGATTGGTTGTCATCTTGATCACTCCTTAGTAATTATGCTTATTGTCCTCTGATTATTTAGTCAACGCAAGTCAAAGCCAGTAATTATGATTTTGCCACAAAGGGCTTTACAAAGGAGTGGTTTGGAACAGAAAAGACCGTGTCATAGCAATACGGTCTACCTCTGTTAAACAGCTACTGGCTGGGGCTAGTGGACGTACTTCGCAACTTTAATTGTACTAGTTAGCTCTAATAGCTCTAGCTTCAATCCTTATTGATTCCTGATCTGAATGTGCAGCTTTAAGCGCACGCTTTAACGCACTCTTCGCTTCTCTCGAAGGGTTCTTTGATGTAATGTCAGTCATGGAAACTTTTTTTGATGATCTAAGTCGTATAAATTTCATAGTTTAATCTTACTATATAATATCATTTTCTAGCTGAGAGATTTCCAACACAGGTGGGATAATATCAAATACATTGCGTACATTATCGAACCTTCGTCCTATTTTATTCTTCTCGTCTTTAATTATGACACTAATTTTAACATCCTGCAACTCTTGTAAAACTTTCAGGTTTTCAAATATCGAGTAGTAAGTTTTAATAAACTTGTCTTTATCGATAGCCCTTTTCTCTATCAATTCTCTGTCTTGAGTAAAATGCCAAGCTATGGTTGGCGTTTGATGTATATACATGACATTAATGTGATAGCCTTTTTCAATTGCTCTCTTTATATTTTGGATGGCCTTACTGTGACCAAGCGTACCATCCATAATAATCAAATATTTCTTTTTTATCGCTTCTTCAAAAATCTTTTCTAATATTGCGGTTGCGTCAAGGCGAAACAAGTGAGCTTTCTGAGGCGAATAACCTCCAATACTTTCGGCTATCTCATCCATATCAATACGTAGAGGATTTTCAACAAGTTCCACTAACAAATTCTTTGTAAATTCCGTTTTGCCTGCGCCAGGTAGTCCTGCCATAAATATTACTGTTGGCGCCTCAGTAATGGTAGCATTGCTCTTTCTAAGTATTTCCCGTGCGAGTAGTTTTCTCTCTTTGCCGGTCAACAGTGCTTCATTCATGCTACTATCATACCAAAAAATAAAAAGACCTCATGGGAGAAGTCTTTCAAAGTGCTTATGGCTGAGCATCTCGGTCTAGAACCTTTTCAAGGAGTAAAGTGAGACAAATGAGACACGGAACGCCTATATTGAGAGTGTCTCATATTTTGCTTGCTCGTCCTGGTTATATTATGGCATACCTATCGTATAACCGAACAAATCCCGCACTTGCACCGCTTGTGGTAATATAACAATAAATAGCCCCTGCAATCCTTGCGAGAGAGGGGCTGTTTTACTGCGCTCCGCTAGCATTTTGTCAAAGAGGTAATCAAACACTGCATCAATAGCTGAAAGATCTGGCTTCTTCACCTGTTTGTACGTGACTTTTGGTTGGATTTTCTTGCGTGGCATTAGAGTCTACGGATTTCTCGCCCTTGGCTGTCCTTTTGGACTTTAGGGATATTCTTCTCGTCACCAAACTTAAAATCATAGTTGCGGATGAATGCTGGCACCGATTCATCATTATCGCGCATTGATATGAATACCCTTAGGAGCGGATTCATCTCACCGCTCAAAACAGACAGGCTTGTGGCCTTCACCTTACCACTTTTGAGTGTAATCTCAGCTGGCACACTACCGAGCATTAGCTTATCAAAGTACACAAGTACTGATTCACGCATATCTGGATTGTGATGCTCATCTCTAGGTTTGATTGCTGGTTCTGTTGCTTCTTTGGGAGCTACTTTGGGAATATAGCCTTTCTTCATGCGTTGTTCGACTAGCTGCTTCAAATCCTCTTCACTTTCGTAGGCTCTGAGCCGACCAGTCAGATATCCAAGCCTGTAACTCACGCCTTCACTCATGACTCGCCAGTTAGTATCAACCAGAGTCTTCTCCATGAGCTTATGGAGGGTTTTCTTGCTTTGATACTCCTCGCGGTCGTCTTCGACGTCAAGGCAGCTGAAATCTATTGATACTTCACGTCCGAGCTGCGGTTCGCCGAGTTTAAAGCCCGTATAATGTTGTTTTGTAACAATAGGCTCAAGCAGCTCATTCAGTTGATTAATCTTGAGCTTCTTTACGGCTTTAATACCATCGTATACATCGGGTCGCTCAACTTGGTCAGCTTCTTTGGCTTTCAGTTGCGCCAAACGCTCAAGATGCTTGGTTTTCTGTTCAAACTTGAAGACCATGTCACTATCAAAAACGAAGCGTTTGCGGTCAAGCTCTAGGTACGGATCGATTGGTTCTGGCTCAGAGGGCTTGTCGGATAGATGAAGAGTATCGGTTTTAACATGGCCGCACTTCTTACAAGTTTCCGTCCAGGTGACGATGTCCTTACTTTTGGTGTGTTTGGATACGACTTCACCGGCACATTTTTCACACTCATACTTTGCACCATCCCACTCAGTACCATCTTGCCAGAAAGCGCTTCGCTTATTGCAAGCCTCGCACTCAAACATGAAAAGGATGCCATCCTCTTTATGGCCGTCACGGTGCATGTAGTCCTTACTTATAACTCGCATGTCTTTACCGCAGCTCAAACAGTAGGTACCGCCCGCTATATTGGCTAATGCCAGACGCTCGTCTTTCTTCTGGTCTTCTTCTATCCATTTTGCGATGGTCGAATCCCGCTTTTCATGACGTGAGGCGGCGACTGATTCAACAAACAAAAAATAGAGTTTACTGTACTCCAAATACCAGCCAGCCTGACGTTCGACAAGCTCACTCTTTGGTAGCTTCTTCTCCATGATTTCGAAGGTATCGTTCACGATTCGCTCACCCGATCGGCAAGCCGCTACGGTGCCGTCGTCATAACGCTCTTCGTAGTGTTGGCGAGTACGTAAGTATTGCATTGCTTATTTGAATGTATTAAATAGTTCTATAAATTCATTATGGTCGATCAGGTTTTTTGCGACAGCGTTCATTAGATCATCGACCTCAGCTTCAGTTGTAAGGTCGACCAACTCCAACACTGGCGGCTTCTTAATATCATTTTTCTTTGCCAACGTAGCAAGCACCTGCAAATTAAATTGATCAACCATAAACTGTCTCGCCCGAACTTTATCGCGCATATATCGGCACAGAATATAGGCGTCGTAGTAATCGGTGCGCGGTAACTCCCTGATTGACTCAAATTGATGGAAGTTTTTGCCAATCTCTGCCCGTGTAAACTGGAACTCAAGATGTTTGACGTTGTAGTTTTTGTATCTAGCACGTTCGGCATTGACACCCATACCAGCGACACTGCCACCCGAGCGAGCTTGATCTAAGGTAAAATTCCAATAAGCTTGGGATTTCTTTAGTAGACCCATAGATTGTTCGGTGGGTTGCGGTTTCCCGAACGGATATTTGATGTGCAGTATCTCGTCGGACGTAAAGTCGAACGCTCTGACTTTGCGCTCCCTATCATATGAATGATTCAGGAAGGCTAGCCGTGAATAGCGCTGTTTATAGCCTTTGACGTGGCCGCTGAGTGAGCGTTTGAGGTGCATGGTTGAGGAATGCAAATAGGTAAAGCCGTCCACTAAAATGAGGTCATTTATATTCTCCGGAACTGTCCAGCGAATTGCATAATAGTTCTCGCCGTAAATAGCTGACTGTTCAAGAATTGATCCAAAGAAGCCGGTGATGTCGAACATATTGCCATAGATGCGTTCATAGCTTCTTTGTCGGGTGATGAAGTGCTCGTTCAATAGGCGGCTGATTCGGCTGCCACTATGGGTGATTACAAAATGGTCGCTCGGTTCACGGGTGTATGGGAATAGTGCTTGCAGCCCTCGTAGCTCGACCGTGAATTGCATGCCATCGTGGCTGGTTTCCTCATAACGCGTGTGCCCCTTAATATACGACAGGAACGGATCGTCAAGCCAGTAACCCTTCTGCTTCTTATTGTTGGCCATCATCTGAACCCTTCATGTGGCTTAGTATTTCCATGAGTTCGGCTATCGCCACTCGCTTATTCGTAAGATCCCATTCCCGCACCCAATCAGCGAACCCCTTAATCGAGCGGTCTTGGATATCTATATCAAACTGGGATAAATTTTGAATAAAACGGCTTGGGTGGACATATCGTGTGCCAACGCCGATCGCATTTACTGATTCGTGGTAGGATTCTTCTTGCAGCTCACGTTTCAGTTTGCGAGCCAGGTTCATGTAATGCTGATGGTAGCGGTTAACTTCCCAACCGATCAGGTTAGTCGGGCGGTAATCTTTGACAATCTCGATGACCTTAGACAGACCGTTTAGGTAAGTAGCGTTGAGCAGCGCAACGCATTTTTCAAGGACGCTATAATCTTGACGTAGTTCTGCTAAGACAAATAGTGCACCACCCCACAAAACGGTCAGTCGGTGGTAGCGAGCCATCTCTTCGGGTTCGGTGATGGACTGCATGATTACGAGTCTGACTGACACCAATGCTTTGAAGTAAGCCTCAATTAGACCAGACTGCTCTTCATAAATAGCTACAAAGTAGCCGCGCTCGGCCTGGTCTAAGATTTCAAGCTCGTCGAGCAACGCCTTTGGCAGTAGTAGGAGTTGTCGAACATTAATGCCGAGAAAGCTGGCGAAGTGTTCGGCAATTTCTTTTTGGCCTTCATACAACAGGCGACTCATCCAAACCATTTGGATTTTTATAAACTGTCCGACATACTCCTGGTTCGGTACTTGTAGCAGCCTGTCAATCATGGCCGTTGAATGGTGAAAGAAAATGGTAAATACGGCCTGAGTCTGGTCTTTAAGGGTTTTCTCGAGCGTCTTACGAAAGGCGGCAACCAGCTGTTCTTTGGGGGTAATCAGCTTACCTTCCAGCCTCTGCTCTACCTCCAGTTGTTGCCAATGGCTATAAAGTAGCTTGCGCGCCTCGGCCGCAATCTTGCTGTCGCCTAAATAGCTATGCGACTGGTCTAGCTGGTCACCGTTGTAAAATGACTCCAGAATTTTAACAGCTGGCTTAATATCCCACTTGTCTGCAGCGGTGACGGCAATGGCAAAGTAGTCATTGAGGATGCTGACTGTAGAACTTTCATTTGTGAAGTCGAGCTGATTCACCAGCTCTAGGAAATCCTTCAGGGCGTTATTGAATATGCTGAATTCTTGGCTTTGCCATGCTCCGGGAATGTCCACGGGATCACCGGCCGTTCGCTCGCGATCCCCCACCAGCACTTCCTTATAGCCATCCGAAACCCTAGAAAGCATCTTGTCATCGTGGTGGCTAATGGCGGTGTCACGCATCTCTTTTAAAAGCTCAAGCGCTCTAGTTTCAAACCATTCGTTATCTTGCTTGGTAGTAAAGAATGGGCCACGCCCCTGAATTTCATACGCCGACTTTATTGAGGATAAGGACGTGTTATCAGCCTTGGGCTGGTCAAGTTTTTGGTCTGCCCACCAGCCACGCTCGTTATCAATGAAGCGTTTGTTGCCAAGGTAGTCTCGCAGGATGCGGCCGAGGATCAGCGGTCCATATGATGCGTCGTCAAGTTTATTATTTCGGATCAAATCTCGATACAGGCTGCCAAAAATATTGAGATAGTGTTTGGATTGTTTTCGAGCACCCATAGCTATGCTCCAGCTCTTGGTCTTGTAGCCTGACTCGGCGGTTATACCGGGAAACATTTCCAGAAATAACTGCCAGATTCGCTGAAAGATGCGCATTGGCTTCATCGACTCAATGTAGTGTTTCTTGAAGATGATGACACCCAAAAAGCACAGGGCAACTAGGATCGTGGCAAACAGGAAACTGGCGACAGGCTCTGGTTTTGTAAAATGTAGCCTAATAAAGGTGGTGACGGCGAACAAATCGGTAAATATAAGCAGGCTGAAGAAGTAGCTGCTAACCCGTTCTTCGTTCATGAAGCTGGTAACATCGGCTGAGTACCGTTCGGTCGATAGCTGAAAGCCGACTGCATAGAGGGCGAATATGAGGCCTAGGAGTGCTGATATAGCGCCGATATAGATTGTTAGCCCAGTTTGCAATGCATCAGGCGGAATGGTGCTGAAGTTGTTGGCTATGAATCTGGCATGACTGAGCGTCGGGTGTACCCACCAGTAAATAGCATCCGTTGTCCAGCCTATCGCTATAGCTACCGCCAGATAACCCAAGACCCGCTTGGAGTACTTGATGACCTCTTTCAGAATCTGATGTTCTTGCTTTTCCTTTTCGAGGCCGTACCTCCAAATACGTACCTTTTCCTTGGAGTTGGCATAGCGGCGATAACGCTTAGCTAGCCATGCGGATATACTGGCCATTCGAGGCGATTGTTTGTCTTCTTCGAGTGGCGAAACTCGCCGAATGGCATATCGAAGCGACCGGTTTCGGATGGCCAAGATAAAGTATAGGATGGTGCGGTAGATTCTTCTCATGGGGTTAACTCAAAAACACACCCCACCGCGCGTCTAACTATGATTATAGATGTAGTAAGGAGTTGGAACAATTAAATAATCGTGTGATCGTTATGCCTAAAGCAGACGACCCTCTAGGTGCTGTATTATTCATAACAGAGAAAATCTATTACAACAGTGGTCAACCAGGCTTCAGCTATCGTTGTATAACATGTTTTTTCGGTCTGCAAGGCCTTGTTAAAATAACGCTCAAGGCTATAATACTCTACATATAGCGTTATGCTACATAACTACAACACTACATATAACGATATTTTTAGAATAACAGCGAAGTATCGATAAAAGTAAAAGAGGGACATTATATGGGAAATCAATCGAAGCCGAAGGCCAATTACCACCGTGACTACGAAAAAGAACTATTAAACCGGGGAGCCAAGTTGTATCCTCGCAGCGTTGAAGTACCTGAGGGCTGCTGGATGTGCGGCGCAACAAGCGTTAAATTAGCCAAGGCACGCCTATTTCCCGACTGGATGCTAAAGGCCTTCAACTGCGCCGATGAGATATATGTATCAGCCCATCTTGGCGCTACCGGCCAGGTCATCGACAAGCGTGAAATTCCGTTTAAACGTCTGGTTTGCAGTCAAGTATGTCAAAGCTGTGTTCACGGCTGGATCAATGAACTGGATAACGAATTTAAACCGCTCTTTCTCGGTGACGTAAGCAAGGCGCTCGATGAAGATCCACTTCTTGTAGCACGGTGGGCAGCAAAAACAGCTACACTCATAAATATTAGCCAGCAACGCCGTGTCCAAGTTCCGACAGAATCCCGTCATGGTTTAAGCGACAAGACAGCTATGCCGAAAGGCTGGAAGGTGTATGCCTTTAGTTGTAGTAGCGAGGGCCAAACACCGATTGGCTGGACGCAAGGTAGCCCCGCACTGGCCATGTTGGGTGATGCAACTGAAGAACAAGACCAGTCGACTCTTGGCGACATCTTTGCCTGTACTATGAAGTTCAGTAATTTTGGCATCCAAGTATACTGGCATCCAGATGCGGTGTACCATTTAGAACCGGCCAATCCATTCAAACGACTGTGGCCGAAACCAGAAGGCAGCTTAACAGATGCTAGCTGGCATACATACGTGGGGATGTTTGTGGCTGACGTCGCAAATAACGAGGCCAGTTGGGCTGAGTACTTAGCGAACGTTCGTGAAAAGGCGGCTGACTCCAGTGCCGACCTGTACGATTTCACCCAGTAAGATTAATTGGCCAGCCAAGACACTTATACGATAAAGTCATACTATGATCAACAATACCTACTGGCAGCCAATCGCCGATATATTAGTGTGCTATCCACGGTTTCTCAAAGCCGTAGACGAGCTGCGTGATCAGTATAAAGTTCCGCCAGCCGGTATCCCTCATGATAAGCGTGCAGCGTGGCATGTCTCGTTCTTTGCTTCAGCCAACGAAGATACCGGCAAACGCTATGGTTATATGACTGGCTATGATTTACTGCCGCCCAACAAGGATATGCTCGATACGCTTGATAAGCTTGCGGCTGACTTTAATCTCGATGCCCGCTGGCTTCACAGCCTCTTCACATTTGTATTTTTTGGTGAAAAGAAACTAGATCCGCCTTTCCATAGAAGTGCTAACGTACGGCCGCGCATGAACGATGTACGCTTGCCGAAAGACCAGCTACGAGTTACGAGCCTAAGTATCAGTTTGCAGAAAGACACATCAATCGAAGATGTTCGGGCTATCTGGGATGAAGTTGAAAAGTTCCAAGCCTACATGGATACGGACGTGCCACAACGACGAGACAAGATCAAACCAGAAACAGTGAGACGATATCAACAGGTGCGAAAGCTGGAAAACGGTGGCTTTACTCAACAGAAGATTGCGGAGAAGTATCCTAAACTAGGTTTCGATACTGCCAAAGATGTATCTGATTTTAAACGAGAGCTAGAGAAGCGGTTCCGCCCAGCAAAATCGGGGGCGTTACGAAAGCTACCATCCCTGTGGTGGCACACATAGAGGCAGCTCATAGTTAACCTTGTAATAACCAAGGAGAAACTATGGTCAGCCAACAACTTAAGATTCAACACATCAACATCAATGAGCTGAAACCAGCTTTATAGAGTTATAGGCACT
>JAYTXD010000005.1:0-10135 GCA_043743105.1 Candidatus Saccharimonadota bacterium | reverse complement strand
TGATTTATCTTTTCTGGAGATATATCTGTAGATACATTGACAGAAAAACAAATCATTCAAGCCAAAGAGGGCTTGTCAAAAGTAGTGTATTTGTTTTTTTTGGGGGCTATATATTAGCTATTTGCAGGCATTTTTAAGCTTTTCAGCTGATTCTGTGTACAAGTGAATGTCGGTGTGCTCGTGTAGGTTGCCAACGTGACCCTGCGGAAGGTGGCTGACTTTTGCATGATCAAACTTCCATCCATACATAGGGCTTGCTTTATCAATTATTTCAGCTGGGGGATTGGTGTTTGGGATTTTTGTATACATATCGGTAACGACCATGTATTCAACTCCAACAACTTTATTTTGCTTTGTTACGAGTAGGAATGGTCCGTATTCTGGATCTCCTCCTTTTACAAGGCGGTGTGATCCCATGTTTGGAACACAGGCTGTAATTTGCGTAGTCCCCTCAGGAAGATCGTGCTCGTCTGCTTCTAAGAGGGCAATTTTCTTATAGAGTTCCACTGCTGTCTTATCTGCTTTGCTCTTCCATGAACTGTAGCCGCCATATGCAGCACCTGCAAGTCCAAGCACAACAGCGATCATTACTATAATTATTATCATCATTTTTTTAGACGATGACTTTTTAGGTGCATCCATCTTAGGTTCTTCAATTTTTGGGGACTGTAAAATTGGTTCTGCGGGCGTCTCAGTTAATGGCGGTTGTGGTGCTACTACGTCTGGTTTCATTGACGACGGTGTTTGCTCTGTTTGATTGTCCATTATATTATTGCTCTCTATTAATTTACTTTTTTACTACACTTATGCTTATAGTTATGCACTGTAACATAAATCCACCCCAAAACAAAACCTGTCTTTTTGACCGCGCCTGACTGGCCATAGCTACTGGTCGCTATTGGTCAAGCAACTCCTGGCGTATACTACGTGTATGAAAATTATTGTCTGGTACCGAAACGATCTTAGGGTGCATGATCACCCTGCTTTGGCAGATGCAGCACAGGATGGCAACGTTGTTATACCTGTTTTTATACTAAATAATGCCCTTTTACAGGGAGACCACACCAGTGCAAATCGTAACCGATTTTTGTTGGAAAGTCTTTTGGACCTCAGGAATAGTTTGCGTAGCCTAGGGGCCGATCTAGTCATCAAAGACGGTGACCCTGCCAAGGTACTGCAAGACCTTGCGGCTGAGGTTGGCGCCGAAGCTGTGTACTACACAGCCGGCTACTCGCCCTTTGCTGTAGGCAGAGATAATGCGGTAGGTGAGGCTCTGGCTGTTAATAAGATTGATTTTAAGCCTTTTGGCGGCAGATTGGTTGTTGATGACCCGAGCCTTATACGAACCAAGGCCGGTACGGTACATAAGGTATTTACACCATTTTGGCGCGCATGGTGGGTAATTGAACGGCGTAAGCTAGCAGTTTTGCCTAAATCAATTGCTTTTAAAACGCCTCGAGTGGTTGGTGAAATGCCTGTATTAGCCGAGATTACCAAACATTCATACCTCTCACCAGATGCCGCACATGGCGGCGAGACCGCTGCCCGCGCGAGACTGATGGAATGGCTGGAGAGTGGAATAGATGGCTATCACCAAGGCAATAACGACATGGCAGCCGATTCGACCTCACATTTGAGCCCCTACCTCCACTTCGGCTGCCTCAGCGTCCGCGAGATAGAGACGATGTTACCAGATAGCGAGGGAGCTCGCGCGTGGCACCGGCAGTTGGCGTGGCGGGACTTTTATAATTATGTTTTGTTTTATAACCCACATCCCGAACAGGAATTTCAGGAAAAATACCGCTCACTCAAATGGGGGCAAGATACGGAAACGCTGAAGAAGTGGCAAGACGGCCAAACAGGCTTTCCTGTGGTCGATGCAGCAATGCGCCAGCTTAAGCTGACAGGATGGATGCATAACCGTGCACGGCTGATTGTAGGGTCGTTCTTAACTAAAGACTTGTGGCTGGACTGGCGCCTTGGCGAAAAATACTTTATGCAAATGCTGCTTGACGGCGATATGGCCAATAATAACGGCAACTGGCAGTGGATTGCGAGCGTGGGCGTGGACCCAGCGCCCGTCTATAGGCGGCTATATAATCCAGCCACCCAAGCCAAGAACTATGACCCGACCGGCGCCTACATCCGCCGTTATGCCTCTGAGCTTAAAAATGTGCCAGACAAATATATCGCCGAACCACACTTAATGCCGCTTGAAATCCAAAAACAGTCGGGGTGTATTGTTGGGTTCAATTACCCTGCCCCAATAGTCGATCATAAAACTGCTCGTCTGGCAGCGCTTGAACGCTACCGCAGCGTTTAAGGTAACAACAAAATCTATTGACGACTAACCATAAGCAGGGTGTATACTGCGTCTAGTCATGTGAGGGCCAGCTTTATGCTCTCCTCCTCCCAGGCTTAACTTCAGCGATGTGTGTGCTCCCGTTCTCCGGAACAACAAGGGTTCTTACATACAAGCTTCCAAATATTTTTCGTCATTTTGTTTAAAATGGCAACTTCTTATTCATCAATAAGCTTAGTTATATTTGGAGGTTTATATGTGGGAAAAGTCTCATTCAATCGTTGAAGTTTTGTTTAGTTATAGCGATGGCTACACCCGTCCGGTGCAGCTGCGGTGGCAGGACGAACAATATGATTTAGGCGGTGTGCAGTTCTGGTATGCCGAGCACAAAGGCACTGCGTTGGTGCACCATTATACGGTCGGCGACAAGGGCGGTAACTACACCTTTCAGCTTGCTATGGAAACCGAAAACCTGACCTGGAAGCTCGAAAAAGCCACGCCACTTACGGGTAGCCGCTTACAATTGTGGCCAAACCGCGGATTGGTAGGCGCATTATGAGAGAAAGCTTAGACGAGCCAGTGTCTGTTATTTGGATCTATAACGCCAAAAGTCGTTCCATGCAGCCACACCGTATGAGCTGGAATGGTCAGGAATACCAGCTTGGGAAAATCGACTTTTGGCACAAGACCAGGCACGGCAATACACTTGTCCACCACTTTTCTATCGCTGATCGCGAGGGCCAGGCTTACTTTAAGCTCGCTCTCAATACCGACAGCCTACAATGGGTCTTGGAAGAATATATGACCGCAAACGATATGGTCGTTGAATATGCGAGGACTACATGACTTGGCACACTCCGGATAAAAACCTGCGTTCCGATGCTCAATGTACCATTCCGTACATCTCCGCTTCGTTACTCGGTTTTTGCCTCGGATTGCACTCAAGCATGCAGCCCATTCACAAAACACGCTATCGGGCACGCACAAACGAAATGGAATACGAAAGGAGCACGGCATGAGGCGCGGAAAACTAGACCGAGATATAAGAATTAAAGAAGAAAGAGGTATAACACTATGAAAAACCGCAAGAACAAGACACAGCGCCTAGAGGTACGAAGAATACTAGACGCAGTTCGTCAGGAAATAAAAGACTATCGGCTGGAGTACGAAGAGTTGTCGGACACCCGTCCGGTCATTCATCTGAATGAAGTCATCACCCGTGCCCGCATGTCCGCGCGGGAAAGATTGCAGGATTAAAAGTTATTACTTTTTATAGATCACCATCTGTAATTACTCTCCAAAACTTGTAGTGGTTATCTTGTGTTCTCGGAGTCTATTCCCGATCTTTTAGCCATTCCGACTCGATAGTTACGCAACTAAATATATGACAAAAGCTACCCTACCCTATAACCCATCTCCGCCCAGGGTCATGCATATTGACCTTAACTCATGCTTTGCCATTATCGAGCAGCAAAGCAACCGATTGCTACGCGGCAAGCCGGTTGGTGTCGCTGCCTACGACACGCCTCGCGGTTTTGTGCTGGCAGCAAGTTACGAAGCCAAACGGACGGGGATAAAACTAGGCGTCAATGTTCAGGAAGCCCGCCAGCTGTGCCCCGGCATCGTTATTATGACCCCTGATCCTTCTAAGTACCGCGAAGCCCACCGCCGCTTTAAGGAGTTAATGTTCGAATATACCTCAGATGTAGTACCCAAATCTATCGACGAATTCGTTCTTGACCTCTCGGGAAGCCCTGCAGTGCGTGCAGGCCTATCTATGGAACAAATAGGCCTTGAGATTAAGGATAAGATCAGAGAGCGCCTTGGTGAAGCAGTTACGGTTAACATCGGTATTGGCCCTAACCGCTTTTTGGCCAAGTACGCTGCGGGTTTTGGTAAGCCAGATGGTATGCGCGAGATAAGCCACGCTAACTTGAAAGAGGCTTACGAAAGGATGGACTTGGTTGACCTACCTGGCATTAATGTTCGCTATCGTAGGCGGCTGCAGATGTACAACATCAACACACCTTTGCAGTTTTTGGCCGCCGACCAACGCTTACTCCAAAAAGTGATTTTTCAGAGTATTCACGGCCGGCACTGGTACTTACGCCTACGGGGGTACGAAGTTGATAAATATGAAAGCAAGCGCGGTAGCATCGGGCATCAATATGCCTTGCCACATAAGACTGCTGACCGCGAAGAGTTAGCACAGTTCCTTTTGAAACTCTGCGAAAAAGTAGGTCGGCAATTGCGTTCAGTTGGGGCCAGCGCAGGAGGCATTCATTTGTACTTGAGTTTTATGAGTTATCAAGAAGGTAACCCCCGTAACAACGGTTTTTTAGGTGGCGAGAACTTGGCAAGCAAACAGGCCTGGCACAAGGGCAAAAAGCTCTCTTATCGGCTGTATAGCACTTCCAGTATTTACCAGGCAGCAAAAAGTCTGCTGGATCGTGCAGAGTTGTATGGCCTGGTGCGCGGTATAGCTATTACCACCTTTAATCTAGCGCCTATGGATCCAGAACAGATGAACCTGTTCGACCCAGAGGGGATAGGCTCTAAAGCTGAAGGTATCACGGGACTGCAGGAATACAAGAGCTTTGCCCGTGAACGGCGTCTGAGCGATGCGTTGGATGGCGTCAACAACCGCTACGGCGAATTCGTGGTTACTCCCGCTACGATGATGGATATGCAGGGCACCATCCTCGACCGGATAGCTTTTGGTAGCATCAGGGATATTTAATGGTAATTAACTCGGGCTTACGCTAAAGAGATGACCAGGCATGCATAACGTAGTAAAGTAATAGCATGGATTTTATACGGGTAGAGGGAGTAAGTGAGCTTGAGACAGCACTTATACTGGCATTGAATGCGGCACTCGCAAAAAAAGAAACGGTATTATGGCTCGTACCTGGAGGCTCGAATATCAAAACAGCCGTTGCTGTCATGAGTCATCTTGAGGTTAATAACCTGGTTAACCTAACAATTGCGCTCACCGACGAACGGTACGGCGAGCCAGGACACGCAGATTCAAACTTTCTGCAGCTGCATCAAAACGGCCTAGAAACGCGGGGAGCAACGTTTTTAGATCTGCTAGACGGCTCACCTTTTGAAGAAACAGTTGCAAGAGCGTCTAGAAATATGGAAATTTTGTTTAAAAGGGAAAAGATTATTGTTGGCTACTTCGGCATGGGTGCTGATGGTCATATTGCCGGTATACTTCCTCATTCCCCTGCGGCAGTTAGTGATGAAACATGGATGGTAGGATACGACGGTGGGCAGTTTCAGCGCTTTACGCTAACCCCATTTGCATTGTCGCATGTGCAACAAGCATTTGTTGGAGCCTATGGAGTCGAAAAGCTACAACCACTCACTACTCTTCAAAACAAAATGGTACCAGTTACCGAACAGCCAGCTCAGATTTTACGCCATATTCCAGAAGTATCAATATTTAACGATCAACTAGGAGACTCACTATGAAGATAGCAATTGCCGGACTTGGACGCATGGGTATGCAGATTTCACGCAAATTAATTGAAAATGGGCATGATGTACTTGCTCACAATCGCAGCAAAGATAAGATTGATGAGGCAGCAGCATATGGCGCAACAGCAGCATACGAAAAAACAGATGTTGTTGCAGGTTTCAACGGTGAACCAGTAGTACTATGGATCATGATTCCGGCCGACGTTATTGACGCGCAACTTGATGAATGGCTCACGCTCGTGCCGAAAGGTAGCATTATTATTGATGGCGGCAACTCTGATTACCGTCTTACAGCAGAACGTGCCAAAAAAGTAGCTGCTGCTGGCTCAGAGCTACTAGACAGTGGCACAAGTGGCGGCGTGTGGGGATATCAAAATGGTTTTTGCATGATGGTCGGTGGCAACCAAGCTGCTTTTGAAGCTGTAGAGCCTGTATTTAAAACATTGGCCGCGCCAGAAGGCGCGTATCATCGCTTTGGCGAAAGTGGTGCCGGACAATTTGTAAAAATGGTCCATAACGCAGTTGAATACGGCATGATGCAGTCACTCGCTGAAGGCTACCGCATGCTTAAGGAAGGCCCCTACAAGGAAGTTGACTTGGCTCAGGCCGGAGATGTATGGCAACACCACAGCGTAATTACCTCGTGGCTCAATGAGCTAACACGGGATGCATTACGAGCTGACCCGGAGCTAAGTGAATTTGACGGTATCGTGGCAGAAAACGGCGAGACCCGTTGGACGCTTGAAGTGGCGAAAGCACTTAACATCAATATGCCCGCGATCCAAGCGGCATTTGATGTACGAATTGCGAGCCAACAGGGTCAGACAAACTTTGCGACCAAAATTGTCGCTGCGCAGCGAAAAGGCTTTGGTGGGCACGCTGCAAATATGGCAGAACTTAAGGCTACAGGGCAAATTTTAAACACAGCCAAAACCAGCGAAAGTAAACCTTTAGTATGAGTACCAACCATAAACCAGCGTTAGAACCAATGATTCTGGTGATATTTGGTATTACCGGCGATTTATCAAAGCGTTATTTGCTGCCATCGCTGTATCACCTAGTCGAGAACGACATGCTACACGACCAAACAAAGATTATTGGCGTGACGCGTGGCAGTATGACCATGGAAGATTTACTAAGCCATGTCGAACTCTGTGTTAACGCGGCCGATGGGGTATGTGACCCCGTTGCGGTCAAAAAACTCATGAGCAAACTCAGTTTACGCCACATGGATGTCTCGAAACCTGATGAATACGACATATTACTTGAAGATCTTAATAAAATCGAAGACGAACACGGTGTGCACATGAACCGTTTGTACTATCTTTCAATTCCACCTAACGTCGCACAACCAATCATCACCTTCTTGGGTCAGCACGGGCTTAATGCCAGCTGTGCACATGGTGCAGCGAGCACACGCCTACTCATCGAAAAACCATTTGGCTACGACGAAACCTCTGCCAAAGAACTAGTTGCAGCTACAGCCGAGCAGTTTGGCGAAGAGCAAATTTTTCGTATTGACCACTACCTTGCTAAGGAAACGGTTCAGAATATCCTTGCTTTTCGGTTTAATAATCCTATCTTTGAACCACTATGGGATGATAAACACATTGATTATATTGAAGTTTTTGCGAACGAGAGCCTCGGTATAGAAGGTCGGGTAAACTTTTACGAACAAACAGGCGCCTTACGTGATCTTATACAAAGCCACTTGCTGCAGGTGTTAGCTCTTGTTACCATGGAGCAACCACACGAACTTACCAGCGAGCTTATTCACGATCACAAGCTTGCTTTAATGGAGCAACTTACCAGCGTACCAGGTAATATGATTGCCAAAGAAACAGTCCGTGGACAATATGAAGGTTATAAAAAAGAAGTTGAAAACGAGGATTCAATAACCGAAACCTATGCTGCCATTCATATTCATGTCAACAACAAGCGCTGGCAAAACACCCCTATGATAGTATCGAGCGGCAAAGGTCTCCAGGCTAAGCTAAGTGAGGTTAATGTCGTATTTAAGCCTACGGCCGACAACCCGCATCATAACATCTTAACGTTTCGGATCCAGCCACACGAAGGTATAGAACTTAGTCTCCGTATTAAAAAGCCAGGATTCGAAGATGAAATTCAGCCTGTTGAGATGGACTTTGATTACAAGACTGCCTTTAAAAAAGACTTTACGCCAACAGCTTATGAGCGTGTATTGGTTGATGCTGTTCGTGGCGATCATACCCTGTTTGCAACCGCAGGCGAAATACTAGAATCTTGGCGTGTAGTACAGCCAATTTTAGACGATTGGGCTAAAAACGGTACGAGTATCGTTTCATACAAAAAGGGCTCCGCTGGGCCTGATGTGTCAGCGCTCTATCCTTATAAATAAAAAATGGCTCCTTATCGTCGGAGCCATTGTAAAATCAAGCTGAATCGTACTATTTTTTAGGGTTAACAGTGTTACGACCCAAGTTCTTCTTCGTTTCTTCGTACCAAGCGTGCGTACGAGCAACAGGATCGTATTTGCGTAGACGTAGCTTAGCAGGAGTGTTCATAGTATTTTTGGTTGTGTAATATGTACGATGACCAGAAGTCTCGCTTACCATACCAATAATTTTTCGCTTGTCGCCTTTTTTAGCCATAATCTTGAAACCTTTAGTCTACATTGATGAAGTATTAACACTATTCTAACAGATGAGACTTGTTTTGCCAAGCTGCTTATCTACGTTTAAGTTTGGAGCCACCTGTGGGAGTTGAACCCACGACCCCTTCCTTACCATGGAAGTGCTCTACCACTGAGCTAAGGCGGCGTAACTGCAGTGCAGTACCCGACCATTCTACCGTTTTAACCTCTGTAAATCAATTATATGACAAATTACGTTGAATTAACGCGTTTGCATAGTAGATGAATGGTCTAATGAGGCTGCGATAGCTTCCGATGATTCTTCAGCCGATAACTTCGGAACACGGTCAAAGGCTAAATTTACTATATGAAGTAGCATATCCTCATAGGTTATCCCCATATTCATCCGTGTAGATTTCTGAAAGTTACCACTATTATTAATAATGCTTGGGATTAGGTTGGCCTCTAAGAAATTGGGCACTCCTAATGCGTCAAGCTTTATATCAATTCTGCCATAGTCTCGAGCGCCAATAGTAGTAAAAACACCGATGGCTAAAGCTTTGAGCTGCTCTTTTAACGCCCCTTCTGCGACGATACTGACAGGTGTTTCAAGCTCACCTGCCTTAAGCGCATTGCTCAAAATATGGTCACCATTAATATCTGCACCCGGGTGCATTTCTATAGGCATTGCTAGTAACGTGTTGTCATTGCGCTTTTTAAGTATTGCAACACTAAACTCACAGCCAGGCAGATACTCTTCTATAAGTGCATCAACATGAAAAGTTTCAATAATGGATACGACTTTTTTATAAAGTTCGGAACTGTTGTGTACAATAGAGTACTCATCAACACCCTGGCCAGCACCCAAACACGTAGGCTTCACAAATAGTGGGAACCTCAGTGAAATATCAGTATTCACTAGTGTTTCGGGATCCTTAACAACAAGATACGGCGACGTCTGGAAACCTGCATCCATAAGACACTGCTTTGCAAACGGCTTATTCTGTTCGTACTTTATTGCACGCTCTGGCGACCCAGTATGAGTAATGCCATGCTTGGTTAGCTGACCCGATATCCATGTCTTTTTGCCTACTTCTAGACTTGGCACATATTTCATACCCATAAACACAAGGTCTGGGCGATTAGCGATAAGTTTTTCTAGATCACGTGGACTATTAACGGTCGTAATGCCAACCACCTGATAATGCTGTTTTAGAACATCAAGAATTGCAGTTGCAGATTTAAGGCTCATAGAACTCAACGCAGGAATACTTGAGCGTACTATCTCAATGTGTTTTTGAATTTTTGTCATACAACAATACCTCGTTAGCTAAATTGCTTGCACGGTGTACTGTAAACCGATAAGGGAGATGTCCGAGCGGACAAACAACGAAACGGAGAAGGAGTAGTAACCACTTGCTTATTAAAGTATAGCATACATTAGATATTTATGTTCATATTACTTTTTATTTGGCGCCTCATAGCTGAGGTAAGAACCTTGAGTCATTAACTGTAAGTTTGCTCAATACAGGATTCGGAGTCTGTCTTAGTGCTAATAGGACTTTCGCATCACTAATAATGCTTTTTAAGTAATTCGTGATTATGTCTGCATCTTGTGATGTATAGCCATTCTAAAACAAAATATGTAAATTTTGAGTGATGGATGACTGAGACATAACTACTGGTTTTGTAACAAAGCATATCCATAGATATGGTGCGAAGCAAACCAGTAGTTA
>JAYTXD010000004.1:0-5472 GCA_043743105.1 Candidatus Saccharimonadota bacterium | reverse complement strand
TTTTCTGTCAATGTATCTACAGATATATCTCCAGAAAAGATAAATCATTCAACCTCAAAGATCATCTAGCCAAAACCAGCGTATTTGTTTTTGGGGGGGCTATATATAATGTGTGTTTATTTTTTACAACAAAAGGGTATGGGACTTTAGCACCACACTTTATAGAGCTGATGCCATTCATCCAGTGACAAACTTTGGGCGCGTAAATCTCCACTGATGCCAGCTTTTTGTAGTAATTCGTCTGCCTCTTGCTTTGGTATATGAAGCCCCCCGCTTAAACTACTCCTAAGCATCTTACGCCGCTCCGAAAAGCCCGCTTTGACGAGGCGAAAAAACTTAGTTGTATCAATGTCATTAAAAAGTGGCTTGTCTCTAAAAGACAGCATCAATACCTGTGAATCAACTTTAGGTGGTGGCGTAAATAATTCTGCGCCTACAACTGGTCCTACGCCAACTTCACAATATAACTGAGTACTTATACTGAGCAGGCTTGTCTGCCCTGGCCCGGCACAAACTCGTTCGGCTACTTCTTTTTGCACAAGCAACGCCGCCATACTAAACGGGTTGCCTGCCTCGCACATACGCCTAATAAGATTACTTGTGAGGTAATACGGAATATTGGCAACTACTTTGTAGTTTTTGGGAAGACTCGTGAAATCAAAAGTTAGGATGTCACCTTGGCGAACTTCAAGATTATCGGCGGGTACACGAAATGGCAACTCACTGGCAAGTAACTCATCGAATTCCACGACGATTACTTTGGTCGCTACTTTGCAAAGCTCTTTGGTTAGCGTGCCAAGCCCTGGCCCAATTTCGAGCACAATATCACCAGCCTGCACATCAGCCGCGGCAACCATTGCTTGCAAGGCGTCAATATCATAAAGCCAGTGCTGGCCTAAACTTTTTTTTGGTCGGTCTTCACTCATTAACACAATTGTAACAGATTAAATTGCCTCTGGTCCCCCAGATACTCACAGATTCTGCGCCAGAGAGCAACATTACGGCTATGCCGGGATTTACTCTCTGGCGCATGATTTGTGGGCTACCAGTTATTATGGCTCAGCCAATGCTCATACGCTGCGCTCCAACTACCGTATCGGTTTGCCGCGTACCCCGAACACCAGCGAAGCTGCGTCACCGCGTTGGTACGCCAGTCATCGCCTGCACTGGCCATCTTTATACCTGGGGTTGACTGGCACAGGCCATATCCAGTAGTGTTATTTGTTTCGGCCCCAGGAAATTTTTCGACATAATATGCTGGGCAGCCGCTGGTTCCTTGGTAACGCGTCGGGCACCACAAGCCGTTTTCGTGGTTGATAATAAAATAGACATATGGAAAGTCGCTATCGGCAATGCCAGCGGCGCGCATAATCGACTCTTTGTCTGACGGAATCTGGACCGCTTGGCCACGAGCGGTAATTTGAGCTACTGGTGCCTGGACTATAACTTCCTGAATCAGTTTACGGCTAACTTCTACCCCGTTTTTTAGTTCTACCTGATAAGTGACTGACTTTTTTCCAACCGCTCCCGCCTGGCGCACAACTGTCGTACCAAACGAAAGGCTATTGTCTTGGACAACCTGCGAGGGTGCCGGAATATCTTCTTGTGTAGTTACTACCTGCGTACCAAATCGCGTCACAAAAACGAGTGTATCACTCATAAGCGCAGTAGCAGCCACGGGCGTCACGATATCGCTTGAGGCTAACTTAACGTTTTTTTCTTTAAGCAGCTCACCCACCGTTTTGGCGTGTGTGCGCAGACTCAAAGCCAAACCATATAAGTTAAGTGTGGCAGGAACTGCTCGATTTATGACAACTTTGGTACCAATACTGCCATCTTCCAAAAAGTCCTCACTCGGCTCAGCAGTCACTCCGTCTTCAGGATACAATTGCGCACCTGCCTGCTCGGCTATGCTCCGCGGCGTTAATGCAGCGCTTAGCCCATACATTTTTTGCGAACCATCATACACAACTACAGGTGCCGCACGGTAAACATTAATATGAAAGTTATCTTCCTCAATTTTGCTATCTAGGGCTGGCTCAACCACATCACCGTATCGTATCTTTACTTCTGCCTTCTCCAAAAACTCACCTACTGTTAGCTCACGGGAGGGTAATGTTTTAGTCTTACGATCGGCGTACAAAATAACAATGTGCGAGTCAGGAGCGCCGACCGTTTGGCCGCTCAACGATAAAAACAATGCAGCAGACAAGCTAAATACACTCAGTATAATTACTGCAAACATACGCAGTGGGTGCTGGTGAAAGTATGTGTCTAGCATCCGGGCTTTGCGCCTAAACTGCATACGATATCGTCGGTAGGTATGGTTCATAGTAGTACCTCTTATTTAGAGCTGCATGAGATGCGCACATTTTGCTCTGATGAAGGTGTATCTATTATAACAAACTTGCTTGTTCTGGTGGGCGATAGCGACGAAGCGCTAATTGAGCTTCATTATCAATAATAAGCTCGTTAATTTCACCTAGCACAAACCATTCCGCCCGCCATATTTCCATTTTTTTTAATGTAAGTATTGGTTTTTCAGGTAAACAAACGCTAAAAAGATCACCCGAATATTTAAGTCTACGCGTTGCATGTTTGTACGAACAAAGTTTCGTAAGACTACTCTCTGGTAAGTCAATCCCTGTCTCCTCGCGCAGTTCTCGCACTGCAGCAGCAGAGCTTTTTTCATATCTTTTGGCACCCCCACCAGGCAGGCTCCACTTTTTTGAACCAACCCAACCTTGCACCAATAAAACCTCGTCACCATAGACCACGAGTACCCGCGGTCGATTGCCCGAAAAACGAAAATACACTACCCATGCCGGCCATAGTAACCAGAAGAGTCCCGTTCCCACCATATTGAGTAATTTTTTCATGATAGTTTTTCGAGTGGGGCAAAAGTCGAATTAAGCCGTTTGAGACCCTTGTTCTTAAATAAAACGGCAATGTTATCACCGTCAACATCCATTACCGTGCCCGTGCCAAACACTTGATGTTTTACGGTGTCACCCTGGTTCAACTCAACAACGTATCGTGGTTCAGCTGAAATAATTCGTTCTTTATGGTCATACGCACCTGGTGTTGGTAGCGGCTCAACCGCGCTTGTTTGCCCATCAATTTCTGACAAAAATCGGCTTGGGGTGTTGTGCTGCATGCCACCATAAAGCACTCGGGACGAAGCGTAGAGTAAGTACAGCTCTTCCCGTGCCCGCGTCATGCCAACATACATCAACCGGCGCTCCTCTTCCATCTCATTTGGATCATACAGTGCGCGGCTATGTGGTAGTATCGTTTCTTCAAGTCCAACCATAAATACTACTGGAAACTCGAGGCCTTTTGCAGCATGCAGTGTCATGAGTGTTACCGCATTGCTATCAAAATCAGCCGAGTCCAAGTCACTGACCAAACTTACTTCTTCCAAAAAGCCATCGAGGCCAACGTCTTGATATGCTTTAGCAACCGAAATAAGCTCGCGTACGTTTTCCGATCGTGATTCGCCCTGTAAACTACCGTCTTCTAGGAAGGCATGATAGTCTAGCCTGCGCAGTAAACTATCAATAATTCCTGATACTGCAGTGTCCATCATAATTGTGCGGTAACTAACCAAAATATCGGCAATATCCGTAAAGCCTTTGAGTGCCTTTGGCGTTAGTCCTGGACACTCTTGTACTGTTTCTAGACCTTCGAGCAATCCACCGCGGTTACGTGTCCATTCCATAAATGTACTTAATGATTTAGGACCTAGTCCACGCGTTGGGACATTGGCAATGCGCTCAAAACTTACCGTATCTTCAGGTTGAAAAATAATGCGGAGGTAAGCGATAATATCTTTGATTTCTTTGCGATCATAAAAGCGCACACCACCAACCACTCGATATGGCACTCCATACCTTACAAACATCTCCTCTACGGACCGACTCTGCGCATTTGTACGATATAAAACTGCAAAGTCGCTATAACGCCTCGTTCCCATTTCTAACGAGGTTTGTATACGACGAATAATGGCCTCACCCTCTGCGCGCTCACTTTGCGTCTGCAAGATTTGCACCGGCAATCCACTACCAGCTTCTGTCCACAACTTTTTGTCCGATCGTTGAGTATTTTTTGTAATTACCGCATGAGCTGCATCCAAAATAGCCTTTGTGCTGCGGTAGTTTTGCTCAAGCTTAATAACTGTTACCCTCGGATGGTCGCGCTCAAAGTTTAGAATATTACGAAAATCTGCGCCTCTCCACGAATAAATAGACTGCCAGTCATCGCCAACTACAGCAATATTGTTATTTTTATTTGTAAGTAATTTAACCAATTTGTACTGCGCCGCATTTGTATCCTGATACTCATCAATCATGATATAGGCAAATTGGCGCTGCCATTTGTCACGGACCTGCTCGCTATGTTCTAACATCTGGACGGTTTTTAGAATCAGATCATCAAAATCAAGTCCACCAGCATCTTTGAGTGATTTTTCATACAATGGATATACTTTTGCAGCAGCCTCTTGGGCAGGCGAATTTGCAAGGCTCGCGTACTCACCCGGGCCAACCATATCATTCTTAGCATTGCTAATAAGTCCACCAATCATTCTGGCAGGAAAGGCTTTCTCGTCCAGTTGCAGCCGTCTGCTCGCCTGTTTAACTGCACTCTGCCTGTCGCTTTCATCAAAAATAACAAAGTTTTTTGGCACGCCTACGTGGTCACCATCTTGACGTAATAGCCGTACACATATCCCGTGAAATGTGCCCGTATATGGCATAAACGTTCGGTTCGTCGCATTTTCTCCCAACAAATGCGCTATACGGCCACGCATTTCTTTTGCGGCTTTGTTGGTAAACGTTACAGCCAAAATGTTGTAAGCCGTGGCTTTATTTGTAGCAATAATATAGGCAATTCGGTGTGTTAAAGTCTTAGTTTTACCGCTGCCCGCGCCTGCCTGAATAAGGAGTGGCCCTTCGGTTGTCTCAACAGCTCTCTGCTGTTCGGGGTTAAGCCCAGTTAATAAGCGGCTTATATCAACCACAAGCTCGGTTGCCCATGGGTCAATAATCGGGGTATCGTTCATAATTGCCTCGCTTGCATCATGTAATTGTATCAAACTAAAACGAGCTGTCTCATTTTGGGCTCAAGTATCTACTGCTTAAAGATGTGGTACGGCAGTGAAATACTCGTCTTTAAGACTTTTGCATCAACCACAGCGTAGGCGCCAGATACCAAGATAATGATGACAAGAAGTACAATCCAGGCGTGTGAACTTCCAGTTTTTTGGTTACTGTCATGATCAAGCGGCACAAAGTACTTTTTACTATCAATTATTTCCTGAAGAGCTGCTTCCTTTTTAGCCTGTTCTTCGGCCTTTTTCTCTTCTTCTTTTGGCTTTGCAGTTGCATCGGCTAGCGCATCAACAGCGGCAGAGTCGGAGCCACTTGTTTCGCTATCGGTTGCCATTGTTGTTTCGTCGGTACTGTTTGTTGC
>JAYTXD010000003.1:0-4682 GCA_043743105.1 Candidatus Saccharimonadota bacterium | reverse complement strand
TTTTCTGTCAATGTATCTACAGATATATCTCCAGAAAAGATAAATCATTCAACCTCAAAGATCATCTAGCCAAAACCAGCGTATTTGTTTTTGGGGGGGGCTATAGCATGTAAGTTTCATGTCATACTTGCTATATGCCAGAGCTACCAGAGGTTGAGACGGTCCGCAGAGGATTGCATCGACTTATTATCAGCAGAACAGTTAAGAGTGAGTCACACGACACACCGAAAGGGTTCCCAAACGCTCTGGATGATGTACGGCAGTTTTTAATTGGTGCAATCGTTACTGATGTTCGCCGCCGTGCCAAGGTGTTATTAATTGATCTTAATACAAACTATACATTGGTTATTCATTTGAAAATGACGGGGCAGATGGTGTACAGAGGCGAACACGTTTTTGGAGCTGGTCACCCAAATAATAGTCTGGTAGGTGAGTTGCCCGATAAATCAACCAGAGTAACACTTGCGTTTCAAGACGGGTCACATCTGTATTTTAATGATCAGCGCAAGTTTGGGTGGATGCGCTTACTGCCAACTGTAGAAGTGCCATTTATCGATTTTATGAAAAAGGTTGGGCCAGAGCCGCTCGATGATGCATTTACCTCAAGAGTATTCATGACCAGGATAAAAAAGCGCGCAAATACGACAATTAAGGCTGCACTCTTGGACCAAACGGTGCTTGCTGGTATTGGCAATATTTATGCAGACGAAAGTTTGTGGGGGGCAAAGATTCATCCTGCCCAACGGGTTAAAGATGTCTCGGACAAAGAACTCAAAAAATTACACGAAGAACTATTATTTGTGCTCAAACTGGCCATTGAAAAGGGTGGTTCAACAGATAGAAATTACGTCAATGCCGAAGGTAAAAGGGGGAGTTATATCGACTTTGCGCGGGTATTTAGGCGTGAAGGAAAAGAGTGCCCAAGGCATGCTGGGGTAGCCATTATAAAAACACGAGTCGCCGGCCGCGGAACACACACCTGCCCAGTGTGCCAAAAGCTACAGTAGGCCAGCCATCTTTTTTAGCAACGAATGAACACTTTTGACGTCTTTAGTACGAAACCTGGCTGCTGTTTTGCCGTGGCCAACTTTAATAGAGTAGGCATTCCTGGGCATCGTTCTAAACATATCTTCGTCAGTGTAATCATCGCCAATTCCTAACACAAAGTCATGAGAGTCTTTTAGCAAACGAGTTACCGTTGAACCCTTTCTCAGCCCCACGGGCTTAATCTCTAGTATCTTTTGGCCATTATGCATATGTAGACCGTATTTTTCGAGTGACGGGCGCAATGCTTGGCGTAAAATAACGATGTTTTTCTGTGCGTGATAGGGGGAAGCGGCGCGGTAATGCCATACCAGGGCAAATTCTTTTTCTTCAACAAACGCCCCTGGTGTAGTAGCGGCATATTTTTCGAGTGCAAGCCGCAAAGGCTCCTTCCATAATGTCGAGGACTTTAAGAGCTGTTTCCACTCACCATTTTTTGGCTTTATGCTTGCGCCGTGTTCGGCAACGAGCGTCAGAGGCATATCGCCAAACCACGCTTCAAGGTCTGCCTGAGAACGACCGCTAATAATGACTAACTCAGTGTGTTTGTCTGACCCTAGGGCACGCAGCAGCTTAAGTTGTTCGACGTCTGGGCGGGCGTTGCCTGGGTCTATAACAAAGCGCGCTAACGTACCGTCATAGTCAAGCATCATAAGGCGTTTTTTAGAGCTTTCAAAGGTATCAAGTAGCCGCTGCTGAGCAGACTCGTTGAGCTGCTTTACTCCACCAGGAACAGTGTCAGGTTGTTCGAGTGTGTCCATAAATGTACTAACCCAGTCGTGGATGGTGTGGGTAGATAGCTGCTTTTGCATACGACTCAGGCGAGGCTTTAACTCATCCTTTGGCATATTGAGGGCTTTTACCAGACCATTAACCAACGTACTAGGGCGCTTAGGATTAACCATTACCGCATCTAAAAGTTCCTCGGCAGCGCCCGCAGTTTCACTTAACACGAGTACGCCGTTGCTGTTTGTGTGGCTTGCTACATATTCTTTTGCTACTAAATTCATACCGTCTTTAACAGGAGCAACAAAAGCAACGTCGGCAACTTGATACATGGCACTTAGTTCCTCGAACGGCACAGTTTTATGCATATACTCAATTGGCTGCCACTTGTTAGTGCCGTACGTTTTGTTAATTTCTACAACTAAAGCCTCAACTTTAAAGCGAAGATCTTTATAGGCTTTAATTTCGCCACGCGTCGGTATAGCCAGCATAATCATGACGACTTTGGCGTGCAGCTTTGGGTTATTTTTTAGCAACGTCTGGTAAGCGCGCAGACGTTCGAGAAAACCTTTCGTGATGTCGAGTCGGTCAACGGTGACAATAACTTTATGTTTACGGTGTTTTCGGCGTAATTTACGAACTGCTTTTCGTACTTTTCGTGATTTGTTGGCTTCTGCAAACTTTGCGTAATCGATACCTATCGGAAAGTCGGCAACGCGTATGGTGCGACCAGCAACTACTACCTCGTTACTACTTACGGTGCCAATATCAAGCTCAGTACAGGTCTCTAAAAAGTTTTTAACGTACGATGGCACGTGAAAGCCAATAACATCTGAGCCAAGCAGACCCTTTATAAGTTGTGCACTTTCAGATAGTTCAGCAAAGCGGTTGTTGTCAGGGAATGGTATATGCAGAAAAAAACCAATGGACAGCTGAGGGCTTTGATCACGCAATAACTTAGGGACTAACATAAGCTGATAGTCATGGACCCAGACATTACTACCAGGTTTTTGAAACGCAATAACACTGTCCGCAAAAAGTTTATTGACCTCGCGATATGACCTCCACCACGTGCTACGATGCGCCTGTTCAACTGGCATAGTATGCATGAGCGGCCACAACACATCGTTGCTGTAGCCATTATAGAAGCCGTCAATCTGTTCTTTGGTCAAAAATATCGGGTAGCAATTAGCACTTTTCATCTTGCGTGTAATAGTGCGCTTTTCTTTGTCGGATAAATCATCTGACGGCAGGCCAGGCCAACCAATCCATCGGTTCTTTTTGTTGGCGGCATACGAAGCCAGCCCGGTTGCAAGACCTCCTGCTGACGGATAAAACTCGAGCTCCCCATTCGTCCTCTTTACACTTAGTGGCAGGCGGTTGGAAACAATAATGAGATTAGCCATCAACTCCGTATTATACTCTTGTTCAATCTGGTGCGGTGTTATGATACTTAAATGGTATTGGTATTAACAGGAAGTAACGGCTTTGCCCTTAAGACAGAATTGCAGAAGATAACGTCGAAATTCGTCGCAGATTTTGGTGACTTTGGCCTAGAACGGACCGAGGGCGCTGAGATTGAAATCGGTCGTCTGCTAGAAAACGTCGCCAGTCTGCCGTTTTTAGCCCAGCGACGGATGATTATCCTGTCAGACCCAAGCGCCAACAAATCAATCAACGAGCATATCGATAGCCTGTTAACGGCCGTTTCCGACACGACAGACCTTATTATTATTGAGGCAAAGTTCGACAAACGCTTAAGTCTCTATAAAACACTCAAGAAAAAGGCCAATGTTAAAGAATTTGCGGAGCTCGACGAGCGTGTCTTGCCTAAGTGGTTGCACGAAGAGGCAAAAGCACGGGGCGGGGCACTGCCACTAGCGGACGCAACCTATCTTGTACAAAGGGTCGGGGCAAATCAAATGGCGCTACACAACGAGCTGGACAAGCTTTTAACCTATCAACCTGTAATTACCCGGGCCGTCATTGATCTTTTAACCGAACAGCAGCCGCACAGCACGGTTTTTGACTTGCTTGAAGCCGCCTTCAGCGGCAAAACAAAAAAAGCCCTGGAGATATATCAGGAACAACGCAAACAACAGGTCGAACCGCAAGCAATAATGGGAATGTTAGCCTGGCAAATGCACATTCTAGCCGTCGTTAAAGCCAATGAAAGCCTCGGTCCAGATGGCATAGCCAGTGCGGCAAAACTAAACCCGTACGTTGTCCGCAAGACAATGTACCTCACCAGTAGCCAAAGCCTCCGTGACATTAAAAACCTTGTCAAAAAAGTACTCGACCTCGATATTCGCCTCAAATCCGAAGCCATTGACGCGGACGACGCCATCCAACATTTGTTACTCACTATTTGACAACTGATACACTTTTGATACACTAAGTATGTTATGGCAACAACTAAATCACGAATCAATATAAGTCTTTCGCCTGCTATGAGGAACGCTGTCGATAAACTCGCCAAGCGTGACCACATGCCGTCTGCCACTAAAGCCGAACGGCTGCTAGAGATCGCCTTGGAACTTGAAGAAGATCAAGTGTGGGAAGAAATTGCCACCCAGCGAGCAAGCAAGAAAAATGCGCGCTTCATATCTCACGAAGAAGCCTGGCCTAGTATAGATGTATAAAATTACTTACCACGAGGATGTGGTGGGTAAGGATATGCCAAAACTTGACGTCGCTTGGTCTGGAAAAATCAGGCTGGCTATTGAAACCAAACTAACCGACAGACCGGAATTGTATGGCAAGCCGCTCCGCAAATCATTAAAAAGCCATTTTAAGTTACGGGTCGGGGATTATAGGGTCATTTTTAGAATAAATGGCAAAACCGTTGAAATACTAGCAATTATGCATAGGTCAGTCGTATACAAACGCGTCGATAAAAGATTGTAAAATAT
>JAYTXD010000002.1:0-23446 GCA_043743105.1 Candidatus Saccharimonadota bacterium | reverse complement strand
GCCCTATTTTTGACACTAAAATGCCTAGCGTTAAAATTACATCTTTATACTTGTGGAAAAGTACTGAAGTTTTGTTATAGTATCCACAGGAACAGTGATTAAAGAGAGGGTACCAATACCGTGCAAGACGACCATTTGTGGCAAGCCGTACTCGGCGAGATAGAACTTAGTATCTCGAGGGGCAACTATATGACTTGGTTCAAAAATACCCGCCTGCTTCGTTTTCAAGACAACATCCTAACTATTGGCGTACCTAATGTCTTTGTAAAACAACAGCTTGAGCGCAAATATAACGAGCTTATTTCTGAACTGCTTATGAAAAACCACATCACCCCCGACAAAGTAGAATATAAAATTCATACTGATTTGGCAAAAAATGCCGCTTTTGAAGAGGAGTCTATTAGTCTTAACCCTGCCTCATCACAACAACTCTCGACCATTCACGCCTCGCATAATACAGGTAGCTCCCTCAGTCACTCATACCGTCAGGGCCTCAACGAACGCTACACCTTTGACAATTTTATCGTTGGTGGTGGCAATGAACTGGCCTATGCTGCCTGCCAGGCTATTGCAGCAAGCCCCGGCACAAAATATAACCCGCTCTTTATATATGGTGGCGTAGGGATCGGAAAGACCCACCTAATACAGGCTGTCGGCAATGCTATTATCGCTAAAAAGCCCGGTACGACAGTTGTTTATATTTCAACCGAGCAATTTGTCCAAGAATTTATCGATGCAGTGCGTTATAAAAAAAATACCGATTTTGCAGGTTACTACCGCAATGCTGACGTTCTAATCATCGATGACATGCAGTTTATAGCTGGCAAAGACAAGACCCAAGATGAATTTTTCCATACATTCAACGCCCTACACCAAGCCAATAAGCAGATTATTATAAGCAGCGATAAGCCCCCTAAAGATATCCCAACCTTAGAAGAGCGCCTGCGTAGTAGATTTGCGTGGGGTATGAGTATTGATATGCAAAACCCCGACTTTGAAACCCGCTGCGCCATTGTCCAGTCAAAAGCCGAGATGAAAGGCATGATATTGCCGCCCGATGTTGTCGAATATCTTGCTAATCATAATCAGACCAACATTCGTGAACTCGAAGGTGCTCTTAACCAACTTATTGCCATTTGTGAAATGCGTGGGGTCGAACCCGACGCTGAAATTGTCCTGGAATTACTAAACGCCAATAACTCTCGCCCAAAACATATAAACGCCCACCAGATTATTGAACGGATATCAAAACACTTCCAAGTGCCATTAGTTGACCTACTCGGGCCAAAGCGCGACAAAGACATTGTTGTCCCCCGTCAAATAGCAATGTATATACTAAGGAGCGAGCTACACCTTAGTTTTCCAAAAATTGCTCGAGAACTGGGGCGTAAAGACCACACCACCGCCATCCACTCAGTAGAAAAAATAGCACAAGAGATAACATTTGACGCTATAATGCGCCAGCATATTTCAGAAATTAAAGAGCGTCTATATGCCTAAATTTAAGAAAGATGTTGTGGTTATGTGCATGGCATGTGCACAACCCGCGCATAAACGCCGCGTAACTACTCGTACAACTACCCGAATTAACCACAACCCTACCTACCAAAATAATCCTTCAGTGTATAAGCAGCCTACTTATACACCCCTCGGTGCACAAACCCCTGCCCTTAACCACCTTGCTTATGAGCCGATTTTTGTCACTTTTTACAGATTAGGCCGTAGAGTTGTACCCATTGTACACAGGGCTTATATAGAGCATAAAAAGTTACTTTTAATAAATTATACATAATTAGAAAGGGCCAATACTATGAAGCTTCAAGTCACCCAGGAAAATCTTTCAAAAGCGCTCTCGACCGTTGCCCGAGTAGCCAATACACGTAACACACTACCAATACTCGGTAATGTGTTACTTAAAACAGTGGACAACCGTTTAAGTGTGGCTGCTACAAATTTAGACATTGCCATTACGCATTACATTGGGTCAAAAGTTTCTGAAGAAGGAGCTATTACGGTACCCGCTCGGCTGATGCAAGATTTTGTAAGTAGCCTGCCAAGCGGCGTTATAGACCTAGAGTTAGAAGAAAATAAACTGCACATCGTAACCGACCAATACAAGTCAACCATCAACGGTGTGAGCGCCGAGGACTTTCCGGTGATGCCAGCCATAGCAGGTGGCACAAGCTGGCAGATTCCATCATCGGTGCTTAAAAAAGGCCTACAACAAACCGTTTTAGCCGCATCAAGCGACGAGGCTCGCCCTGTTTTAACTGGTGTGTTCCTTCATAGTTTCGAAGGTGACCTTCATATGGTCGCAACCGACAGTTATCGCTTGGCAGAAAAAACCTTACAAAAAAGTAAAAGCGATACATCTTTGTTGGTTCCAGGGTCGGCTCTTCAAGATATGTTGCGTATTTTAGGGGACGGAGATGACGCGGTATTGATTACCCACGACGAACAACAGGTGCTGTTCCAGGTTGGTGAAGTTGAGCTCGTGAGTCGTTTGATAGAAGGTGCCTACCCCGACTATCGTAAACTTATCCCTGCCTCATTTGCGGTTACCGCCACCCTTAATCGGTCTGATTTTACCAACATTACCAAAGTTTCTTCGTTGTTTGCGCGCGAAAGCGCCGGGAGTGTCACAATTAAAATAGATGAAGTAAGTAAGTTAGTTAGTATACGGTCAGTTGCCTCACAGCTGGGCGAGAACACTGCCAGTGCCACCGCTGTTATAAAAGGTAGTGGTGAGGTTACACTCAATTCACGGTATCTGCTGGATGCGCTGCACGTGTTTGGTGGCGATACCATAACATTTAGCTTTAATGGTAAGCTTGACCCGTGTCTGTTAACCGATCCAAAAACAAAGGGCTATAAGCATATCATAATGCCGCTTCGAAGCTAGGCTTGCGGGCGCGTCGATACTTTACTACCCTTATATCATGCTGAGCAATATAGAACTCAAACAGTTTCGGTCCTATCAAGACGATAGTTTTGAGTTTTCACCCGGTGTTAATATTATTGTTGGTCCCAATGCCAGCGGTAAGTCTAATCTGCTTGAAGCAGTGCTACTTATTGCACGCGGTGCTTCGTATCGTGCTGCCGATGTAGACCTTATTAAATTCGAAAAACCCTGGGCGCGGCTTGACGCAACTCTGGTAGACTCGGCAAAACGAACGATTAAAATAACAAAAGTTGGCGATAAAAGCAGTAAGTCATATGTTTTCGACGATAAGCCATACGCGCGCTTATCCTACCAGCACACACTGCCAGTTGTATTATTTGAACCAAACAACCTATTGCTGTTGCATGGCCAGCCCGATGCCCGTCGGTTATACATGGATGACTTATTGGAGCAGCTTGAGCCGGGGTTTGGTGGTATTCGTAAGCAATATCGCCGTGTGCTTTCACAGCGAAACGCTCTGCTTAAGCAGCAACCACGCGATATCGAACAGCAAATATTTGTCTGGAATCTAAGGCTGAGTGAACTCGGTGGACACATCGCTAGTCGAAGAGCCAAGCTTATTGAGGCGCTTAATGAGCAGCTTCAAGATTTATACCAAAACATTGCTCAGGCAAAGACAGTTGTAACGGCAGCATATGAAAGCCAGTTACCGTTTGAAGGTTACGAAACCGCCCTACTCCGTAAGCTTGAGGCTTCACTTGAAAAGGACGTCCTTCGGGGTTTTACGGCTGTAGGTCCACACAGGGACGACTTGGTACTCCGGTTCGACAATGTACCCGCAAGCGAAACGGCATCTCGTGGTGAGACGCGTACGGCGCTCCTGGCGCTCAAAGTATTTGAGCTCGGACTACTCGAAAACGTCCGCGGCCAAAAGCCACTCTTATTACTTGATGACGTCTTCAGCGAGCTCGACGGCAAGCGCCGCCACGCCCTTACCGACTACCTTCAAAAATACCAAACCTTCATCACTACAACCGATGCCGATCTGGTTCTTCACAACTTTGCACAGTCCACAAACCTCATCGCGCTGCAATAACTACTCCGTATCATCATCCTGATTATTATCATTTGTTTTCACAATAGGCTCTTGACTGGTTAGATCACTGACTCTTATGAAATTTACTTTTTCTTTTCCAAGGTCTTTAATACCTAATTTTGCAGCAAGGTAACTGCTTGCGGTATTTAATCTATCCTGTGTTCCATCATAGATATTGATAATAAAATAATCTGTTGAATCGTCATGCGAAATTGAATAGCCGGGCTGTTCAATGGGTGTTAATGTAATCAGTTTATTACGCTTGTTATTAGACGGTAGCTCGCTATTATGATGTATCTTTGTCTTGGTATCAGTTATAGACGTGTTAAGACGACTGTGATTGAGAGTTTTAACACGCACTGATATTTTATTATTACTTGCGCCGTAATGTCCTTCAAAAGAGTATTCATTACCTGTTTTTTGTATTTTTGAAGTTACGAGAAAACCAACAATGGTGCCGTATTTTTTATACCCTTTATATGAGAGACGCCCGAAAGCATAAAGATCATCACCTAATAAATCGTAGCTCACCCCGTTACCAATTGTCGCAAACAAGTCTTTTCCGTTGCTAACAACTGCCCTGCTTGAAAAGTCACCGGATCCACCTTCTTTAGGTAATGAGTCTATACTACTCTTACTCCCGCTACCGAAAAAAAGCATAAGGAATAATGACAGAAATACAAATATACCAACAGCGATATATACAAAACGGTTTTTTTTATCCAGATCATTCATTATTTTTTTCCATTATTATTTTAACGACTCGTATAGCTTAGAAAGAAATGGAATAAAGTCTGGATCACGGCATTCGTCACGGCCAGCAGTTTGTGGAACGCCATTAATTGTACAACCCCTGTCTATATGAAGGTGAGGACCACCTTCCCAGCAAGCCGCAGTATAATTTTTTGGGTCAGCTATCTTAGCCATTGAAGTGCCTGCGGCAATATGTTCGTTTTCTTTTACGGTCACATCTTTCAGGTGGCCATACCAGTAATAAAATCCATCATCAGCTTTGAACATGATACTTGAACATCCTGGTACGTCTTTGAAGCTTGTATTTATATTCGTTGGTGTGCCGCCATATATCGCGTATACTTCGGCACTATCTGTGCTAAATAAATCATATGCTGGAGTTCCGTCATGATGACCCGTTATTGTTTGTCCAATTTTTATGCCCCCGACTGCCCGTGTTTGTGGTGCAAGCGGAAATGAATAACCAGTTGCATCTATGACGCCACTACCCCCAGCAGCTCCCTTTGTGCATGTTGGTGTTATAGTTCCGCCCCCTGAACGTGATGGGTTGTTCGAAGATAGGCTTAAACCCGTAACGCCATTAATAACAGCTATATTATTTTTGTAGTATCCGAGCGGGGTATACTGACCGCGATGAGGAGGGTTTGGGTTAGTACTGTTACGAGTAGGGTCCCAGCTAATCCAAACACCCATAGCATCATCAAATAGGTCTTTTGTTATGCCCTTTTTTGAATCAGCATCTCGGGGATCAAAATCTTCACCCGGGTATACGATTGAACCGGTTTGGTGAATCGAAAAATATTCATAAATATTTTTTGCCTGGGCATAGCGTCCCGCACCTGACTGTGTATTTTTCTGCACCGCATCCATGAAGGCCTGTATGCCGAGCTGTGGTGTGGCGAATGACAAATACGTTGACGATGTACCTTTCATACCGAAAAAGTTATTTTGCTTAGGGGCATCGCCCTGTGTGCCAAACCCATTTTCGCTTGATCCTGATGCCACGATAAATAATGGATTTATGCCACGGATTTTTGCTTCCTGCATAATCCATGTGCCAGCCGTATCTTCGAGCCCTGGCATAGTTAACCATGGCGACAAAGGGGCGACTTTCTTAATATAATTTACAATACCGCTGGCGATGCTTGCCTCATCAGGAAATGTTGGGTAACTCATGGAAGTTGGATCGTAGCCAGAAGGAGAGCCTGCCCCACCAGCCACAATCGGAGGCGTTAGGCTGCCCGGCTTTGGTATTTGGGATATAATCCAGTCCGCCTTTTTTTCGCGGCCTTCAACAGTATCTACATGTATACCATCTGCACCCCCCTTGACCCATTGCAGCGGTGCCATTACTGGATCAGCTTGAGCAGCAGCAGCATAATCTAAGACACGGAAATTATTACGGGTGGCCGCTTTTGTTATTGTTTCGTTAACTTTTTGCCAAGTAACATTCTTAACACTTGAAGGTGTTGTCCAATAACCATTTACCCAATATATTGCCGGATTGTTGTTAGCTCGGACTGTTGTAATAATTTGGTCAATCTTTGGCCCCAGGATTTGCTCTACATTATCATTCTTCTCGCTCGTTTCTCTATTTGTGCCAAGGCCTATTACGACTATGTTTGCGTGATCTTTGTCAAAATCCTGCGAATGTTCCGCAAGGTGCGCGATACTATTTTCTACAGCAACACCACCTTGTGCCTCAACGGACTTACCAATTATACGCGGTGCCCCATTTGAACTATCGGTACCGCCAATGGGCGGAATAGTAACATCGACATCATAGCCTGCAGCTTTTGTTTTTTCGAGTAATTTACCACTTGAAGCTGCATATTTTGCTGGATCTGAACTTCCCTTCACCATATGATAAGTCAGAGAATCACCTATATAAAACACTTTATTGCCAACAACTGTGTTTGGCAGTGTACTATTATTTCCGCTATTTCCGCACGAATCACCAGCCGTCGCATAAAAAGTAAACCCGTTCCGTATGTCCTCTAAATCCTTAGCTGTAATAGCATACAGTGACGGCATCTCGAGTAATATAAAACCTGTTGCTAGTATAGAAACTGCCTTGGCTGCAACACGTAGCAAACCACACGCCCGATAAAAGGTATACATTTTAATATATACCTCCACCGACTTTTAAGAGCTGCTGAAGTGCGTTGACATGTAAATTGATAATATCTGCGCCTTGATTTTGGCTCAGCTCAATAAGTAGGGTCGGTGTTCCTGTTTGTTTGTTATACCATGCATCCAGCGAACCGTGTTGTGTGACGGGGTCAGTCTTACCTACCCCACGTCTATTTTGACCAGTCATACCTACAATCTTTGCATAAGCATCACCTATGCTAATAGGGGTATTACCTACTGGTGCAACATAATTTACATTATCATGATATATTATGAAAAAGTCGAGCCTACCTAAAGAGAGTAAAAAATTGTCAATTGCTTTTGTCTCAGACTCGCTCCCTACCGACGGTCCCCTGTAAGATGGGCATGAGGACGACGTTTCTTGGCAACTTTCAACACAGTTGTTACGGGCGCCCTTATTAACTATGCAGAAAGTACCCCCCTTGTTCCAGTCGTAGTCTTCGTTACGGTTCAAGTCAACTCCTGCGCTGTTCCTTCTAGAGCTAGTCTGTATTCCCGAAGCATTAATTTCTGGAATGGCTATGATTCGTACATTGCTCGGTAATTCAGCATTAAACAACAAATCCCACCCTACTAAGCCACCGCCGTTTTCAGTTCCGTGTATACCTCCTCCTATAAAAATCGTTTTTAGGTTAGTGGTATCGCACGCTTCACGAATGTAGACTTTAATGGGCTGCCCTGCACTATTTGTGCCTATAGTCCCACTATCTGGAACTCCAGTCCAGTCGGCACGCGGGCCCGTGAGGCGGCGTACGGGTGCAGGTTGACCACCGCAAGGTACAGTGTAGCCATTTAGGTTTGAGACTGATATTGGTGCAGGCGGTGTAGTATTACTAACAGTGGGTGTGCCTAGCGAGGTTGGAGATTGTATGTCGTTAAGATGGTCGAGCACTGCCTGATTACGCATGTATACTCTGTAAGAAAAAGCATCGGGGTTTGCTGTACCTAGGTTATTCGGTGCGCACGTTCCATTGTTTGGGTCAATGATGCCATCTTCATTGCGCTGGATCAGCAAATCTGCGAGCAGCGATCCGATATCTTCAGTAAAGCATTTATTGAAACTGGCCTTATATTCGTCCAATTTGCCTGAACGCTCAACAATCTCAGCATTATTAAGCGGGCTATATATATCAGGATTTGCCTCAATGACTGCCTCTTCATCTGGAGTCCAGCCCCATTGGACCATATTGTAATTGTCGTTGGTTACTGCTGCAACTGCACGCCGCTGCGTTGCGCTTAAGAATAGAGACAGAACGCCTTTATCGGGCTGCAACGCGCCCCCTATTTTTGTGATAAGGTTATGGAATAACGAGGTGATGGGTTGTTCTAAGGCAGTGTTTAGGCTAACTGCCGTATTTGTAAGTGCCGAGGTAGGATTGTTAGGACTTAAGAATCGTTCAAAAATAGACTTTCGTGAGTTGCGGTACGCGATATCTCTTGTATCATCAAAATTGCTCTGTACTATCTCTGGTTTTGTCATAGGCCGGCAATATAGCTGTTCGCGGCATATGCCCGCAGCTGCTGCTGACCCACCCTGATCTGCTTGTACGGCTAAGCTTTTGCTGTTCGGAACTGGTGACTGCATGCTCCCCATTCGGCCTAAAGTTATAGCCTTGGCCAGATAAGAACCGCCGACTATAAGTGCACCATCACGGACAAGCTTCGTACCAAAATCTTTTGTAAATTCAAAACCTTCGCGACTAAATACTTTCGCCAATGCTTTTTTTAATAATACCTGTATGGTACCCTCAGCGCTTAATTTCGCTGCCGTATAAGCCTCGCCAGCTATTGGTGTGAATGTTAAAAAAGCTTCGGCTGCTGCCATTATTCCGCCCACGGCTGGTTCAGTAATGATCGGGCAGCTTGGCTTAGCGATTTCATTAAAAATATCACCAAATACTCCGCCGAAAATATCACCAAGTAATGCATCGGCAATGGTGTAGGTACCGGCCGTAGATGCCTCGGGGTTTGGATAATTATTTGCACTTACGGCTTTACCGCTTGCGCGCAGCTCGCTCGGTGCATTTGCAATGTTCCCAAGCTCATCATTCAGCCCCCCCACCTGTGAGGCGTTTAACGCTGAACCACCTGGAGTTTTGCCATATTTTTGTTGGTCTGCGCCCGCTGCAAGCGTATAATAGGCTTTCATATTGCGGGCGTTATTTGCCTCAACAGTAGAGCCGGAATTTGTGACTGACGCTTCATAAATCATACATACCGGCAATGCTATTGCATATATACTTGATACAAAACTAGTTGCCTTATTCAGCAGCGAATTTTCACTTAATGCGCTGCCAATTTTTTCTGAAACCTTTTTCTCTACACTAGCAATATCTGTATTTCCAGCCTCCTCTAAACAGGTTGGGTTTTCAACACAATTGTCCGCAGTCTCAATTGCTACTTCTTCACCATCCTGAATGGGACTAATACCACTAGGTTCGGTAGGCCTAGTCTTTTCTGCTTCATACGTTGCTTTAATTTCCGCTGCCTTCGCTGCCTTCGCATTTCTATACGCCTTGGTTAATTTTTCCCATCTTTTCAGCCTAATTCCGAGCTCTTCCCGAATGCTTGCTCCAACGGAGCCGCGCACGAGTGTATTTGATTCTTTCAACGTACTTTCTATCTGCGCCTGAAGCTGGCCACTAATTTTTAGCCTTTCCGCCCTTCCCTTTCCGAAATATTTTGACCATCCTTCTGTGCCCGGTTTGTATGCTTTGCCGTCAATTTCTACACCCGTTAAAACTTGCCGTGGAGTTCTGAGTTCAGGAAATAACTTTGGTTGTTTTTCTTCGAAAATGTACTTCAGCTCGCCACTTGCATGCATATTGTCGATGACTTTTTGAGGGCGGTATTTATCAAGTTTGCCCCATGTACGTTCACGTACGCTGTCAACTTTCGAAGCAATGTCATCGTATTTAGACTTTAGTGATTTCGCGAACTGGTTCTCTGAATCAACGGCTATCTTTTCTTCTGTCACCTGGGCCACGGAGTCGCCGAAATTACGTGACACCCGGGCAAATTGGTAGGCAGTTATGTTAGCCATAAGGTGTGGTATTTTTAACGAGCCTATGTTGAAAATAAATATAATGAGGCCTACGACAACTCCAAATCCAGCCAGACCAGCATAAAGTGACTTTTTCTTATGTTTCTTTACTGCACTCCTGATATTTTTATTCTTCTTTTTTTCTTGATTCCTGAATTTAAAAGGTGTCCCTGGATCGCTCGCCTCGGTATTTGAGTAGGCACTCGATCCCCCGCTACCTGGTTCTTCAATATCATCACCTGTTGGTACGGATCTTAGATGGCGTTCCTCCTCCTTATCGCCATTCGACTCATCTCCAGATCCCCGCAGATCATCTGTTGGATTTTGTTCGTCAGTTTCGTCGTTCGGGTTCATGCCCCATCTGTTGTTTGCTCTTTCGCGTGCGCTTAACTGATTGGCTTCATAGCCATTTTCTTCTTCGTCATCATAAACTCTTTGCGGTAAAGCCATGTTTGGTGCGCTACATTCCTGGGGTTAAACGGTTACTGAGGTCAATCGTTCCTTGCGGCTGGTTAAAGTCTCCCTGCTGCATGGCCTGAACTTGCGCCGGATTTGTTGTAATCAAACCTGTTTCGGTAGCGCTGGCGATAATCTGAATATGCACGTGATTCTGTCCTGCAAAAAACAGTCCTTGCCCAACAGGGAACTGACTCAGGCGCTTTTTTTCTTCACTGGTAAGCTTGAATACGTCTGACAAAACATCTACTGCCGAACTCGATTGTTTAAGCAAAAGCTGCATCGAAGCATTGGCTACAATAGCCCTCCCCATGCGTGAACCCATAAAGTCTTCGACATCTTGGGTAATTGTTGTAATACCAAGGTTATATTTACGGGCGCGTTTTGCGAGGCTAAACAAGAAGTTGGCCGAGTCTTCGTACTTCATCAGTTGCCATGCTTCGTCAACAATCAGAATGCGCTTTTTCTGGTCCGACTTAGTCTTATTCCAGATGTAGTTGAGCACAATATACATAGCAACGGGGCGTAGCTCGTCTTCGAGGTCACGGATATTAAAGACCACCATCGGGTTGTTGATATTGATGTTGCTCTGTTGGCTGAATATGCCGGCGAACGTACCGGTCGTATATTTACGTAAGCGTTGTGCCAGCTGTGGCCCTGTACCGCCCATATGAAGCAGCGTATCGTATAGTTCGTTAATGGTAGGCGGCGGCGACTGATGCGTAAGCGGATCATTTGTAATGCCAGCACGGGCATAAGTTTCAATCAGCGCAGCATCAAGGTCCGACTCTTCGACTGGATTTAGCGCTGGCTGTATAACACCTCCTTGCGCCCCAAGCATTTGCGACTGGGCTCCACCCATCATTAGGCGCAGTAGGCCGTGCAAGGTTATTAGGTTGCTCCGAAGTGCGTTGTCAGCTTCTTCAGCATCAACAACCTGCGGCAAATCAAACGGGTTAATGCGGGTATTAGAACTTAAGCTTAGGCGAACATAGGCACCACCAACCGCGTCGCTCATACGCTGGTATTCGTTTTCTGGGTCAATAATAAATATCTCAGTACCAAACATAAGGCTACGAAGCGCTTCAAGCTTTACCGCAAAGCTCTTACCCGCTCCAGACTTTGCAAACACCACCGAGTTGCCATTTTCGAGACTAAAGCGGTCAAAGATAACGAGGCCCGAGTTGTGCATATTGATGCCATACAAAATACCGCTGTCTTGGCTCAAATCGGCTGAGGTAAACGGAAAAGATGTCGAAAGTGCACCGGTGTTCATATTCCGGCGGATCTGCAGCTGGTCAACAAACTGCGGCAAGGTGCTATTAAGCCCCTGCTCTTGCTGGGCGCTGGCGGGCTTCGAATAAATGAGCTGTTGGCCAAGCATTGATTCAACTTTGTGGCTTACAAATTCAAGCTCGTCTAAGCTCTCTCCGTAGATTGTAAAATACAACCCAAACCGAAAGAACCGCTCCTCGCCCACCTGAAGCTTGTCACGCATTTCTTCGGCATCGATTATGCTAGCCTGCTTAGCGGGGTCACGTACCCTACCTTTTTCGGCATCAATCTGCAGACCTGCCTCTAGCTGCCCCACTTTTTTACGAAGGTTTTCTAGCACTACCTGGCTTTCAACTGGGTAGATAAACATACTCAGGTCAATCACTTCGTCGAGGTTTACCATCCCACTCAACCAGCCAGTAAAGATCTGCCGCGGGTAACCATAGACATAAAACGTGCGGGCATAGCGGGTGCCAATTCTAAAAAAACCACTCTGAAACTCAATAGAACTTGGAGCAATAAAGTCGCGAAGAGCCGTAATACCCTTCTTAAAGGCACTCGTAACCTCTTGCTCTTCGCGCATGCGCTGGGCTTGGGCTATTGCAACAGGGTCAGACTGTGCTTTGTTTTTGCCAAATGCCATTATTTTGTCATCCTTGTAGTTCTCTTTCTAATTCTGGTTGACGTGCAAAGCCTTCGCCTTTGGTTACCACGGGTGCATTAAGATCATTAAAATTCTTAAGTTGTTGGCGGGTGGCCGTATCGGGGTTGTAAGCGTCGTAGTAGAGTTCGATAAGCTCCTGCGTATCCAGCGGAAGCCCCTGTACACCACATTGCAAAAGTCCACCTAAAGCAGCTTGTACACGGTTGCGGAGTTCGGTCTTAGCCGCTTCTAAATCAGCTTCATTAATCGTAACTCTTGTCTCTTTTTGCGAGAATACTCCCATGAAGTTGCTCACAAAGTTCTTACTGGCTTCTACAGCCTTTTGGGCGTCAACTACTGGTATATACGGCACAACCACATAAAACTTCTTGTCCATAATGCTCGTCTGTACTGCTAAATCGCTCATAAAGGCAATGTAGTCTTCCATCAAAAGCGCCAAAAGCATGTTGTCGTGCTCAGAGCGAATTTTGTCGAGCTTTTCAATATATGGCCGCAGATCAACCTTTTGGGAACGTGTAAAGATCTGTACCGGAAAGTACAGCGAATTTAAAAAGCCCTGGTAGCTATACTCTACAGCTTCGCGCTCTTGCGGACTCATAAGGTCAAAGTTAATACTTTTAACCATAATGACTGATCTAAAACTACCATCCTGCATAATGACAATACCATCGCGTATCTCTGCTATCTGTAAGGAGTTCTGTGTGCTGTTTGGGTTTGACTTAGGCGGCGGCGGGCCAGCAACGGCTTGAGGGCTACCCGGTTGAGTTGTGTAGGCTTGTCCAGGCTGCGGTGCGTACTGTGTAGCGGCGTAGCCCATCGGGTTGCTTGGTTGTATAAACGGCGTTGGGCCTTGGACAGCCGGGTTTGGGTTATAGTTTGGCGGTGTGGCTGGACCTGCCGACCCACGAGTCGGTACACTTGGTAACTGGTTCGGCTGCATATTATTCGGATTCATTATTCTGTTTTTCCACCCTACGTTTTACCCCAAAACTCACTCGCACCAACACTACAACATCTAATGCAACGATATCACCACTTCCCCATCTGCCTCACTAATACGCTTGGCTTGACGGGCGATTGTTGCCACGTTTAAGTCGTCGTTATTTGCAAGATTTAGTATAGCAGGATTAGGGGTGGATGCGCTAGCGGGTTGGGTCTTTGGTGGCGCTATTGGCATTGGAGCTGAAACGGGTGGTAACACGGTCAAATCTGGGTTTGTATCAACCATAACTGCATATGGATCAACAGGTGTGAGGTGTGATTTAGGTGCTTCAACCGTGTCTGTATGAAGGGGCTGTAATGTTTTTAAATGCGAATGCGAAAACTGTTTATCTTTTGCATTCTCGGCCTCAATTTTCTCTATTAGTGCCTTTTCTGCCGACGTTGGCTCTGGGTCCACGATGTCCGCAGATCCTGGTGCTACCACTTGCCCGCCCTGAAATGTTGCATACCCTTGCGGTGGAGTTGCCTGGGGCCCTGCGCCATTTTGCTGGTTCAAAAACCAATAATCGGCCGGTGGATTAGTAGTTGGTGTTCCTTGCTGTACGCTCTGCCTTACGGCCTGCTGATGCTGTGCCGTCGATGCAATTACCATCTGGTCAAGGTGCTGCGCAATAGGGTTATTGCGGGCGTCCATCATATCATCGGCCGCGTGCACATCTATTACCGGCTCATTTACAGAAAGCGTACTGGGAGCAACCAACCGGTCGGACTCGTCACTCGTACTCAGATATCCCGGTTGAGTAAACATATTTACATCGACATTCTTAATAGCCCACCCACGGCTATCGAGTGTGCTGGCAAGTGCCGTTAGACGACTTTTCACCTCTGTCTGATCAAGCCCGTTCGTGAATATTTTTTCAACTTTTTTCGGCACCGTTATTGTTACGAGCTGGCTAAGCCCATCCTGGTTCCAGATACGTATGTGTGGCTTTAATAAAAAGCGTAAACGCGCCAAGAGCCACACATCATTTGGTTGGTCACGGCTAATAGGCGCCGCCAAAAATCCGAACACAGCCATCGGTAAAAGCAGTGCTATCACAAAAGGCCAGCGCACTACACTTAATGCGGTCGTGGTTACCAGTTTAAATTCAATAAATCCAATGCCTATCGTGATGATAGCAAAAATAAACTGTTTAAGCGTTAACGGCCCCAACAGCTTATCTTCTGCCTCAATATCTTGCAGCACCTTATACGTCGCCATATTAACTATAAGTATAATGCCTTAGCAGTCTCTTGCATACCCAAAGGCTCTTACTAAAACATATGCTGCAGCCATAAAACTAATGAGAACTTATGGTGTCGAACGGCGAGCATTTCTACGAGCGATTTTTTGTGCTTTACGCGCGAGCTTTGCTTGCTCTGCTGCTCCAGCCTTACCACCAAGTTCAATCCTCTTGTTGTGCGCTGTCCATGCCTTCTGGACTGCGATACGTCGCCTGTACTCAGCCGTCTGTCCACGAGCATCCGTGCCAGTAATAGACGACTCAAGTTTTTGATCAAGTTCACGGCTCTTTTCTCCTAGTGCTCTACCGCGTCTTACGTCCCAGTTCTGTCTACGCTTCTCACCCCATGTAGTTGCTTGACGGTGTCGCTGATGTTCAACAAGTTCGGCAACCGTTTCTATATGTGGCGCATGCAAGCGATTAACTCGGCCAGTCGGATCAGTTCTTTCTCCTAAGTATAAAGTCTCACTCAGTGCTGTGGTTGGGATGTGTATCGTAGGGTCTGCAAAGTCTATGCCTTGGTTATAACGACGTGTATATTCGTCATAACCTGCTTCTTCGCTACCCATTGTATCTACCCAATACTTTAATATGTCTCTACGACTACGATCATTGTAAACTTGCTGCATGTGCGCTTTTCTCTCAGAAGAAGGTGTCGGGGTTTCGTAGCGTTCTCGTATCTCATGATGCTGCATTTCAGTGGCATATTTTTTATGTAGCTGACGGCCTGCTTTTGCTTGTTGGCGCTTAGAGCGCCTGTCTACTGGTCGCAAGTCTCCATCGGGTATTCGGAGTAATTTTCTCCCATTTGGGTCTTGTTGCGGTGTAAAGTTGCCTTTGTAAGTCGTATCCTGTGCATCTACGACATGCTTTAGCTGTTCCCCACGATGTCGGAACTTTTTAATATCCTTACGAGCACTGGCTTCTTTGCGCCCTGCAAGTACACGCCGTAGGCCTATAAGCGCAGCCATGTCTCTACCATCTTGAGCTTTTTCATGTACAGATGCTGCTACATCGCCTGCTTTTGCATGCACCACAGTACCAACATTACCAATAACACCAGCAGTTTTTCGGGCAACATATTCGCCGTGATCTTGTACTGCTCTTGTATGAATGCCCTTCTGTGCTAATAGTGCAGTTGCAGTACCAGCGGCAGCTGCACCAAGCCAGCGGAGCTTCTTGGGGCTGCGCGGTGCCATGGGTATAACGATTGCTTCCGATGTTGGAGCTATCGTTGACGCTACAAGCAGGTCGAGGGGGGTATCTACCCCTATTTCACCAGACAATGTTTCTAATAGTGGTGGCATGTCGACTGGATTATCAAGCTGACCCTCGCTACCAGGTAGAGCCGTAAACTCGGTTACATTCGAAGTAGGCACTGCCTCAATAGATGAAACTACAGGTGTATGGACGGTCCATATTTTGCCATCAGGCCCTTTAAGGGTAGTAGTTTGGAGGAGTGGTTCTACGCCGAGACCAGGTTGAATGTTTTTATTTTGTTGGAGGTTTTCCATTACTTAAGATACTACTACAAAATGGTATATTTGTCAATAGTATGGCGCATTGTTTCGCCTATTTATAGAGAAGTGAAAGAGGCCCGTAATTAGATGGTGGTACCGGTTCCACCACCAACACCAGTATTGAGGCCGATAGTATTTTGCTGGCCACCACCCGTCTGACCAGCGGCTTGCTGTTGGGCTGTAAGTTCGCGACGAACTTCTTGGAACTTCGGATTACCTCGCTCATATTCAATCTCCTGTTGGATAGTACGATCATTACCGTTAGGCATGAGTGGGTTGGCAGGACCAAGCCCACCACCTACTACTCGACCAGTTGCGGCACCAGGGTTGAAGGTCATAAGTGATTTACGCAATACATCGGCATTTTGTGGTGAGCTAGCAGACATGGTGTCGTAAAGGTTTGCCGTGCGTGCAAGTTCGCGTGTATATTCCTCATCACCAAGCAGATAAGCATCGGTAAGACGTTTTTGGATTTCCGGTACTAGATTCTCAACAGAAGACTTCTTCATGCTTGGGTGGGATATAACATTTGCACCTTGTGTATTGTAAACATCCTTAACGATATCTGCTGTTGCAGCCTGTATAGAAGCTGCGCTGTTGCCCGCTTCATAAGTTGACTGCAATGCACCCGCTGTAACGCCGTAGCCCGCGCCACCTAGGTCTGCACGCCCTGCCGACATAGAAGCACTGCGCATTTCGGCGAGGGCTTTGCCTGCACCTGAGCGATCACTGCCGTAAGCTTCGTTGATAAACTTCATCATGTCACCTGCATCCTTGAAGGCGGTACCTGTAGGCGCCATAGCGCGTACCGCAGCTTTCTTAAATACTTCACCATTGGTAGCTTTCTTGGCACGCATAATTTCTGCTGCTGCTGTGTCGAGGGTAGCTGCATTACCAAATCGTGCTGAGCCACCTTTGGCCACATTCTCCGCATCGATTTTTGTAAGAGCATCCTTGACTTGGTCAAATGTTTCACCCATAACACCTGCTTTGAGCTTATCGTCATCGGCTGAGAATGACTGGAAATCGTGGTTCTCTTTCATAAACTTGGTTGCTTCGTCGTGCTCGTGCGTAGCAAGTGCGCTTGACATGTTGGCACGCATTTGCGACGGACGGAGCCCTGCTTTCTTAAGATTCGTAGCATAAACAGAGCCTTTATTAAACTTAGACCTCAGTGAGCCTTCTGGAGCAGCTCGGAATGTATTACCACCTTTAAATCGTTCTCTGCGTGCTTCGGAGCGGCTCTTTTTACGATCGCCTCGGAATTTGCGCCGTTTGTCGAAGAAGCCTTTGCTACGGTCGTTTGCCATGCCACCAATGGAAGCAATGGCGCCCCCAGCAAGACGGAACGCCATAGGTAGTGCAAAATACGGCCCAAAATATGCAATGAAGATGATGATACTCTTAAATATTCCGGCAGAACCACCACTGTTTTCTGTGATGATGGCAAAGACGCGACCTGCCGTAATGAATGCAACTATAATTGGGAAGGCGAGTAAAACCGCACTGAAGTTATCTTTCCAGAACTTCCAGGCTTTCTGAGTATTAGGTAATATCCATGAAATAATAGCTACCGGCGCAAGTATCACCAGAGTTATGACTAATATATTTCGGAAGGCAATAACCCCGAAGGCGATAATGACGCTCACTACTCCGACAAGAGCAAAACTTAGTAGACCAAAGATATCGAGTCCGCCCTTTAAAGCAACAAGTAACGATACAGCTCCCAGACTGCTGCCACCTGTACTTATAGTTGGCATCTTGAGCCCAGCATTTGTATCTGTAAATGGCGCATTAATTATAGTGCTAATACCTTGCCCGAGGTCGTTCGAAAAACCTATTAATATCTTTGCTATTTGCCACGAAAGTGTGATAGCTATGACTGCTACTACAATTCGAGGCAGTACTTTTTTTACTGTGTAGGCATCAAATGGTCCAACAGACAGTGCTTGAGAAATAACCATAACAAGAGCGATAATAACCAGAAGCGATAGTGCGATCGTGCGCATAGATGACCATGCAAGGTAAAGCGCATTGCCTGTAGCGTGGTCAGAACCACCTGTTGTAAAAGCAGATTTAACACCCGTTTCTAGGTTATCGGCAATAGGTATTGTTAACTGATTCCTAATCTCAGTATCAAGTGTGTTTATCAAGCTCGATGCGAGCTCGATCATAGGACACATGAGCCACGTTAGCGGGTTGATTGACCAGTCACAGTTTAGATCAATAACGGGTGGTGGACTGCCGTCAGCACTCGGAACTGGAATCGCCGGAGGGTCGCCGGCAAGTACACGTATGCGGATATTGGCTACGCCGTCGGGAGATGGCTGCTGGCAGTTTCCATCAAGATAATGCCATTCGGCTGGCTGGACGCTGTTAACAGGGGCACTTGCGGGGCTTGTACCAAATATAAAATTTGTACCGTTAACAGTACAGCCCTCTATATTACCAGTTACGTATCTAAGCGGATTGGGTGGCGTAGCTGTATCGAGCGGATACCTACCAATAAATCTTTGTTCATTGGTACCGCCCAGTGTAACAAGTGTCCGTACCGTATTTGTCTTAGGATAATACGCTGCGACAATCGCCAAGTTCTCTATATGGCTTACTGACGTCGGGGCATCATTTGCGGAAGTACCGTCAGGACTAACGCCTGGATTGCCGTTATAATCGTAATCTGTGAATTTAAGTGTAGCCGTGCCATTACTACCAAGTTTCGGATCTCTAGAATTTAATCTTTCTAACGTGTGGAAGATCTGCGTTATTTTTGTGGTCGCGTCGACATCGCCGTCGGCAATCAGGTCAAAGCCTTTATCATTGTCCTGTGCATTAAGTTTGAAATTTGGTCGTTGAGTGGGTTTATTGATATTGTACGTGACTCGGTCGGCATTCTGCGGCGATGCCGAAAGGTAGTACGTTAGTGAAGGTTCGCCGCCCCACTTCTCTAGTGTATATATTTCACCTTTGTAGGATATGGTCGCAAAATCCACGAAATGAGCATAGAAGGCGTCTATGCACGATTCATATTGTGCATGCGACGAAGCACTTTCGCATGGGCCAGTCGTTGTATCACCCGCTCCAGGTAGTACTGTATCTCCGTCCACCTTTAGATCGAATGCACGAAGTGCTGCACTACTAATGCGATCACCCGTTCCTACGTGGACGTAATTTATGCTTTTGAAGCTGATAATCTTCGTAGTTGGGTTGAGTGTGGCTTTGATTAACTCTTGATAGTCATAGATCTGAGCAGCAGTGCCATAATCAGACACTGAGAACCAGAGACCATAAAATATCTTTTTATCTGAACCGGTGCTCTGTATAAACTGTAAACTTTTTGAGCATTCATCGTTATTGTTCCCATCAATTCCAATCATATTTATAGTGATCATTGCGGTTGTATTTTTAGAAGGATCCCTATAATCAAACTTGTTCGAAGCAATTGCCGTTGCTTTATAGTCTGGATCCTTGCCGAGACTTGAAGGGTCGTAATTTTCACCACTATTTAGCGGAGGTAACTCTCCACTGTACTCCGGCACAGGAAGCCACCCATACTCTGTATTTGCAGGCATTAATGTAGCCTTACATTCAATTTCATTGAGCGGAGTATCATAGCTTATAACTGTCTTCCCGCTTGCAGGCGGTACGGCAGAGGTTGATGCCGGAGGAAAAAGCATCAATAAAGATGAGCTTAGGGTAGCAATGGCAAAGACATAGCACATAAGTCTTAAGCCAAGCAGCCTAGTAAAAGTTGCTTCTGATTTACGCATTAGTTCGTCCCGGTCCGTCTACTGTTGAAATTAAGGACTTTGGTAGGGGCTTCGTTGGTCATTAACATCTCAATCTTATATGTGCCATCACTGCCTTTAACAGTGTAGATATCTAAATGGCCTTCTTCTTTTTTTGTTGAAGGTGAAGTAATTATCGTCTCGCTCGTAAATTTTGGTGTCTGACCCTTAAAGACGCGCTGAATCGTTGTCACCCTGCTCTGCCAATTAGTTTTTGTTGTCGATAGCTTCGTCCCAGGCGCTAAGTACTCATATGAACCAGTTGCGTCACCACTCTGAACTAGCTTAAAGAAAGAAAGGCTGGCGGTTTGAAAGGAGCTGCGTTTTTGGGTTTTTATAGCAAAACTTATGACCGACATGGCAATAATGATGATAGCGATAATGACAAGTACTCGTTTAAGATTCCGAGGTGAAGGCGTAGAGTATACAAGATCTGTTTTTTTCCTAAATAAGCCCATCATAATTTCCTAAGTGTTATAGTAGCAAAATTTCTTGAGCAATGAAAGACTGCATATTGAATGAAACGGCCTAGTTTTATATCGCAATATACCTTAATATGGGAGCATATTATGAAACGAAAATCACTACAAAATCTACTTGCCTTGCTATTCATCTCTTTTTCATTTATTGCGGTCTTACCAGTTACTGTACATGCGGGCAACAGTACGACTTGTAGCGATGGTACGGTGATAATAACTCCTATAGGGCAGCCCAATGAGGCGGACAGGCAGTGCGCAGGCCACAATGGTGTTACTAGATCGCAAGACACGACAAGTAAGGATACCTTTATGACCAACCCTGCCGGAGACTGCGGCACATCAGGAAATGATAACTGCATTAATAAGGACATTCAGCTCGTCGTTAACTTTTTGTCGGCCGGAGTGGGAGTAGTCATTACTATAGTCATTATTATCGCAGGCTTGCAGTACATGACCTCACGCGATAATCCCCAAGCAGTTCAGGCATCGAAGACCCGATTAATCAATGCCGTCATTGCGCTTGTAGCCTTCGTATTTATCTACGCGTTCTTGCAATGGGTTGTACCAGGAGGAGTGTTCTAATGATGAAAAGACTACTGAGCTTAGTTACTGTCGTGTCTTTATTAGCAATTATTCTGTTACCGACAACTGCTAATGCGGCTAACGGAGTTGTTTCTTGCGACCCTACTGTAGGGGATAGTGATTTATTCTTAGGTATGCCTCACTGGTATGAGTACTTGAAAAGCGGAAAACAGTTGAAATTAGAAAACTCTGACACTATTTTAAGCGTGTGTACACCCCAGTTTACCGAGAAAGATGGAGGTGGCATGCAACTCATAGATATTTGGCTTATTGCGCTTGCAATCATCGGTATGCTGTTACGCATTGGTGGTATAGCTGCACTGTTTATGGTGATATTTGGCGGAATAAAGTATATTACTAGCCAAGGAAATCCTGATGCTACCAAAGGTGCACGGCAAACCATCATCAATGCATTTATCGGGATAGTCATAACTATAATAGCTGCCGCAAGTGTTAACTTCGGCGCTCATCTGCTACAAAAATAATGAATATATTTACCCCATTAGCACTCATCACAAAACCGGACACCCTCCCCGACTCTAGCCTCACAAGCGGCACAGTCCAGTCCGTACTTCACTTTATATTCGCGCTTGCTGGTATCATTGCCCTGCTTTTTATAAGTGTTGCTGCATTCCGTTATGTAATTTCCCATGGAGATGCAGAAAATATAAAGAAAGCGAAGAATACTATCTTGTATGCCATCGTTGGTTTGGTTATTGCTATGTCCGGCTATGGGATAGTGACATTCGTGTTTAGTAGGGTCAGATAATGAAACGCTATCTTTTTATACTGCTCTTGCCTATTTGTTTGGCTGTGTTTACCGCTCCTAAGGTATATGCGGAAGTCATTGGTGCGTTTAAGGGTATATGCCATTCAGCCATCGAGCCAAACGCTACAACTGGTGAACCAGGAGTTACAGACACTACTAACACGGCTGTATGTGCTGATACGTCGGGCAGGAATACTATTACCGGGAGTGGTGGTATTTTGATGAAAGCGATCAATCTCATCACCTTCCTCACAGGTGTAGCGAGTATTATTATCATAATACTGGGTGGAATTAAATATGTTGTATCTACGGGTGATCCTGGCAAAGTTGCGAGTGCTAAAGACACTATCTTGTATGCTGTTATAGGTTTGGTAGTTTCAGTATCTGCGCGCGGGATCATATTATTTATCGTTAATAAAGTAAAATAAAGGAATTATATGAAAAAACTATCTCTCGTGCTTATCGCCGTATTCACTTCCCTGACAGTACTCGGATTGCTCGGACAGACGGTTAAAGCTGCCTGTGCCCCAGCTGATACATCGAGTTGCACCCCCGCCGATGATGTATGTGCAGGTATTGGTCAGACCAGTAGTGATTCAGCAGCTGCAGACCCTTGCAGCGAGCCTACTGGTAGTGGTAGTGTGCAGGGTGCTATAAAACTTGCCGTAAACGTACTCTCTTGGGTCGTAGGAGTCACGGCGACCATTGTAGTTGTGTTTGGGGGCTTTCGATATGTTACATCAGGAGGCGACAGTGCCAAGGTTGGGAGCGCTAAAAACACCATTCTCTATGCTGTTATAGGGCTTGTGGTGGTTGCTATGGCGCAGGTCATTGTGCGGTTTACGCTGAATAAGGCAACTAGTACTAGCAGCCCTACCCCAGCGGTCCAAGAAAATCCTGGCCCACCTTCAGGAAATGGTGTTTAATCAAGTACAGTAGCTATATGTCCAATAAACATAAGCACTTGTATAGGACCTCTAACAGTGCTATAAATAAACGTAAGTTAAAACAAGGAAATAATCACAATGTTTAAAAAAATCAAACAGTCATTAGTCGTAGCGGCAAGCGCTCTACTACTTGCAGTACCAGTGCTCGCACCAGTTATGGTGCATGCTCAAGCAGATATTAGAAACAACTTGTGTGGTGGTGTTGGTCTCGACACAAACGCAGAAGCTGCAAACTGTAATACCGTTAATACCACTGGTACAACCGAAGCAAACGGTCTTATCAAGAACATTATAAATATCTTCTCACTCGTCGTTGGTGTCGTAGCGGTACTTATGATCATTGTTGGTGGTTTCCGTTACATTACCTCTGGTGGTAATGACGGTAATGTTGGCAACGCTAAAAACACCATTCTCTACGCTGTTATTGGCCTTGTCATTGTTGCCCTTGCTCAGATCATCGTCCGCTTTGTTCTTGCAAAAGCAATCAGCGCTTAAGCTAAATTAGGAACTAACATTCTATGCTAAAGAAAATATTGCTCACAATTTCAATCGCTGTTGCATCGATTACTCCCCTCGCATTTGTAGGTGGGGCGTATGCAGCCGAAGGCATTCAGCAGAACTTATGCGCCGGTGCTAACCTTAACGTTAATACCGATTGTAACAGTGGCGGCATTACGGATGCACAGGCTCAGCAGCGTATTAACGATATTTTACACAGCATCATTAACCTGTTCTCTCTGATCGTTGGTATCGTATCAGTCATCATGATCATCTTTGGTGGTCTGAAGTACATTAC
>JAYTXD010000001.1:0-11668 GCA_043743105.1 Candidatus Saccharimonadota bacterium | reverse complement strand
CCATAACTACTGGTTTGCTTCGCACCATATCTACGGATATGCTTTGTTACAAAACCAGTAGTTATGTCTTAGTCATCCATCACTCAAAATTTACACATTTTGATTTACTGGGGGCTATAAAGCCTATAATAGCATTTTATAGATACCAATCGTACAGTTTACGACATAATTCAGCATAATTAGTAAGCTTATATCGATAATAGTAGCTTTGCTATAATGTAGCGGAACATAAGGAGCGTTTTGACCGTTAAAGAATTGTTATGACTAAAAAAGACTCCCCAAATAACACTAGTAGAACCCGTAAAACTAAATCTCGACCAAACGTCTATACCACCAAGAGCGGCCAGAAGATAAAACTACAGCACGGCTTCATACAGCGTTATATTGCCAACCGCGATAGAAGAGAGCTCCGGAAGGCCGAAATGCTCCGTGACATGCCAAAGGGCAGGTTTAAGCGAATTTTATTCCGGCTACAACCGAGGCGCGTATACCGCTACTGGTTTAGCAAACAGGGGCTTATTATGGGACTCAAACTGATAGGGATAGCATTTGTTGTTGTGTTTGTAGTGTTGATGGGTGTTTTCGCTTACTTTAGAAAGGACTTGCCAAATCTCAAAGAGCTCACGGGAGATAAAATTGGGGGCAGTGTACGTTATTTTGATAAAACTGGCCAAACGCTCTTGTGGGAAGACTACGACGCTATTAAGCGTATACCAGTACAGCAAGATCAAATTTCTCAATATGTTAAGGACGCGACTGTTGCTCTCGAAGACCGCGATTTCTTTAAGCATGGCGGCTTTGACGTTAAGGGCATTTTACGTGCAGGCGTTGCCAACGTATCAGGTGGTTCAACCGCACAGGGTGGTTCGACTATCACGCAGCAACTAGTTAAGCTTACGCAGGATTGGACCAAAGACCGTACCTACGCAAGAAAAATTAAAGAGTTGATCCTTTCTGTTGAACTAGAGCGTACCTACAAAAAAGACGAGATTTTAACTGGTTATCTCAATTCAGCACCTTATGGCAACATCGAATATGGTGTTGAAGCGGCCTCTAAGGATTATTTTCATAAATCAGCGAAAGACCTCACCATTAGTGAATCTGCGTTCTTGGCCTCTATACCAAAATCACCATCATATTTTTCGCCGTATGGCCCATATTACAAAACTGGCGGCAAGCAACAACTTGTTAAAAGAATGGACTATGCCCTTGATGTGATGCAACAACTGGGTAAAATTACAAAAAAACAACGAGATGAAGCAAAAAAAGTTGATGTTCTCTCAACCATACAGGGCAAACCAGATAAATATGGCAATAACATCAGTGCACCTTATTTTGTGCTTGCGGCTAAAGAACAATTAGAAAATAAGTTTGAACAAACCTACAAGCGCGGTGGCTGGAAAGTTACGACAACGCTTGATTTGACGCTTCAAAAGACGGCAGAAGAACAACTTGCGAAGGGCATGGGACAAATTCACCGCCAGGGTGGCGATACTGCAGCCTTTGTAGCAGAAGATGTCGAAACCGGCCAAATTGTTTCACTAGTTGGTGGACCTGATTTTAAAGATACAACTTTTGGCGAAAACAACTATGCTCGTTTGCCAATTTCTCCTGGATCTAGCTTTAAGGGATACGACTATACGTCACTTATTGAAAACACTACAAATTTTGGCGCTGGTTCGGTACTTTATGACACCCAGGGTCCACTGCCTGGCTACCCATGTACCAATAAGTCTTTGCCAGAAAACGGCGGTAACTGTTTGTTTGACTATAGCCGTACCTATCCCGGCCCCGTAACGCTTCGTTACGCCATTGGCGGCTCACGTAACGTGCCTGCCGTTAAGGCAATGCTTACCGCTGGGATCGAGAAGACAATTACGGTTGCAAACAAACTGATGGATCCAGGTAATAGCAACGCTTATGGTTATCGCTGTTATCCATCTGGTACTGCCGACCTTACTGGCAATAATCAATCTCAGTGTTATGGATCATCTGCTATTGGCGATGGGGCCTACCTAAAACTCGACGAACATGTACACGGCTATTCATCTTTAGCGCGTAATGGCCTAAACATTCCGCAAGCATACATCCTCAAAGTTGTTGACGATAACAAAAAAACGATTTACACGTGGAAGCCAAGCGCTGGCACGCAAGTTGTCCGCCCTGATTCGGCTTATATAGTTGGCAATATGATTTCGGACCCAAATGCCAGCTACTTTAATAACCCTAAGCCACAACGCTTTAATAACGGCCAGGGCACCTGGAATTTTTCGCTTAAGACAGGTACAACCAATGATGCAAAGGATGGACTGATGGTAGGATTTACAAGCAAGTATGCTGCCGCTGTTTGGGTTGGTTATCATGATCATACCAAAGCCATGAGCGGCTCAATGGAAAATATGACACTACCTATCTGGCAAGGTTGGATGCGTGCAGCGCACCAGGATTTGCCACCAAAAGACATCCCAAAGCCAGCTGGCGTGCAAACACTCCCCGCTTATGTACTTAACAGTCATGTTGGCTATGGGTCGGTTGAACCAAGCCCCAAGAATGACCTTTTTCCTTCGTGGTACCAAAACAAAAATGCTACCGCTAATCAAAAACAAACAATAGATATTATATCTAACAAGCTTTCTACTGAATGTACCCCTACCATTGCCCAAAAGCTGCTCGATGGTGCAGGTGCAGCCGCGTTTAGTGGTGATACTTTTGTAAGCGGAAGTGTTAACACCAACGAAAAAGATGACGTCCACCTCTGTACCGACAGTAAGCCGACTATAAGTATTACTGTAAATTTAGAATCTGGTAATAGCTACAATATTACGGCAACCGTGGGAGCTGGAACGCATGATCTTTCGGGCAACGGCGATAAGGGAGGAGGCCGAGTAAACATCATTGTTGATGGACAAACAATCCAAGGTTTCGATGTCGGAGATTGTAGCAACAATAGTTGTTCGACCAGCTACACGCCTACCGGCGCAGGCTCACGCTCAATTTCAGCGCAAGTCATCGACAGCGTGCTTTACGACGCGACTAGTACTTCGGAAACCATTAACCTAATAAGTCTTACCCAATCCTCTTCTGGAAATAAAGTAACGTTTAGCTGGACAGGTGGAGCTGGCCTCGTATCAGTATTCGAATCGAATGGTAATGCAGTTTGTAGCGGCACAAACAGTTGTGAAAAATCACCTAAATCAGCTCTGCCTGCTGGCCGAACCGTATATGCTCGCGATACAAACAATGTATCTCCCACAATCACAACATCTGGCTACTAACCAGAATATTCACAAACGCCCAAACAGCACCTAGTCTTTTTCAAGAAATTCATTTAGTGCGCTTCTGATGTCTCGCACTGGTAGCAAAAAAGTTCCCCTAGATGAAGCATTCATAATAGGACCTATGGCACCAATAAACCCTAGCTTTTTAGCCTCACTTAGGCGCTTTTCGGCAGATGGCACTCGTCGCACCTCGCCACTTAACCCTACTTCGCCGAAAACTACGGCATCTTTTTTAAGTTTCATGCCCTTACTGGCGCTGGCTATAGCCATACAAACTGCCAGATCTGCAGCGGGTTCGGTAATCTTGAGTCCACCAACAATATTGATATAAATATCTTTATCGCTCAAATTAAGCTTCGTACGCCGTTCTAACATTGCAATAAGTAAGTTAACACGGTTAAGGTCAATACCACTGGCAGCACGTTTAGGATAGCCGTAGGAGGTCGTATTTACGAGTGCCTGTACCTCTACTAACAGAGGGCGGGCACCTTCGAGTGTCGCTAGGACAACCGACCCATCGCTCACTTGACGCTCCGCGAGTAGTGCTGCCGATGGGTTTTCGACTGGCTGTAAACCATTCTTTACCATTTCATAAATTGCCGACTCATTCGTACTTCCAAAGCGGTTTTTAACGCTTCTAAGAACCTTAAAACCTCCGTAACGGTCGCCTTCGAGTTGTAGCACCACATCAACAACATGTTCAAGCACCTTGGGCCCAGCAATCGAACCCTCCTTGGTAACATGGCCAGCTAATAAGAGGGCAGTATTGCTGCGTTTAGCGGCTTGCATGAGCATATGAGTCGAGTTAGTAATTTGGCTCACCGATCCTGCCGCTGAGGTTACCGCGGCTGCACTAATTGTCTGGATAGAATCAACAACAACGAGTTCGTACTCACCAGTCGCAATGGTAGCGGCAATATCATCGGCAGAATTACTACTAGTAAGTTCAAGTGAGGCGGATGCCGCACCTAGCCGCACTGCCCGTAATCCTACCTGCTGAACCGACTCCTCCCCACTTATATATAAAACTGCTACTCTTTTTGAAGCAGCATAGGCAACCTGCAGTAAAAGTGTGCTCTTACCAATACCTGGCTGACCCGCGAGCAACGAAACACTGCCCGGTACAAATCCACCGCCTAATACTTCATCCATTTGCAAACTGCCGCTTGGTATGCGAGTAACTTCTTTTTGCTCTATGACTTGTGCGGAGGTCACGGCCTTAAGCTTGCGTCCTCCTGTACCTGCAAGCTGTGTGTCGCTCAACTGCTCTACAAGCGTATTCCATTCACCGCATTCTGAACATTTACCCATCCACGAACTATGAACTGCACCGCAGTTGCTGCATACGAATTTTACCGCAGTTTTTTTCACCATGATGACTCTTAGTGTATCAGATGTTTATTATTGACGGGCGGGCACGCTGCTACGGCTGTCGATTGCGTTGACCAAATCTGATTCTTCGCTAGCTATGGCGTTGCGCTTTGGGACAATGTAATTGTAACGGGCAATTAGGCTACTCAGCGTATCGATATCCACGTTATATTTATTTATCCTGGAATTATAGGCTGGTATAGCAATATTAAAGGCGCTTGTTTGGCCTGACGATTTTAAACCGCTCAGTCTTTCTCGTTCTGCACCTATTTCTGTTGATTGTGACAATAAAGTCGACTGCAGGGTATCGATCTGGACCTTTAGCGAGCTTAGTTCAGTATCAAATGCAACAATCTGATTTTTTCGTTCGGTAAAGGCTTTTTCATATAGCTCCGAGTATGTAACCACCTTAGACCTATCCGTAAAGTACTGCTTGTAGTATTGTTCTAGCGGCTCTGGAAGCACCCGCTCTTCGGTGCCTATAATGGAATGTAATTCATTGGGCACCACGCTCGGATCTTGCTTTTCATAGAGTACAACGGTGTCTTTAAGCCTTTGGTCTGTAGTACTTGCAAAATAAGTAGCTGTCATAGCATCAACACGCTTCCGTTCTTTTTTAGACAACCTGGCATAGGCCGCATGCAACGTTTCGTGCACGGCTGTTACCTGCTCAACGCCTGCTAGGCGCTCGTCCGTCACGCGCAGCATATAAATGCCCTTATTGTCGACATAGCACCCCAGCACAATGGTTTGCTCGTTATCGCGGCAGGACTTGTTGAAGCCGGCCTTTTCTTCAATACTAGGATGATATACGTAAAATAGCCGACGGGTTGATGGTGCCATGCCACTATCGGTAGCGAGTTGACTTACTTCATAAGGTGCGACATACCCATGTAGCCGTACCGCGTCATAGAGTGCTTGTCGCTGCCAAATACCCGCAATTGGCGCAGAAACCAACAGTAGCGTTACGAGAAGGCTAAAATATGTCCGTTTGCTCATGTTGCTATTAAGTGTAGCCATTTATCTGTAGCCGGTCTAGGCTTTTTCGCGCACCGGGGCAAAGGCCAGCTTGTAACCTTTTTTAGTTACCGACACGACATCGCCTTTTTGATAGCTTTCGTCTAGTAACCCACTGGCTATATGATCCTCAATTTCGTCCTGTATTAACCTACGCATCGGTCGTACCCCGTTTTTTGCATCATATCCCTGCTCTAGCATTAATTCTTTGGCAGTTTTATTGACCGCTAAACCAAGTCCGTGTTTTACCAAGCGATTACGGAGTTCGTCTATCTGCAAGTCGACAATATTGAGTGCATCCTTTTTAGTAAGTGCACGGAAGACAATAGTCTTGTCTACACGGTTCAAGAGCTCAGGGCGCATTAATTTCTTTAGCTCATCAAGCACTTTGCTCTTGTTTTGAGCATGAGCCGCATCAAGGTTATCAAAGTCTTTTTTAGCACTAGCACTAAACCCTAGCCCTGCCTCTTTTTGCAACTTTTCGGCCCCAATGTTACTGGTCATAATGACTATAGTGTTGGTAAAATCAATCGCGCGACCCTTGGCATCGGTAAGCTTGCCATCTTCTAGAATCTGAAGGAGTATGTTAAACACTTCTGGGTGAGCTTTCTCAATTTCATCAAACAGTACCACGCTATATGGTTGATGACGAATTTTTTCTGTCAATTGACCACCGTCATCGTAGCCTACATATCCAGCTGGTGCGCCAACTAAACGAGACGCATTATGATGCTCCCCAAATTCGCTCATATCAATCTTGATAAGGTTTTTATCTGACCCAAAAAACTCTCGTGATAGTACCCTTGCAAGCTCAGTTTTACCAACGCCTGTTGGGCCAAGAAAAATAAATGAGCCAATCGGGCGAGTCGTTTGGCCAATGCCAATTCGATTGCGCCTTACAGCACGCGCCAAAGCTTCAACTGCTTCGTCTTGACCGATAATGTGCTTACTGAGTGCCCCTTCAAGATTGCGTAAATATTTTGCTTCGGAGCGAATAACTTTGCTCACTGGCACACCTGTCATGCGTGCTACAACGTCTGCAACGTCTTCGCTTGTAAGATTAAGTCGTTTAGCTCCCTTGCCAGCTTTTTGCAGTTTGTCTAGGCTCACCTGCAGTTGACTTGCTTTTTGTTTGTACTCGGCCGCCTTTTGGTAATCCTCATTATCAACCGCTTCTTCAATGCGTACGTCCATTAGCTTTAGGTCTTTATGTACCTTGCGTAATTCAGGAGGTGTTTTGCCCTTATCAACACGCAAGTGAGCGGCAGCTTCGTCAAGCAAATCTATAGCTTTATCGGGCATAAATCTGTCATTGACGTAGCGTTTTGCTAGATTTACGGTGTCTTCGAGTACTTCGTCACCAATCGACACGCCATGGAAGGTTTCATAGTGCTTCCGCAGACCTTTTAAGATAGCCAATGTTTCGGCAGGCGTTGTTTCTGGCACCTGAATTGGCTGGAATCTTCGTTCTAATGCAGCGTCTTTTTCAATATACTTGGTGTATTCGTGGGTAGTTGTTGCACCTATGACTTGAATTTTACGCCTAGCTAAAGCGGGCTTTAAAATATTGCCGGCGTCCATAGAACCTTCGGCAGAACCAGCCCCGACCAGCAAATGAATTTCATCAATAAATAAAACGGACTTTGTGTCGTCCTCAAGTTCTGCCATCACTTTTTTTAGCCGTTCTTCGAATTCACCGCGATATTTTGTGCCGGCTATCATCCCAGCAAGATCAAGCATAATTATACGTTTATCGAGAAGACTGTCGGGTACATCTTCCGCGATTATTCTCTGAGCCAAACCTTCAATGATAGCAGTCTTGCCAACGCCTGGCTCTCCAATCAAAACAGGGTTATTTTTAGTTCGGCGATTTAATATAGTAATAACGCGTTTTAGCTGGTCTTCACGACCAACAAAAGGGTCAAGTTTGCCAGCGCGAGCTTGGGCAGTCATATCTGTACCGTATGTATCAAGTGCCGTTTTTTGATGATTACTTTTTTTGCCACGTCGACGTGTAATTGTATTGCTGTCGTCTTCGAAATGTTGACGATTTAAAAATTGCTCGAGTTCGTTGTTTAGGCTATCGACACTCACATTCATGTCTCGCAAAAGTGTCGTTGCGCGTGCATTTTTTTGGCTCAAAATACTATATAAAATATGCTCTGTGCCACAAAAATCTTGGTTAAATTCCTGGGCTAGTTCGTAAGCCATCTTAAGAGTTAGTTTGGCTGTTTCGCTAAGGCCTTTGGCGCCCATGTTGATGACCAGGCTTTTTGGTGCCGTATTAAGCGCTACACGTGCACGATCTAGCGTTATACCAGCGCCCTCAAGAACTTTTGCTCCCATTGAAGTTTCTTGCGCCAGTACGCCAAGCAGAAGATGCTCCGTACCGATATACGGGCTGTTAAAACTTCGTGCTATGGCATCGGCATGCTTGAGACTCTGCAAAGCGTTCTCTGTTAAATGGTTCAAAAATTCTTGAAAATCAGGGTTCTGAGGCATCATTGTTTTATTGTACCTCCTCTCTTTGCCAAATAACTGTTATCTTTATCACACGATCAGAATAACGTAATTAGCACTCGCGTGTCAAGAGTGCTAATAATATAACTTTAGCCAGTTTTCCTGTTGTCTAGACCTGTGCAACTGATGGCTTCTATTACTTTGCGTAACTATTCGCCGTGTTCTTCGATTGCGTCCAGTAGTGAGCTTTCCAGCTGTTCCTTCTTCTTAAGTTTTTGGATTGGCTTGGCTGATTCAACAACTGTTTCCGCTTCTGGAGCAACTGGCTTGTCGGCAATAATGTCGATGTCGTAGCCTGTGAGCTTACTAGCCAAGCGGACGTTTTGACCACTCTTACCAATAGCTATGCTAAGTTGATCTTCGTTCACAAACACCCCTGCTTTTTTAACATCTTCATGAATTTCAACTCGGTTTACCTTGGTTGGCGATAGTGCCTGGGCAATAAAGGTTTTGAGGTCGTCATTCCAGACTACAATATCAATCTTCTCTTGTTCGCCCACTTCGCTCATAACGGCATTCACACGAGTACCATGACCACCAACAAAGGTGCCTACAGGGTCAACGCCGCTGACACTTGATGTTACTGCTAGCTTAGAGCGCACGCCTGCTTCGCGGGCAATGGCTTTGATACTGACAGCACCGCTTTCCATTTCTGGCACTTCAGCCCTAAAAAGCCATTCAACAAACTCGGGGCAGCCACGTGATACGACCAACTGTGGACCACGAAAACCACGCTCCACGTCTTTGAGATACACCTTCAAGCGCTGTCCAGGGTAGTAACGCTCGCTTTGGATCTGCTCGCTCTTTGGCATTATTGCTTGCGCTTTACCTAGTTCCATCCGGACAATGTTACCTTCTACGCGACCAACAAGACCATTAATGACGGTACCTATCTTATCTTCGTATTCGGCCATGACAATTTCACGCTCAGCTTCGCGGAGACGCTGCAAAATTACTTGTTTAGCAGTCTGGGCGGCAACACGGCCGAAGCTTTCGACTTTTTGGTGGATTTCTATAGTTTCGCCAACAACAGCGTTCTTACGCATAACACCTGCTTCTTTCAAGCTGATTTCGATAAATTCGTCCGTTACTTTATCGACGATGTTTTTGGTGACATAAGCATCTACATCTCCGTTGTTGAGGTTCATAGTAACGCGTACTTCTTGTTCGCGGTCGCCATAATCGCGGCGATAGGCAGCAGCAAGCGCCTGTTCGACAACTTCTTGTACAACTTTTTCGTCTAAGTTTTTCTCTTCGGCAATGGTCTTAATGGCCAAACCGAGCTGTTTCATGTCTAATTCCATAATCTTCTCCTTATTTTTCATTTAAAAATCCGACCAAGACGGCCGGATGAATACTTGTATATTACTACAACAGCGCTCAAATGTACAGCATGCTAAAATTAAGTGATGAAACAAACTGTTACCCGCCTCTACGAAAGCTTTAAACCTGAGTCTTACAACCTAGAGCTTACTCTCGACCCTGAGGGTAAGAAGTTTAGCGGCTGGGTGACTATACGCGGCAAAAAAACCGGCCGGCCAAGCAAACGTTTGACTTTTCACCAGAAAGATCTACAGATAACTAAAGCTGTGCTTCACAAGGTCAACAAAAAAGGGAGTAGTTCTGAAGGCACCGAGATAAAAGTGGACCGCATCAACAAGCATAAGTCATATGACGAAGTCCGGTTGCATACTACCGAAATGTTGTACCCTGGCGAGTACCACCTTGTCCTTGAATTTAGCGGCACTATTACCGACCCCATGAACGGCTTATACCCTTGCTACTTTACGCAGGGTGGCAAAAAAAAGTTCTTGCTTGCGACCCAATTTGAAAGCCATCACGCCCGCGAAGTTTTTCCATGTATAGACGAACCAGAAGCTAAGGCTACCTTCGACCTGTCCCTCAATACCCCAAAAGATGGCGGAATAGTTATCGCCAACACCCCTGCGCGGACTGTATTAGAAGAAGATGGTATTCGCACAACTATCTTTGAGCCGACGCCTATCATGTCCACGTACCTCCTCGCCTTTGTCTACGGCGACATCGACTCAAAACAAGCTAAAACCAAAAATGGCACTTTAGTGCGCGCTTTTGCAACACCAGACAATGTTAAACACACTGATTTTGCGCTTGATGTAGCCGTTAAATCGCTCGAATTTTACGAAGATTACTTCGATATACCCTATCCGCTACCTAAGCTCGACATGATAGCGTTACCCGACTTTGCATCTGGAGCTATGGAAAACTGGGGGCTGGTTACGTACAGAGAGCACTGTATGCTAGTTGACCCCAAAAACACGAGCCTTCCCACGAAGCAGTATGTTGCTATGGTAGTTGCGCATGAGCTTGCCCACCAGTGGTTCGGCAACCTTGTGACGATGCGTTGGTGGACAGACTTATGGCTAAATGAGGGCTTTGCATCATGGGTCGAATATATGGCAGTCGATACACTCTTTCCTGAATGGGAGATGTGGACGCAGTTTATTGTAGACGAACAACAAAGTGCCATGAAGCTCGATGCACTTAATAATACACACCCTATAGAGGTGTCAATTAATCACCCTGACGAGATCCGAAGTATTTTTGATACCATCAGCTACGCTAAGGGGGCCAGCGTTATCCATATGCTTCATGGTTATTTGGGCCCAGAGGCGTTTCGTAATGGGCTGCGTCACTACCTAAAACAGTTTGCTTACAAAAACACCGATACACTCGACCTCTGGCAAGCGCTCGAAACGGTGTCCAAAAAACCAGTTAAAGCTTTTATGCATACTTGGACGTCTCGCCCAGGGTTCCCAATAGTCACTGCTACCACAGAAAACGGCAAGACAACACTCAGCCAGCAACGTTTTTATCTTCATAAGCCGGCTAAAATCGAGCCTATGCATTGGCCGATACCCGTCCTGGGCACTCAGGATACCCCTGAAAGCTTCACAAGCGCCGAGGCTGTGTACAAGGGCGCTTCCGCAAGTAAGATCAACGTGGGCCAAAGTGGATTTTATCGAACGATCTATGACCCAGCCAGCATAACTGAGTTTTCATCTTTAATCGTAAACTACTCACCCCTCGATAGGTTGGGCTTGCTAGCAGATAGTTTTGAAGCTGCCAAAGCAGGCTATACATCATTAAGCTCCGCTTTGCAGTTGCTGGCCGCATACAAAGCAGAAGATAACTCGGCGGTTTGGGACATTATTGCCCTCAACTTAGGGGAAATCCGTAGGGTAATGGATGACGAAAGTATTCGCGAAGGCTTGAAACCGTTCATTATTAAGCTTACTGCGATTGAGCTGAACCGTCTTGGCTGGAAAGAAAAAGAAAACGAAAGCTATTTTGATAAATTACTGCGCCCTACCATTCTTGGCCTCAATGCCGGTGCCGACGAACCAATGACAGTTGCTACCTGTCTCAAACAATTTGACGCTATGAAAAAGCCCGAGGACTTGCCTGCTGATATACGCGGCATAATATATACGACAGCAGCG